>JAGAUT010000078.1 GCA_017620655.1 Clostridia bacterium | reverse complement strand
TTCGGGGTCGTCTTCGGGAACGGTAGGACTTGCCGGGTCAAAGCTGTCAATCATAACAATTCCGTGTACTACCCTCTCGCCGTTATCAATTGCAATAACGTTACTTCCGACGCCGAACTCTCTTGTGGGCTCATAGAAAAAGTTACTGTATTCGAGGAACTGTTTTTCGTATATGCCAAGCTGTTCTTCGCCCGCCTGGTGGTCGTGATTTCCCCAGCACATAGTCCAGGGGATATTATACTTATTCATGAGGTCGCCGAAGTACTTATAGGAGCCTGTCCATTCGGCAAAGGCAATATCACCGCTCATGGTAATTAAATCAGGGGAAGTTGCCCTTACAAGCTCATCAACCGTCGCAACAAAATTATCCCTTACAGCGGGGTTTTCCCAGTCAACCGTTACAAGGTGAGTATCTGTAATATTGAGAATTTTGAAGTCCGTGCCCTTTTTCTTTTTAATGGTAAGCATAACCTTGCTCCTTATATTTACTCAAAAAGCGGTGTCGAGAAATATCTTTCGGCTGTATCGGGAAGAACAGTTACAACCGTCTTGCCCTTACCGAGAACTTTAGCAAGCTTTATTGCCGCCGCAACATTTGTACCGCTGGAAATGCCGCACATGATGCCTTCCTTACTTGCCAAATCCTTTGCCGTCTGTATGGCTTCGTCGTCATTTACAATACAAATATCATCATAAATCTCTGTATTGAGTATTTCGGGAACGATACCGTCGCCGATACCCATCTGGATATGCGTGCCGATTGAACCGCCCGAAAGGATTGCCGCATTTTCAGGCTCTACCGCCCATATTGTAATATCGGGGTTTGCCGCCTTTAGTGTTTCTCCGATACCCGTAATTGTACCGCCTGTGCCGATACCTGAACAGAAGCCGTGGATTTCATGACCCACCTGTTCGAGTATTTCAACGCCCGTTCTTTCTCTCTGAATCTGCACGTTTGCAGGATTTTCAAACTGCTGGGGAACAAACACATTTGGGTCCTCATCACGCATACGAAGTGCTGTTGCAAGACATTCTTCAATGCAGGCACCGATATTTCCGTCATCGTGAATGAGAATAACCTCGGCACCGTAGTGGTTTACGAGCTTTCTTCTTTCTTCGCTTACAGAGTCGGGCATGATAATCTTTGTTTTATAGCCTTTAACTGCACCAACAAGAGCAAGACCTATGCCCTGATTTCCGCTGGTAGGCTCTACAATTACCGTGTCCTTATGGAGAAGACCGCGTCTTTCGGCGTCGAGTATCATATTATAAGCAGTTCTTGTCTTTATCGAGCCGCCCACATTAAGTCCCTCGAACTTTACGAGAATTTCCGCACCGTCCTTAGGGGCTATATTATTAAGTCGTATTATGGGTGTGTTTCCCATAAATTCTAAGATGTTATTGCAAATCATTGGTATCTCCGCTTTTTGTCAAAATTATACAGATATATTATATACTTTTTACGCCTGTCTGTCAATCGGTTTTTTGCCCTCTTTTGCCTCCTTTGCCGCAATTATCACATATATATCACCTCTTTGCACCAATATTTAATATTTTATCCATGAAATAGAAAACTATAATATATATACTAAAAGCATAGACATAATAAAGAAAGGATGTATCATATGGACAATCAGAAATGGTGGCACGAAAAGGGCCCCGGCACCTCCTCGCCAAAAATGCCCAAAATCTCCCCTTCGGGAATCAAAAAGGCATCTGTTATAATTCTTATAGTTTTTGTTCTGATTATTACGGTTGCGACCTCCGTATACACAGTCAACGACAAGCAGCAGGCGGTTGTCACAACCTTCGGAAAGGTGACAAGCGTTACAGGCCCCGGCATGCACTTCAAGCTTCCCTTCGGCATTCAGAGTGCCGAAAAGGTTGACGTAAACGTCTACCGCAAGATTGAAATCGGATACCGTTCTCAGAACGACACATCCCATTACGGTTACGCCGTACCCGAATACGAAGCAGGCAAAACCAACTCCTACACGGTTGAAAACGAAAGCAAGATGATAAGCGGCGACTACAACATTGTCAACTGCGACTTCTTTGTTGAATACAAGATTTCAGACCCCGTAAAGTATCTCTACAACTCCCAGAATCCCGATGAGATTCTCAAGAGTCTTGCACAGAGCCACATAAGAAACGTTATCAGCTCCTACACCGTTGACCAGATTCTCACCACCGGCAAGGGAGAAATTCAGACAAAAATCAAGGAAAGCATCATCGAGGAGCTTGCAGTATACGACCTCGGACTTGTGCTTACCGACATAAAGCTTCAGGATGCAGAGCCTCCCACGGAGGAAGTCAAAAAGGCATTCAAGGACGTTGAAACGGCAAAGCAGGAAAGAGAAACTGCCGTAAACATTGCAAACGCATACAAGAACGAGCAGATTCCGAAAGCCGAAGCCGAAGCCGACAGACTTATTGCAGAGGCAGAGCTTTCAAAGCAGCAGAGAATCAACGAAGCAAATGCACAGGTTGCAAAGTTCAATGCCATGTATGAGGAGTACACAAGAAGTCCTGCCGTAACAAAGAAGAGAATGTTCTTTGAAACGGTTGAAAAGGTGCTTCCCGATGCCAAGGTTTACATCGACACCTCTGACGGCACAACCCAGAAGCTTCTTCCCATAGATGCTTTTAACAACTGATAAAGGAGGAGAATAATATGAAAAAGAAAATATTCGGCACACTCGGCATAGTTCTTGTTATTCTTGTCCTCATTATTGCAGAGCAGTGCTTCTACACCGTTGAACCTGACCAGTATGCAAACACAGTAAGATTTTCAAAGACAGTACAGACAGTTTCCGAACCCGGTCTTTATTTCAAGTTCCCCGTTATTGACGATGTAAAATACTTCCCCAAGCAGGTGCTTTTATACGACATGCAGCCCTCGGATGTCCTTACTGCCGACAGCAAGTCAATGCAGGTTGACAACTACGTTACATGGCGTATTACAGACCCCCTCACCTTCTACAAGACACTCGGCAATATTTCCGAGGCTGAAACGAGAATTGACATGCTCACCTACAGTGCCATCAGAATCGAAATGGGCAAGCTTGACCGCGACACAATCATAAATCCAAAGGATATTGAAAGCCGCGACAAGTTCAATCAGAATGTCATTGACGCAACAGCCGAAGAAACAAAGAACTACGGCATCGAAATCATGGATATTAAAATCAAGAAGCTCGACCTCCCCTCCGACAACGAGGCTACCGTATACAACAGAATGATTTCCGAAAGAAACAAAATTGCTGCAGAGGAAAGAGCAGAAGGCGAAAAGGAAGCAACTCTCATAAAGAACGAGGTTGACAAGGAAACGGGTATCACCCTTTCCAATGCTACGGCAGAGGCTGCAAGAATCACAGCCGAAGGTGAAGGCGAATACATGAGAATTTTAGGTGACGCCTACAACACAGCCGACAAGCAGAATTTCTATGAATTCACACGTTCACTCGATGCACTTGAAAAGTCCCTCGGCGAGCAGTCAACCATAATTCTTGGTGAAGACTCTCCCCTTGCGCAGGTTCTTACAAATCCTTAAAACAACAATTCCGGCAGGGGTAAAAACGCCCCTGCCTTTGAAAGGTAACACACTTTATGCCCTTTTTAGACATATTCAAAAAAGACTCATCCCTTGATATAAAAATCAAGGAAACCTTTGCAAATCCCCCGACGCTTTCCACACAAAGGCTTCTTCTTGTAAAAATCTCTCCGGAGCACGCCTCAGATATGTACGAGTATTCCTGCGACCCCGACGTGACAAGGTATCTTACATGGTCATGTCATTCATCAGTCAAAGAAACCGAAAGATATATAAAGCTTCTGCAGAAAAGGTACACGGCAGGCGTTTTCAACGACTGGGGTCTTATCCACAAGGAGACGGGAAAGTTTATAGGTACCTGCGGCTTTACCTCATTTGACTATGAGAAAAACACCGCCGAAATCGGCTATGTTCTCTCAAAAGACTTCTGGGGACAGGGGCTTGCGGCAGAGGCGGCAAGAGCTGTTATGGAGTTCGGCTTTGAAAATTTCGGTCTTGACGGCTACTGTGCAAAATGCATTGAAGGAAACGACGCCTCCATGCGTGTTATGCAGAAGGTGGGCATGACTTTCGAGGGCATTTACAAAAACGGAATGTTTATCAAGGGGTCATACAAGACGATTATCGTCTACAACGTGACAAAAGAAAAGTATTATTCGCACAAACAGGAGAGCATATGAAAGAGCTATTTGATTTATTCTTCACCTTTATGAAAATAGGTGCTGTTTCCTTTGGCGGAGGCTATGCCATGCTTCCGATACTTACAAGGGAATTCTGTGACAAACGCGGTTGGGTCACCGACACCGAGCTTAACGACTACTTTGCCATAGGTCAGGTAACCCCCGGCATTATTGCCGCTAATGTTGCAACCTTTATCGGCAACAAGAGAAAGGGCATTATCGGCGGTATTGCGGGAACAATCGGACTTGTAACTGTCCCCGTAATAATCATAACGCTGATAGCGGCACTTCTCACAAATTTTGCCGACATTGAAGTTGTAAAGCACGCCTTTGCAGGAATAAGAGTTTGTGTATGTGTACTTATTCTGAGTGCAATACTAAGGCTCTGGAAAAAGTCGGTTCCCGACATTCCTGCACTTATAATCTGCGTTTTGCTTTTCGGGCTTTCGGCATTCGGAGAGTACATTCCCGTTATCGGTGAATTTATTTCACCCGTATGGCTTGTTCTGATTGCGGCGTTTGCAGGTATTATTATTCAGAGCATCCGCACCTCAAAGAAAAACGGAGGTGACGGCAAATGATTTTCCTCTCACTTTTCTTTGAATTTTTCAAGGTAGGTCTTTTCTCGGTAGGCGGAGGTCTTGCGACTATCCCCTTCCTTTACGACCTTGCCTCACGTCATCCCGAATGGTACACAGCGAGTGATGTTGCCGACATGATAGCAATATCAGAATCCACCCCCGGTCCCATCGGTGTCAACATGGCAACCTATGCAGGCTATCAGACGGCAGGAATATTCGGCGGTGCCGTTGCAACCCTCGGGCTTATTGCACCTGCAATAATCATTATATTTCTCGTTGCAAAGATACTTAACGCCTTTAAGGACAACAAGTACGTACAGTCTGCATTCTACGGACTTCGTCCAGCTTCTGTGGGACTTATTCTTGCCGCACTTTTCGGAGTTGTAAAAATTGCTCTTGTCAACATTGAATCGACGACAATAGGCGGATTTTTCAACATAAAGGCGATAATCTTAGCTGTGTGTTTATTTGTTATTCAGAAGATTTTCCCAAAGCTTCATCCCATTGCTTTAATCGGCATTGCGGCGGTTGTGGGGATAGTATTCAAGTTCTGACAATCCCTCCGTCATTTTCTTCAAAAATGACACCTCCCTTTACACAAGGGAGGCAAAAGTTGAATATGCAACACAAAACCCGTGCAAGAATACACGGGTTGTTTTTTTATGTATGGAATTTTGCACATAACGGCTCACCGCTTGCAAACGTCTATCCATTCCTTATACTCTGAACACTTTTCAAGCTCTTCAATTGTAAGTTCCACCGCAGAATTTGAGCTTCCGCAGGCAGGGTACATTATTTCAAAGCGTTTCATGGACTCATCAAGGTAAACGTCAACGCCGTCGTTTATACCAAAGGGACATACGCCGCCGACTGCGTGGCCGATTTTTTCTTCACATTCCTCAAAGGAGAGCATTGTCGCCTTTTTGCCGAAATATGCCTTGAACTTCGCGTTATCCACCTTGCAGTCACCGCTGGTGAGTACAAGTACGCTTTTGTCCTCGTCAAGCTTAAAGGAAAGTGACTTACATATTCTCGCACCTTCGCAGCCGAGAGCCGCCGCCGCAAGCTCTACCGTTGCACTGGATACGTCAAACTCACGTATTCTGTCGGCAAATCCGTATTTTTCAAGATGTGCCTTTGCTTTATCAAATGCCATATTATACCTCCTGTGGCGACCACAGGTTGCCACTTGTTACTTCTGTGAAATTTTGTTGTCGCGCGCCCTATATGCGGCAACAAAAAGCCGTTTGCGCGGTTGCCAATATTCATTAAGCACAAACACTTGCCGCGAAATTTGCCGTCGGGCATCCCGACTATACCTCGAAGTTGATAATTTTTGCTTTGTCCTTAAGATATTCCTTTTCCCTGTCATGGCAGGAAAGAATCACAATCTGGAAATCTTCGGAAAGCTTTACGAGAAAGTCAAGGGTATTCCCAAGTCTTTCACCATCCATATTTGCGAAAGCGTCGTCAAATATGAGTGTGGGATGCTCCTTGTAGAGAAACTCACAAAGGGCAATTCTCAGGCTTATATATGCCGCATCAAGGGTACCTGCGCTTAAGTATCCTGCATCCCTGACCTGTGCCTCATCCTTTTCAAGGAAGGACAGCTTCATGTCGCTGTCGGCATAGAGGGCACGGTATTTTCCGTCTGTTATCTTTGAGAAAAGCTCGCTTGTTTCGGCGGTAATCTTAGGTGCCGCCTCGCTTCTCATGCTTTCACTTGCCTTTTCGAGTGCCTCAATGGCAAGTCCGAGGGAAGCGTGCTTATCCTTCATTTCCTCAAGCTGTGCCGTAAGGGACAGTATTCTCGACTGAATTTCAGAGGGTTTGGGCAATGTATTTGAAAGCACCGCCGCCTGCTTTTCAAGCTCCCTTTCACGGACGGTAAGTGCATCGTTTGCCTGTGTGTAGAACATAAGCTGCTGATTCACCGTCTTGGCATCACGGATTTCAATGCTTTCGTCAAGCTTTGATGCAAGAGATGTCAATTCATCAATGTTGACCGATGAAACAAGGGCATTGTACGAAGCAAGGTCCTCACGGCACTTTGCCTTGAGTTCTGTGCATCTGTCAATCCATTCTGCCGCCTTCAGGATATATTCCTCGGCATTTTCTTTGTCAAAGCCGCCCTTCTGAGCGAGGGTGTCAAGTGCCGTTATGTAGTCTTCCAGCTCGGTTTCGCTCTTTTCGAGTGCCTGCTTTGCCATATCGAGAAAACGTTTTGCCGACTCTGCCGCCGTTCTGTATGCATCGCCCGAGGAAAGCTTACCTTCAAGCTCACCCGCGTCCTTGCAGCCGTACTTTTCACTGAGTGCCGACAGCTTCTTTGAAAGCCCCGACGCCTTTACATAAAAGAAAACAGCCACGGGAATTGTCACGATAAGACAGGTGAGGATAATGGCAATAAGCTTTGTCTTTTTCAGGCTGTTTTTGAGAGTCTTTACCTTTCCGAGAAGACTTTCCGCCGTTTCATTCTCGGCTACAAGCATCTCAAGAATTCTGCTCTGACTCTCATCCGAGCCTATTTTTTCCATGTCCGCTTTTGCTCTGTCAAGCTCAATCCTGCATTCTTCGGTGCGCTTTGTCTGTCCCTTGATATTGGACAGTGCCGCCTTTACAAGCTGAACAAAATCAGCATCGGGTACAAAGGAGCCGTTCTGCATAAGTCTGAAATACTCCGAGAAGGCCGCCTTTCCGTCCTCAAGTGCATCCTTAGCCTTTTCTATCTGCCCAAGTCTTTGTTTTGCCTCATAACACTCAAGGTTTTCCTTTTCCCTCTCGAGAGAAAGCTTCTTTTCCTTGTTGAAGGCAATCTTCTTCTGTATTTCCGAAAGCTGATATTCGGAAGAAAGCAGTTCTTTGTGACCGTCCTTCCACTTATCCCTTTCTTCACGGAGCGTGATGAGTTCCTTTTCTGTTTCAAGAATAAGTCCGCTTCTGCCCGCTTTTCCTAGATAGTGCTTTTTGATATCTTCCAGCTTTTTTACTGCCTTCTGGCTGTCGACAGATTCATCGGCGGAAAACACCATATTTTTGAGTGCCGAGTCAAGCTCGCCGTCGTCGGTAAATGCCGTATCGTTCTGACCGATAAACGCCGTCTTTTTATAGGCGTTTTCATTTACGCCGAGAAAATAGTCTCCGGCATTGTCGCCTGTCAGCGGCATGTCGTTTTCGTCAAAAACAGTATTCTGGCTTTTCTGTGCCGTTTTGCGTACTGCCGTATATGTCTTGCCGTCAGATGCCTCAAAGGTGAGCGAACCCGTACACTCATCGGCTGTCCAGGGCATGTATTTTTTCTTCTGGTTTTCGGATACATCCGCCTTTTTGGACGAGTCGAAGCCGTAGAGCATGTACTTTATAAAGGTTGCAATACTGCTCTTGCCCGCTTCGTTCTTTCCGGTTATGACGGTTATCTTGTCGTCAAGCCCGATGCTTCCTCCCTCCAGCTTTCCGAATGAACCGATACCGAGGTTCTTTATCCTCATTTTATTTCCTCCATGGGGTTGTTTCAGGGCTTTTCAAATATATCTTCAAAATCGAAGTCAAAGCCTGCTTTTCTCGCCTTTTCTGTCATTTCAGCCTTTTCGTCAGCTGACTTTTTCTTTGCAAGCTGTCCCTGTTTTTCGAGAAGCTCCTCTGCTTTTTCTGCCGTATTTATTCCGTCATTGTGCCAGCTTTCGAGAATTTTCGACATATAGGGAAGCGACGGCTTTGAGATAAGGGCAATTGTTCTGTCGTAGGCAAGGGTAAGAAGCTCTTCGTTGATCTGCCACTCCTTCTCCCACTTTTCGACAAGCATTTTTTCGCTCTTGGTAAATGCCCTGTCACCTGCACCTATAATACGCTTCACAGCCGTCTCAAACTGCTTTGAATCTTCCTTTGCCTTGAAATAGCATTCAAGCTCTTTATATGTTTCAACACCGTCATTATGTATGCCCTCGGCGGTTTTCTTGATGTAATCGTATCTGGTTTTGCCCATTGCCGCACAGTGGGCAATAACACCCATAATTACATCGCTCTGCATGCCGAGGTTTTCGTAGAGATAATAAAGCTGCGCCTG
The DNA here is from genome assembly GCA_017620655.1 of Clostridia bacterium. GTDB lineage: Bacteria > Bacillota > Clostridia > Oscillospirales > CAG-382 > UMGS1387. The sequence continues at coordinate 2,529 of JAGAUT010000078.1, read as the reverse complement.
CTTCGATGCGTTGGGAAGATCCCCCAGAGTCGATTCAGCAAATTTGACAATCTGTCTGAATTCGTCATCGTTCATTGTGGCATTTGCCACCTCAAGGGTGGAGTATCCCTTTTCCCTCTCGGGCTGCCCGTTCTTTATCTCTTTCTTTTTCGCGTGCTGTATTTTTATTCCTGCACCGCCGTCTGTTTCGGAAATAAGTCCCGTTCCCCTCCAGAAGGCAAGGCAGGAATTTATCATATCCTCGCTTTCATTAAGGTCGGCGGCAGCCTGCTCTGTGTCAAAGGACGAACCCTTTGCGAAAATATACATAATGAGGCGAAGCTCTGTCTTTTTTGCATTGTTCATGTATTTTAAAACTTCTTTGGGCATTACGAAAACGCCGTCAACTTCATTGTTGCAAAACAAACCGCTTCACTTCCTCTCTTTTTATCTTCAAATTGCATTAAATATCCATAATAATAGGCAGAATCATGGGCTTGCGCTTTGTGATTGAATAGATGTAGTTTGTAAGCACATCCTTGACCTTGCCCTTGATAAGATTATACTCGGTCATGCCGTCCCAGAGGCATCTTTCGAGTACCTCCTCCGCCTTCTTGCGAAGACCTTCCATGAGTTCTTCCGATTCCTTGACGTATACAAAGCCACGGGAAACGATATCGGGACCGGATATGAGATTCATGGTATCCGCATCCACCGTTGCCACAACGACAATAATGCCGTCCTCTGCAAGATGGCGTCTGTCTCTGAGAACTACGCTTCCGACGTCGCCCACACCGAGTCCGTCGATAAGCACCTTGCCCGACTGCACCTTTTCGATGCTTCTGAATACATCCTCGCCAACCTCGATAACCTGACCGATTTCGGCAATCATTGTGTTTTCATGGGGTATACCCATATCAACGGCATGTGAAACATTCTTTGAAAGATGTCTGTATTCGCCGTGGAGGGGCACAAAATACTTGGGCTTTACAAGGTGAAGAAGCAGCTTTAATTCCTCGGCACAGGCGTGTCCCGAAACGTGAACGTCGGCAACCTCGTCGTTGAGGAGTGTTACACCCTTCTTGAGTATTTCATTAGTAATCTTTGTAACGTCCTTTTCATTGCCGGGAATGGTGGAGGCAGAAAGCACAACAAGGTCGTCCTTGCCGAGGGTAATATTTGTATGCTCGGCAAATGCCATTCTCGTAAGAGCACTCATAGGCTCGCCCTGAGAGCCGGTTGTTACAATTGTGATTTCCTCGGGCTTATAGCGTCTTGCCTCGGAAACGTCAATGATTGTTCCCTCGGGGATTGCCATATAACCGTACTTTACTGCGGCATTGATGATAGTCACCATGCTTCTGCCCGAAAGCACGACCTTTCTGCCGCACTTATGGGAGTAGTCGATAATCTGCTGAACTCTGTGAACGTTAGACGAGAAGGTTGCAATAACAATACGCTTATCGGTATTTGTCATAAAGATTTCACGGAGCGATTTACCTACCGTCATTTCAGACTTTGTATAGCCGGGGCGTTCTGCGTTGGTGGATTCCATAAACATACAGAGTACGCCTTCTTTACCAAGCTCGCCAAAGCGTGCAAGATCCATAGGCTCGCCCTGAATGGGTGTAAGGTCAATCTTGAAGTCGCCCGAGAATAGAAGCGTTCCTGCTTCTGTTGTGATAGCAAGGGCGCAAGCGTCTGCAATCGAGTGGTTTACGTGGATAAATTCAACCGTGAACTTGCCTAAGGTTATCTTATCCCCTGCATTTACCTGATTGAGCGAGCATGAAGAAACAAGTCCGTGCTCCTCAAGCTTTGATTCAACGATACCGAGAGACAGAAGTGTACCGTAAACGGGTGCATTCACCATTCTGAGAACATAAGGAAGCGCACCGATGTGGTCCTCGTGGCCGTGGGTGATTACATAGCCGCGCATCTTGCCGGCATTTTCTTCAAGATATGTGATGTCGGGAATTACAAGGTCGACGCCGGGCATACTGTCATCGGGAAAGCCGATACCGCAGTCAACGGCAATGATGTCGCCTTCATATTCAACAAGGGTCATGTTCTTGCCGACTTCGCCAAGACCGCCTAATGGGATAACCTTGAACTTTGACAGCTTTTTCATCTTCTGTTCTTTGGGCTTCTGATTGTTTTTGTTCTTATAGTTGAAATAGTTGTTGTTTGTTTTTGCCATAAGTTAGTCCTTTCTGTAGTGATATCTATTTTTTCGCAAGGTCTTTTGGAGCCGTTGCGGTGTGTACATGATTATAAGGGTATTTTTGCCAATGTTTTTATATTTATCCGTAAAGGGCAGGAATTTATGTTTGGGAAATGTTTGGGGAGTGTTTGGGGAATGTTTCGACACTGCGGTGTCGAGTTTCTTTTGTCCCGAAACAAAAGTACCAAAAATTCTCCACTCAAAAAGAGGGGATGGCTCATTCGGGAAAAATGATATTTTGAAAAAGGCAAATTCTGACTCGGACAAATGGAGCAGAACACTCCTACATAGCCATCAAAATTTGGATGTCTGCAAGCCGTAATGAT
>JAGAUT010000077.1 GCA_017620655.1 Clostridia bacterium | reverse complement strand
TTAACCACATGGCTCGGTAGTTCAGTTGGTTAGAACGCCAGCCTGTCACGCTGGAGGTCGTGGGTTCGAGCCCCATCCGAGTCGCCATTAAAATTTAAACCACCTATGCGGATTTAGCTCATTTGGTAGAGCGCGACCTTGCCAAGGTCGAGGTGGCGGGTTCGAGCCCCGTAATCCGCTCCATACGGCGCCATAGCCAAGCGGTAAGGCAGAGGTCTGCAAAACCTTTATGCCCCGGTTCAAATCCGGGTGGCGCCTCCAAAAAATCCTGCACTAAAGTGTGGGATTTTTACTTTTTACCTCTTACCTCTTCACTTTTACCTCAAACGACAGGATTTTTTGGGAAGTAATAGGTAAGAAGTAAGCGGGAAGAAGTTGAAGAATAGTTAAAATAGTGGAAATCAGCACTCACGGAGGTGGGTGCTTTTTTGTGTTCTTGACAACTTTTTCTATATGTGCTAAAATATCTGTGTCACACAAATTGCATACTTTTTATGTTCACAGGGAAAATATCTTGGTAAAAGGTGTTTTCTCTCTTAGCCTATACCTGTGGACAGGAAAGCAATTGTGTGACAACAATGAGGGATGCGCTTTTTCGGTGCGTCCTTTGGGCGCACTTTTTTGTTAGATTTTAAAAGGAGGAGAAAAAATGGGATTTTTTGATATTTTTAGAATCTCAAAAATTAAAGCTGAGAATGAGAGGTTATCGACGGAGTTGGCAGATGCTAAAAAAATGCTGACACCAGAAATGTTAGATGCATGCAAATTAGAGCAACATATTCGTGATTTAGAGCAACACGAAATCGCAATTCACAAGCAAATAGAAGAAAAAAATGCAGAAATCGCGAAGATACAAAGCAATATAGATTCAAGGAAGAAAACGTTGGTTGATATTGATGAACAGCTTCTTTACCAAGACTTTGCCTTATATAAGCCTAAGTATGATTTTGTAAATTCAGATGAATATAAAGAAAGATTAGATAAGATTAGGTCTAAACAAAAGGATTTAATAAAGAATGATAGAGCTGTTTCCGGAAATATGAATTGGCAAGTTAATGGCAGCAAATCTGAAGGCAAAAAGATGGTAAAAGATATGCAAAAGTTGCTTTTGCGTGCTTTTAACAGCGAATGTGATGAAGTGATCAATAGAGTTACATATGCAAATATAGATTTATCTGAAAAAAGGATTAATACTTCTTATGAGGCTGTTTCAAAATTAGGAAGAATTATGAGTGTTTCAATAACTAGTGAATATTTAAAGGCGAAAATCGAAGAGCTTTATCTCGCTTTTGAATATAAACAAAAAAAGCAGGAAGAAAAGGAAGCACAAAAAGAATTAAGGGCACAATTAAGAGAAGAACAGAAACTGCAAAAAGAGATTGAAGAAGCAAGAAAGAAAGTTCAAAAAGAGCAAAAGCATTATCAAAATGCTCTCGAAACGATCCTTAAACAGATAGAATCTGCCTCAGAGGAACAAAAAGCAGAATTGCTTCAAAAGAAATTGGAATTAGAAAATCAACTTGGTGAAATTGACAAAAATCTTCAAGACATTGATTATAGAGAGGCAAATGCAAAAGCAGGTTATGTTTATATCATTTCAAATATTGGTGCTTTTGGGGAAGACATTTATAAAATTGGTATGACAAGGCGTTTAGACCCGCAAGAAAGAATTGATGAATTAGGCGACGCTTCGGTTCCTTTTGATTTTGATATTCATGCAATGATATTTTCTGAAGACGCACCCGCATTAGAGGCGGCACTGCATAAAGCTTTTGAAAACAAAAAATTGAATATGGTGAATCATAGAAGAGAATTTTTCAATGTTTCTCTTGATGAAATTAAATCTGTAATTAGAGATAATTTTGATAAGGTTGTTGAATTCGTTGATGTTCCAGAAGCAGAACAGTATAGGACGTCAATCAAATTAAAGGAAAACTTATAAATATAAAAAATGCCACTCCAAGGGTGGCATTTTTTGCGGTTGTCCCGATTTCCCTAGACAAAAAAATAATAATTTTCGTTAATCAATTGACAATCCCAAAAAAGTATGATACAATTAACCGAATTTGTTCCTAATAGAAGGAGAAGAATGCCATGAAACAGTTAAAACTTGCCCTTGTCGGCTGCGGCGACAGAGGCAGCTGCTATATGCATTATCTTGATGATCACCCCGATAAATTCAAGCTTGTTGCAATCGCAGACCCCCTTCCTGAAAAGAGACAGTATTTTATTGATAAATATGATGTTCCCGCAGAGGGCGTCTATGATGACTATAAGAAGCTTCTCTCTCAGCCAAAACTTGCAGATATCGTTATGATCTGTACACAGGATAAGATGCATTTTGAGCCCGCAATGATGGCAATTGAAAAGGGTTATGATATCCTTCTTGAAAAGCCTATTTCGCCCGACCCCAAGGAATGCTTTGACATTGCTGATGCTGCAATCGCAAAGGGTGTAAAGGTGCTTGTGTGCCATGTTCTCAGATATACTCCCTTCTATAAGGCAATCAAGAACTTTATCGACGAAGGTAATCTCGGTAAGCTCATGAATATCAACCACACAGAGGGTGTCGGCAATGTTCATATGAGCCATAGCTATGTAAGAGGAAGCTGGAGACGTGAAGACGAAGCGGCTCCCATGATTCTTGCAAAGTGCTGTCACGATACAGACCTTCTTCAGTGGTTTGTTGATGAGTATTGCACAAAGGTTCATTCCTTCGGCACAAGAAGCTACTTCAGAGAAGAAAATGCACCCGAAGGCGCCCCGAGCCGATGCCTTGACGGATGTCCTCATAAAGATACCTGCTACTATTATGCACCCAGCCTTTATAAGCTTCCCACAGCAGAAGTTCAGCACTTCAAGGCAGTAGTTGCAGGACATTTCAATCCCACACCCGAAGAGGTAGATGAAGCACTTAAGACCAGTCCCTACGGCAGATGCGTGTATAAGTGTGATAACGATGTTGTTGACCACCAGATTGTAAGCTTCACTTTCGGTAACGATATTCAGGCAACACTTACCATGTCCGCATTCAATAAGGGCGGCAGAGTTTCCACATTCATGGGAACAAAGGGTGAACTTCGAGCAGATATGGAAAAGAACACACTCGAATTTTATTCCTTTGAAACAAGAAAGACAACAATTATCTATAATCCCGAAGAAGAGTTTGACCAGACAATCGCAGGCGGTCATGGCGGCGGCGACCTTGGTATCATGGCAGACCTTTACGAATACATCGCAAACAACAATCCTTCCAACTCAATTTCCGACATCGGAGTTTCCAGTATGAGCTACCTTATGTGCTTTGCTGCGGAGCTTTCGAGAAAGACAAATACGGTAGTTGATATGAAGGACTATATGTATTCACTTCAGTATAAATAAAAAGAAGCAGAGCGTCAGAGTTTGGCGTTCTGCATTATTCTACCCCAAAAGAAAGGATGAGAATGGTGTTTAAAAATATAAAAATCAAGTCTTGTATTGTTCTCGTTCTGAGTGGTGCTTTCCTTGCATTTGGACTATATAATGTTCATTCGCTGTCGGGAGTTACCGAGGGCGGAGCTTTGGGACTCAATCTTCTTCTTGAATATTGGTTTAAGATTTCACCGTCAATTACAAATTTTGTTGTAAGTGTAATATGTTACCTTATCGGATGGAAGCTTCTCGGCAGAGAGTTTATAATATACTCGGCTGTGGCGGCAGGCAGTTTTTCGGTTTTCTACCGCATTTTCGAAAGCTTTCCGCACATATATCCCGAGCTTTATGAGATGCCGCTTGTGGCGGCAATACTGGGTGCAGTGTTTGTAGGTGTCGGAACGGGAATTTCCATACGCTTTGGCGGTGCAGTCTGCGGCGACGATGCCCTTGCCATGAGTATATCCCATGTGACAGGGCTTAAAATAGAGTGGGTTTATCTGATAAGCGATATTACTATACTGGGACTTTCTCTTACGTATATTCCGCTTACGAGAATCATGTACTCGCTTCTGACAGTCATTCTGTCGGGACAGATTATAGGCTTTATACAGAGAATAGGGAAAAAGAAGGAACTGCAATAAAAGCAGTTCCTTTTGCGTTTTTATAAACCTAAAACACTCTTGATTACGGGAAGAATCTTCTTAGCCATACAGTGGAAACCGTAGTCTGTGGGATGAATACCGTCAACCGTGCCGTTGTTTTTACATTCTTCAAGAAGTGTTGTGCCGTCGATGAAGTATACGTTCTTGTCACCTGCGGCAACTGCATTTTCATAGGTTTTCTTTACGATGTCACGTCTTACGATTTCCTCGGGTTTGGGATAGTAAACGGGACGGGAAATCATAATAATGGGAAGAGAGGGGTGAGCTTTTCTTACTATCTTGAAGAAGTTTTCGTGTGTTTCGTCAAGATACTCGGGGGTGGGTGCGTTGTGGTCGTAGTCGAGAACAAACAGGGACATATCAAGGCTTGCTATGTATTCAGCCATGGAAGGCTCACCCTTTGCACCGCCGCCGAAACCGAGGGCAACAAAATCAACATTGGTTTCCCTTGCGATGATGGATTCGTATGTGTTGCCGGGACGGTTTGCACATCCGCCCTGTGTGATTGATGAGCCGTAGTATACGATTTTGGGAATGTCGAGATAGTCGGAAGCGGCTTCTAACTTTGAGCCGTCCTTGATACCCACAAATACATCTTCAACACCGTAATAGAGGGGGAAATTAAGGGTGATTTCTCTCATTTCGCTTGTGGGAAAGTCAACAACCGATTCGTAACCTACCGTGATGTTTGACGGAGGAACAAAGGAATTGTAGTATTCGTTTCCGATATAAAGGTCAAAGCCTACCTGAGCCACGAGTGTAAGCTGAGGCATGGGAGGACGGGGAAGATTCTTGACGTTTAGTGCAATATAGGGGCTGTCTGTCTTGAATCTTATTCTGCCGCCTGCTGTCTGTCTTGAAATGTTGTGAACGTGAATGCTTATGTCTTTTGCCACATCATTGGGCATTCTTGTCCAGATATTTGTCTTAAGGTCGGGAGCTTCGTCTTTGAAAACACCGTAAACCTTGAAGGGGGCTTCTTCAATACTTTTGAAAACAAGTCCTTCTCTTTCAATCTTTGTGTCAAAGACCATGTTTTTGTCGAGTTTTTCAACACTTGTCACGAAAATCACCTCTTGAGAGTTTGTAAATGATTATAGAGAAATTATAATATTTAATGAGGAAAAAGTCAATATAACCTTGAAAAGATGATTGCCTTTTGATATAATATGAGTGAAATTTACAAAAGAGGCGACTAATATGTATAAGTATGAGACACATCTCCACACCTCGCCTGTAAGTGCTTGTGCCTCGGCAAGCGTGAGAGAAAACATGGAGTTTTACAAATCAAAGGGCTATGACGGGATTTTTATTACCAATCATTTCATTGACGGAAATATCTGCCACGATGTAAGAGGCAAGAGCTATGCCGAAATGGTAGAATTTTACTGTTCTGACTATGAAGAGGCAAAAAGACTCGAAAAGGAAATCGGGATAAAGGTTTTTTTCGGAATTGAAACAACCTTTGGCGGAACAGATTTTCTTGTTTACGGACTTGATAAAGAGTGGTACCTTTCTCATCCTGAAATTCAGGATATGAAAAAGTCCGACCAGCTTAAGTTTTATATGGAAAACGGCGCTCTTGTCATTCAGGCACACCCATTCAGAGAGGCATCTTATATCGACCATATCCGTCTTTTCCCGAGATGTATTCACGGTACGGAAGTGGTAAATGCCAGCAGAGGCGCATTTGATAACCAAATGGCAAAGCTCTACGCTGAAAAGTATGGTTTAATCGAGTTTGCCGGTTCCGACAATCATATTGCATCCCGTCTTGACAGACTTGCGGGTATGGAATCCGAAGAACCTATAGAAAGCGAATTTGATTTTGTACAAAAGGTCAAAAACGGAAAGATGAAGTATTTTGCCGAAAACTGTCAGATTTGAGGAGAGAATATGATAGAACTTAAAAACCCCGTAAACGGTGCCTGTATCTCGTTGCAGACCTCTGTTCAGAAGGAGTTTATACGTGACGGCAGAAAGTATCTGACAGGCGAGCTTGACCTGCAGTCCTTCAGATGGCAGTATCACGACCATTTTGACGCATCAAAGCCCTCAAGAGTTTCTTTTCGCTGGGAGGCAAAGGATGCTCTGTCGTCTACCCTTGAAATATCAAAAACAGCAGATTTTTCCGATATTTTTCTGTCGGCTATCGCAAGAAACCGATATGACGGCTATAATTTTGAAATCGGCAGGACATATTATTGGCGTGTCAGAAACCCAAGGGAAGAAAGTGAGATTTTCTCTTTTACAACCGAGGATGCTGTTCCCAGATTCATGTATTTTGACGGCACTACAAACGCAAGAGACCTTGGCGGATATGTGACCGGGGACGGCAAAAGAATAAAGCAAGGACTTATCTACAGAGGTGCAGAGCTTGATATGCACCAGGCATTAACCGAAGCAGGAAAGACAACCATGCACGATACACTCGGCATAAAGACAGACCTTGATCTGAGAGGGGAAGCGGTAGGCTTTTGCAATGAGTCGCCTATAGGTAAAGATGTAAAACTTTGTCAGATACCCCTTTGTGCCTATAAAGAATACATACAGGAGCAGAACTTCGAGGCATTGAAAAAAATATTTAATGTGCTTTCCGATGAAAAGAATTATCCTGTATTCTTCCACTGCTGGGGAGGTGCAGACAGAACAGGCTGTCTTGCCTTTACCTTGGAGGCGGTTTGCGGAGTGGATGAAGAAACACTTATGAAGGATTTTGAGCTTACATGTCTTTCGGGACTTGGAAATGTCAAAAACCGTGACGAAGAAGAATTTTCCTCAATGGTTGAAACTCTCAGGGGATATGGTGAAAACTGGAAGGAAAGAATGACAAAATTTCTTGTCGAGGCGGGCATATCTCTCGAAAAAATCGAAACAATCAGGCAAATTATGCTTGAAAAAGCTTGATTTTACGCGGTTTTCGGCATAATTAAAAAAATTTCAAAAAAATTGGAAATAAGTATTGACAAACAGAAATTGCTGTGTTATAATACTAAACGCTGACGGAAAGAGTCAGCGGTGTCTGCCTCTGTAGCTCAGTTGGT
>JAGAUT010000076.1 GCA_017620655.1 Clostridia bacterium | reverse complement strand
TCTTGCACTTTTCGCATATTTTCTTTACCGAAGGCTTAACTTTCATTTTGAAATCCTCCTGTTTAATGGCTTTGCAAATTTTAATTTGCTCGCCAGGTTATTCTTACCTTTGTAAGGTCGTATGTAGAAACCTCAACCGTTACATTATCGCCGGGCAAAATCTTAATGAAGTTCATTCTGAGCTTGCCGGAGATATGTGCTGTAACAACATGGTCATTGGGAAGCTTTACTAAAAATGTTGCATTCGGAAGTGCTTCCGTTACAACGCCTTCAAATTCCATTACGTCGTCCTTAGCCACAACGTTTCCCTCCATATTCTAAATTTCTGATTAGTTATTCGTCGGTTGCCGTCAGGATTTCAACACCGTTTTCGGTGATTGCAATCGTATTCTCGTAGTGAGCCGAGAGCATACCGTCGAGTGTCACAACCGTCCAGTCGTTGTCAAGCACCCTTACGTCGTAGGTACCTGCATTTACCATTGGCTCTATTGCAAGGGTCATACCCTCATAGAGTCTCGGGCCTTTGCCGATACGTCCGAAGTTGGGGACCTCAGGGTCTTCATGCAGATTCTTTCCCACGCCGTGACCGACATAGTTACGAACCACCGAAAAACCGTTTTCTTCAACATAGGACTGAATTGCATTTGAGATATCGCCGATTCTGTGATTGACATCGGCAAATTTAATACCTTCAAAGAAGCTTTCACGTGTAACTCTTTCGAGCTTTTGTGCTTCTTCAGAGACTTTGCCGCAGAAGAAGGTTCTTGCCGCATCTCCGTGGAAGCCCTTGAAAAATGCTCCTACATCGACCTTGACAATGTCACCTTCCTCCAGCTTTCTCTGAGAAGGAATACCGTGGATAACTTCTTCGTTCACACTTATGCAGGCACTTGCAGGAAATCCGCCGTATCCGAGAAAGGACGGTTTAGCACCGGATTTTTCGATGAACTTGCGGATGTGCGTGTCAATCGAAACAAGTGACTCACCGGGCCTGACAAGCTCTCTTGCAACTTCAAGAGCACCTGCGGTAATTTTTCCTGCCTGTCGCATAAGAAGTAAATCTTCTTTGTTTTTTAAGCTAATCATCTGTTTTTCCTCAGATTCCGAGAGCTTCAAGAGTAAGCTTTGTGGTATCTTCGAGCTTTTCCTGACCGATAACGGTCTTTACAAGTCCCTTGTTACCGTAATACTCTTTAAGCGGTTCGGTTTCATCATGGTAAACCACAAGTCTTGACTTTACAACTTCGGGAGCATCATCCTTACGGATTGACAACTTTTCACCGCACTTGTCGCAAGTCTCTCCTGCAGTCGAGGGATTAAACTTTGTGTGATAAGTTGCGCCGCACTTAGGGCAGACACGTCTGCCTGACATACGAGACACAATCTCATCGTCGGAGACTGACAGCTCGAGAACAACGTCAATATTCACGCCCATTCTGTCGAGTGCTTCTGCCTGAGGGATTGTTCTGGGAAAACCATCCAGGATAAATCCGCCCTTGCAGTCATCCTCGTCGAGTCTGTCCTTTATTATACCGATTACAACCTCATCCGGCACAAGGTTACCCTTTTCGATGTAGCTTTGTGCGGACTTGCCCATTTCAGAGCCGTTTTTGATAGCCTCTCTGATTATGGCACCTGTTGAGATTGTAGGGATATTAAGCTTTTGACTGACTATTTCAGCCTGTGTTCCTTTACCCGCACCGGGAGCTCCAAAAAATATAATATTCATTGAATAGCCTCTTTTACGCTTGGGTATTTTCTTATTCAAGGAAGCCCTTATAGTGACGCATTGTCATCTGAGCTTCAATTTCCTTTGTTGTTTCAAGAGCAACGCTTACCAGAATGAGGAGGGATGAGCCACCGAATGCAAGACCCGAAAGGCTGTTGTCTATCCAACCTACGATGAGGGGAAGAGTTGCTACGATTCCGAGGAAGATAGAACCGATGAGTGTAATTCTGCTGAGGATTCTTGAGATATAATCTACAGTAGGCTTACCGGGTCTGATACCGGGAATCGAACCACCGTTGTTCTTTACGTTATTTGCAACTTCAACAGGGTTGAAGGAGATTGCAAGATAGAAGTAAGAGAAGCCGATGATGAGAAGGAAATAGATCACCATATAAACGGGAGATGTGCTTGAGAAGAAGTTAACGATCTTGCTCCAGATACCTGTACCCTTGGGGGGGAAGATAAGAGCAATTGTTGTAGGAATAGCAGCGATGGAGCTTGCGAAGATGATAGGCATAACGCCGCTCATGTTCAGCTTCATAGGAATGTAGGTGTTCTGACCGCCGTACATTCTTCTGCCAACCTGACGCTTTGCGTACTGAACGGGAAGTCTGCGTTCTGCATTTGTTACATGAACAACAAATACGATCATAGCAAGAAGAAGAACTACTGTTATGATGGGAACGAAGATACCGAGCTTGGAGTTTTCAACGTTTACAAACGCTCTGTAGATTGTGCCGGGAAGGCTTGCTACGATGTTTGCAAAGAGGATGATGGAGATACCGTTACCGATACCGTGGTCGTTAATTTTTTCTGCGAGCCACATGATTACTGCCGCACCTGCGCAGTAGCAAGAAATGATTACGATTGCAGCGAATACGCTTGTATCTGTAATCATCTGGTAGCTCTTAAGGAAGAAGTAGTAGCCTACGCTTGTGATAAGAGCAAGGATTACTGTGCAGTATCTGGTAATCTGTGTAAGCTTCTTTCTGCCGTCAGGACCCTGCTTTGAGAGTCTTTCGAGGGCAGGAATTGCTATTGTGAGAAGCTGGATAACGATTGATGCTGTGATATAAGGTGAAATTGAAAGAGCAAACAGTGTTGCTTTTGAGAAAGCATCACCGGAGAGAATGTTGAAGTAGGCAAAAAGGCTTGCCTCCTGATCAAACACTGAGTTGAGTGCTGCAGAGTTTACAAAGGGAACGTAGATTACAGAACCGATTCTGTAGAGAACCACGATTACCAATGTAAAGAGTAACTTACTTCTTAATTCTGCTATTTTCCATGCGTTCTTTAATGTCTGTAACACCTTAGATCACCTCAGCCTTTCCGCCTGCGGCTTCAATTTTCTCCTTGGCGCTGCCGGAGAAGATAGCTGCTTTAACGGTAAGCTTTTTAGTGATTTCACCTCTGCCGAGAACCTTGAGACCGCAAAGTTCCTTCTTTACGATACCCTGTTCAAGGAGTGTTTCGATAGAAACTGTGTCACCGTCATTGAATAAATCGTTAAGAAGTTCTACGTTGATGATAGCGTATTCCTTCTTGAACATATCGTTTGTAAATCCTCTTTTGGGAAGTCTTCTGTAAAGAGGAATCTGACCGCCTTCGAAGCCGGGTCTTACGCCGCCGCCGGAACGAGCATTCTGACCCTTATGGCCCTTACCTGCTGTCTTACCGTTACCGGAACCGTGTCCACGACCTTTTCTGAATGATTCCTTTGCAGAACCTGCTGCGGGAGATAATTCATGAAGTTTCATTTCTTAGCCCTCCTGTTCTACTGATACAAGGTGGGAAACAACGCGGATCTTACCTTCGGTAACTGCGCTCTTTTCCTGTACTGTTGTATCGCCGATCTTGCGAAGACCGAGGGAGTGAGCTGTTGCAATCTGCTTGTCTAAGCAGCCGATGAGGCTCTTATATAAAGTAATTTTTACCTTTGACATTTTGCCGCTACCTCCTTAGCCTACGATTTCTTCAACGCTCTTGCCGCGCATCTTAGCAACCTGTTCTGCACTTCTGAGTGCTCTGAGGCCTTCGAATGTCGCCTTAACTACGTTGATCTTATTGTTTGACTTTAAGCACTTCGCTCTGATATTCTTGATACCTGCAGCTTCAACAACAGCTCTTACTGTGCCGCCTGCGATGATACCGGTACCTTCTGCAGCGGGCTTAAGGATAACCTTTGCAGCGCCGAATTCGCCGATAATATCATGAGGAATTGTTGTGTTCTTGAGAGATACTTCGATCATATTCTTCTTAGCATCTTCAATTGCTTTTCTAATAGCTTCGGGTACTTCGGCAGACTTACCGATACCGTAGCCAACGTGACCGTTCTGGTCGCCAACTACAACTACTGCAGCAAAACGCATAATACGTCCGCCCTTTACAGTCTTGGAAACTCTTCTTGTTTCAACAACTGTTTCTACGAGCTCGCCGAGTGTTGCAGGGTCAAAATTTCTAGCCATGTGTCTGCCCCTCCTTAGAATTTAAGGCCTGCTTCACGTGCGCCTTCAGCAAGTGCTTCAACACGTCCGTGATAGATGTAGCCGCCTCTGTCAAATACTACTTCTGTAATACCCTTTTCGATTGCGCGCTTAGCTACTGCTTCGCCAACCTTCTTTGCAGCTTCCTTGTTTCCGCCGTACATTGCGAAATCCTTTTCGTTGGATGCTGCGCTTGCAAGTGTCTTGCCGCAAGTGTCATCGATTACCTGTGCATAGATGTTGCTGAGAGATCTATATACACAGAGACGAGGACGGGATGCAGTACCGCTAACCTTGCCGCGGACTCTTGTATGTCTCTTTTTACGCTGAATATTACTGTCTTTTCTTGAAAACATTTATCTGCACTCCCTTCTCTATTACTTGCCGGCCTTACCGGACTTACGTCTGATGTGTTCATCAATATACTTGATACCCTTGCCATGGTAAGGTTCGGGGGGTCTCTTGGATCTGATGACTGCTGCTACTTCGCCGACTCTCTGCTTATCAGCGCCGGTGATTGTGATGTGGTTTGCATCGGGGCATGTGATTTCGATACCTTCTTCAGCTTCCATCTTTACAAGATGAGAATAACCGATTGTGAGTACGAGTGTCTTGCCTTCCATTGCAACTCTGTAACCTACGCCGTTTACTTCGAGTTCTTTCTTATATCCATTGGTAACACCTTCAACCATGTTGAAAAGAAGTGAACGTGTTAAACCGTGGAGAGCTCTATCCTGCTTCTCGTCGCTGGGTCTTTCAACAACAAGCTGTGCGCCGTCCTGCTTGATTGTCATTCTTGCGCTGAGTTCCTTAGTAAGTGTGCCCTTAGGACCCTTTACTGTAACTACATTGTTGTCACCGATTTTTACTTCAACGCCAGCGGGAACAGTAATAGGCATTCTACCTATTCTTGACATAACTTTTCTCCTTTGCGTTATTTACGATTTTTGTGTCTGTATGCACACATTTTGTGCCTTACAGCTCACTCGTATCATTTGGTACTTTAATTACCTAACAAATGCGAGAACTTCACCGCCGACATGAAGAGCCTTTGCCTTCTTATCGGTCATAATTCCCTTGGATGTGGAGATGATCGCAATACCGAGTCCCTTCATTACCTTGGGCATATCTTCACAGCTTGTGTAAATTCTAAGGCCGGGCTTAGATACTCTCTTAAGACCCTGAATAACCTTGGACTTGTTTGCGCCGTATTTAAGAGTTACTCTGATAGTTCCCTGATTTCCGTTATCGAGAACTTCGTATCCTGCGATGTAACCTTCTTCGAGAAGGATTTCTGCAATTGCCTTCTTAACACTGGAAGCAGGGATATCTACTGTAGGGTGCTTAGAAGAGTTTGCGTTACGGATACGTGTAAGCATATCTGCTATAACGTCTGTTATCTGCATGATTTGTTGACCTCCTTATTTATTTAGTCTTAAACTTGAGATAGATTTACCAGCTTGCCTTTCTTACTCCGGGAATCTGACCCTTGTAAGCCAATTCTCTGAAGCAGATACGGCAGATACCGTACTTTCTCATATAAGAATGGGGGCGTCCGCAAATCTTACATCTGTTATATTCACGAGTAGAAAACTTCTGTGTCTTCTGCTGCTTTAATACCATTGCCTTTTTTGCCATAATTCTTTACCTACCCCTCTTACTTTGCAAAGGGTGCGCCGAGGAGCTTGAGAAGTTCTCTTGCTTCTTCGTCGTTCTTTGCACTTGTTACGAATACTATGTCCATACCTCTGATCTTTTCGATTTTGTCGTACTCGATTTCAGGGAATATGAGCTGTTCCTTAAGACCAAGGGAATAGTTACCTCTTCCGTCGAAGGAATCGGGGTTGATACCCTTGAAGTCACGTACACGGGGAAGTGCGAGGTTGAAGAGTCTGTCTACAAACTCATACATCTTTTCACTTCTGAGTGTAACCTTTGCACCGATCTTCATGCCCTGTCTGAGCTTGAAGTTAGCTACCGACTTTCTTGCGTAAGTGGGAACTGCCTTCTGACCGGTGATAATTTCGAGGTCTGCGATAATATTGTCGATAACCTTTGCGTTATCCTTAGCGTCGCCCGCACCGATGTTGATAACCACCTTATCAAGCTTGGGTATCTGCATCGGACTCTTGTACTCGAACTTCTTCATGAGTGCGGGAGCAACTTCGTTGTTGTAATAATCTCTAAGTCTAGCTGCCATTTTACTTTTCCTCCCTCACGAATTAAAGTTCTTCGCCGCACTTAGCGCACACACGGATCTTCTTGCCGTCCACAACCTTGTGGCTGACTCTTACACCCTTGTCGCACTTTGCGCAGTAAACGTTTACCTTGGATGCGTAGAAAGCGCCTTCTGTCTTGATAAGACCGCCTTCTTCGCCCTGTCTTCTGGGCTTTACGTGCTTTGTTACGATGTTTATGCCTTCAACAATTACCTTGCCTTCAGACTTGGAAACTTCGAGAACCTTGCCCTTCTTGCCCTTGTCATCGCCGCTGTTTACAACTACTGTATCGCCAGTCTTTACAGCGAGCTTCTTTTCATACTTAGTTAAAGCCATTTTCAATTCCTCCCTTAAAGTACTTCCGGAGCGAGGGAGAGAATCTTAAGGTAATCCTTTTCACGAAGCTCTCTTGCCACCGGGCCAAAAATACGAGTACCCTTGGGGTTCTTATCTGCACCTATAATTACAGCTGCATTTTCATCAAATTTGATATAGCTACCGTCTGCACGTCTGAGGCTCTGTACTGTTCTTACGACTACTGCCTTAACAACATCGCCCTTCTTAACAACGCCGCCGGGTGTTGCCTTTTTAACGGCACAAACCACAACGTCTCCGATACGGGCATATCTTCTGCCTGTACCACCGAGCACACGGATACACATGAGTTCTTTGGCGCCGGTATTATCGGCAACCTTCATCAACGACTGCTGTTGTAACATGTTAATGTATCCTCCTTATATTGGATGATTGTATCGAATATAGATACAATTGCTATCTTATTTTGCCTTTTCGATGATTCTAACAAGTCTCCATCTCTTATCCTTGGAGAGGGGTCTTGTTTCCATAATTTCAACCTTATCGCCGATATTACATTCGTTGAGTTCATCATGAGCCTTGAACTTTACGGTTCTCTTGATAACCTTCTTGTAAAGCGGGTGCTTAACACTGTCAAGGATGGAAACTACGATTGTCTTATCCATCTTATTGCTGGATACGATACCAACTCTGGTCTTTCTGAGATTTCTTTCCATTTTTTATCTCCTTTCCCGCTTACGCCTGCTTTTCGGTGAGGACTGTAAGGATCTTAGCGATGTTCTTCTTAGTCTCAACTATCTTCTGAGGATTGTCGAGCTGGTGAATAGCATGCTGGAAACGAAGGTTGAAGAGCTCTTCCTTCTGTTCCTTAAGAAGGGTTGTAAGCTGTTCGGAGGATTTTTCTCTGATTTCTGTAATCTTCATTTCTTACGCCTCCTCTTTCTTAACGAATTTGCACTTTACGGGAAGCTTGTGAGATGCGAGACGCATAGCTTCTCTTGCCTGTTCTTCTGTTACGCCTGCCATTTCAAACATTACACGGCCGGGCTTAACTACCGCTACCCAGTATTCAGGTGAACCCTTACCGGAACCCATTCGAGTTTCAGCGGGCTTTTCTGTTACGGGCTTGTCGGGGAATATCTTGATCCAAACCTTACCGCCACGCTTAACGTATCTTGTCATAGCGATTCTGGCTGCTTCGATCTGGTTGCTTGTGATCCATGCAGGTTCTGTTGCCTGCAAACCGAATTCACCGTTAGAAACTGTGTTGCCACGAGTTGCTTTACCGGTAAGTCTACCTCTCTGTACTCTTCTGTACTTAACTCTCTTAGGCATTAACATAGTTATCTTTCGCCTCCTTCGTTCTTTCTGGAAGGTCTTCTGGACTGTCTCTTTGCAGCGTTTGCGAGAACTTCGCCTCTGTAGATCCAAACCTTAACACCGATCTTGCCGTATGTTGTGTTTGCTTCAAAGAAGCCGTAGTCGATATCTGCTCTGATTGTCTGAAGAGGAATAGTACCTTCTGAATAGTGTTCGGAACGAGCGATTTCCGCGCCGTTGAGACGACCGGAGAGCTGTACCTTAATACCCTTTGCGCCGAGCTTCATTGTTCTGCCGATTGCCTGCTTCATAGCTCTTCTGAAAGCGATTCTTCTTTCGAGCTGTGCTGCGATGGATTCAGCAACGAGCTGTGCGTTGAGGTCGGGGGACTTTACTTCTGTTACGTTTACAAGGCAGGGTTCGCCTGTGAACGCTTCAATTTCACCCTTGAGTTTATCGATTTCTGCGCCCTGCTTACCGATGATGATACCGGGCTTTGCACAGTGGATAAACACCTTTATTCTCTTACCGTCACGTTCAATTTCAATCTTAGGAACGCCGGCACCCTGCAGTTTTTCTTTAAGCCAAGTTCTGAGCTTGTAGTCTGCTACAAGAGTATCTCCGAATACTTCGTCCTTAACGAACCATCTGGAGTCCCAGTCTTTAATAACGCCTACACGCAAGCCGTGCGGATTAACTTTCTGACCCATACTCTGTAATAAGCCTCCTTTGTTGGATTTAACGTTTATATTACGTTAGTTTAATTTGAATTTAGATTTGCGATTACTGTCTTTCAGCTACCGCGATTGTGATGTGTGAGCTTCTCTTAAGAATTCTGAAAGCTCTGCCCTGTGCACGGGGCTGAATTCTCTTAGCTGTTCTTGCGGGAGTTACGAAGCACTGAGAAACATAGAGCTTGGATACATCCATGTGGTTGTTTACTTCAGCGTTAGCAACTGCGCTCTTAAGGAGCTTCGCAATGGGAAGACTTGCTGCCTTAGGTGTGTTAGCAAGAATTCCTGCAGCTGTTGCAACATCTTTATTTCTGATGAGGTCGAGAACTATCGAAACCTTTCTGGGGGATATTCTCAGATCTCTTAAATATGCTTTTGCTTCCATTTGAGTTAGCCTCCTTTCGCAAATTTAGTCCGAATTGAACTATACTGCGTTCGATTTCGATTTATTACTTACTTGTCTTAGAGCCTGCATGTCCCTTGAATGTTCTTGTGGGAGCAAATTCACCGAGCTTATGTCCTACCATATCTTCTGTTACGTATACGGGAACATGATTTTTGCCGTTATGAACCGCAATTGTGTGACCCACGAACTGAGGGAATATTGTGGAAGCTCTGGACCATGTCTTGAGGACTCTCTTTTCGCCCTGAGCGTTCATTTCTTCAATTCTCTTGAAGAGCTTAGCTTCGACGAAAGGTCCCTTTTTAATGCTTCTGCTCAAAATTATTTCCTCCTTATGTCTACGTCAGAGAATTACTTATCGTTTCTTCTCTTAACGATGAACTTGTTGGTACGATTCTTCTTATTTCTTGTCTTGTAACCGAGTGCAGGCTTGCCCCAAGGTGTAACAGGTGTTGCACGACCGATGGGAGCTCTACCTTCACCACCACCGTGAGGATGGTCGCAGGGGTTCATTACGGAACCGCGTACTGTAGGACGGATGCCCATGTGACGCTTCTTACCAGCCTTACCGATGTTGATGTTTTCGTGTTCAAGGTTACCTACCTGACCGATTGTTGCCTTACAGTCAAGTCTGATAATTCTAACTTCACCGGAGGGAAGTCTTACCTGAGCAACACCGTTTTCCTTAGCCATGAGCTGAGCGTATGTGCCGGCACTTCTTACGAGCTGGCCGCCCTTACCGGGATAAAGTTCGATGTTGTGGATAAGTGTACCAACGGGGATATCGTTGATTGCGAGAACGTTACCGGGATTGATATCAGCGCCTGCGCCGTTCATTACTACGTCGCCAACCTTAAGACCTACGGGCGCGATGCTGTATGTCTTTTCGCCTGTTTCGTACTGCATAAGTGCGATATAAGCTGTTCTGTTGGGGTCGTATTCAATTGCGAGTACAGTTGCAGGAACATTTTCGATCTTCTTCTTGAAGTCGATGATTCTGTACTTTACTCTGTTTCCGCCGCCATGATGACGAACGGTAATTTTACCTGTATTATTACGTCCGGCATGCTTCTTGAGAACTGTAATAAGACTTTTTTCGGGAGTCTTCTTAGTGATTTCTTCGAAGCCGGGAACAGTCATCTGTCTTCTGGCCGGAGTAGTAGGCTTAAATGTCTTAACTGCCATTTTTAACTCCATTTCTCGGCGATACCGTGGGGATTGGCACCCCTTTGCCGCCGCATTTAACTGTTATTGATGATTACATCATGCTATCGAAGAATTCGATAGTCTTGGAATCAGCTGTGAGAGTAACAATTGCCTTCTTCCATTCAGAAGTCTTACCGAAGTGGTAGCCGACTCTCTTGTTCTTTGCCTTCATGCTGATTGTGTTTACCTTGTCAACCTTTACCTTGAAGATTTCTTCAACAGCCTTCTTGATTTCAACCTTGGAAGCACCGTCTGCCACTTCAAAAGTGTACTTCTTCTCAGCAAGTCTTGCCATGCTGTCTTCTGTGATAATCGGCTTGATAATTACGTCATGTGCGAACTTCATTATGCGTATACCTCCTCGATTACTTTTACAGCGTCCTTGGCAACGATGAACATATCGTACTTAAGAATGTCGTATACGTTGAGTGTGCCGGGGATTGCTGTCTTAACGCCTTCAATGTTGGAAGCGCTCTTAACTACGAAATTGTCAACTTCGGGAAGAACGATGAGAGCCTTCTTGTTTGCACCGAGTGCCTTGAGCATTTCAACGATCTTCTTTGTCTTGAATTCGCCTGTTGCGATAGAATCTACTACTACGAGTTCGTTTTCAGCAACCTTTGCACTGAGTGCGGACTGCATAGCGATTCTCTTTACCTTCTTATTGATAGAAACCTTCCAGCTTCTGGGCTTGGGACCGAATGCGATACCACCGTGTACCCACTGAGGAGATCTTGTAGAACCCTGTCTTGCACGGCCTGTACCCTTCTGTCTCCAAGGCTTCTTACCGCCGCCGGAAACTTCTGCTCTTGTCTTGGTACTCTGTGTACCCTGTCTCTGATTTAAGAGATATGCTCTGACAACGCTGTGGAGGACGGGTTCATTGATTTCTGCACCGAATACTGTAGCGCTGAGCTCCATTTCGCCCTGCTTGTTGCCTGCCATATCAAATACTGCTACGTTTGGCATTTATGTTTCCTCCTTCGCTTACTTTACTGTTGAACGAACGAACACGATACCGCCCTTGGGTCCGGGAACCGCACCCTTAACTGCGATAAGGTTCTTTTCAACGTCTACTTTTACTACATCGAGGTTCTGCATTGTCACCTGTTCATGACCGTACTGACCTGCCATCTTCTTACCCTTGAAGATTCTGGCGGGGTCGATAACACCCATAGAACCGGACTGACGGTGAACAGGACCTACACCATGTGTCATTTCAAGCTTGTGGAGATTCCAACGCTTGATTGCACCTGTGTAACCGCGACCTTTTGTAAGGCCTGTTACGTCAACGCATTCGCCTGCAGCGAAAACGTCTGCCTTGATTTCATCGCCTACATTCATAGACGCTGCATCTTCAAGTCTGAATTCCTTGAGATGTCTCTTGGTTGTTCCTGCCTTAGCCTGGTGTCCCTTAGCGGGCTTGGAAAGCTTTCTTTCCTCTACGTTTTCGAAACCAAGCTGTACAGCATCATAGCCGTCGTTTTCAACTGTCTTCTTCTGAACGACTACGCAGGGACCAGCTTCAATGACTGTTACGGGGATTACGTTACCCATTTCGTCAAAGATCTGAGTCATGCCGAGCTTCTTACCGATTATACCTTTCTTCATGTCTTTTCCTCCTTAGTTATTGGTTGACTGCCTTGTATTTTCCCGAAAATCTGCAACCCTCGGGGAGAACAGCCAACATGACCGGATTTGAATCCTATCTTCGGTGCGGTATAGACAACCGAAGATTTTGTATTAACCTCTCGGGCTTTCGCTCCTCGAGGTAATAACGCTTAGTTGTTTTGCAAGCTTGTCCTAGAATCAATTAGAATGTAATGATTTCGGATTCAACGCCTGCAGGAAGTTCGATATCAACGAGAGCTTCGATTGCCTTCTGGCTGGGCTTTAAGATATCGATGAGTCTCTTGTGTGTTCTGAATTCGAACTGTTCACGGCTGTCCTTGTACTTGTGTACCGCACGAAGGATGGTAACTACTTCCTTATCTGTAGGAAGGGGAATAGGACCCGATACCTTAGCGCCGTTTCTCTTTGCAGCTTCTACGATCTTTTCTGCAGCCTGATCGATGAGAGTGTGATCGTAAGCCTTGAGTCTGATTCTGATTTTTTCCTGAGATGCCATTTTTTCTGCCTCCTTTAAAATTTTTGTCCTTCGTGTGCGTGCTATTAATAAAAACGAAGGAATTTTTTAAATGCGGCACAGTAAATTTTGAACACGCATCCGGGTGTTTCGCGACCGTCCCGAATTAAAAACCCGAAATCCATTTCGCTGGGGAAAGGTTTCGGGCAGCTTTCAAAGTCATCATGTTTCCACATTCAGGCGTTCCGACAAACCTTGCCGGCCGTTCCTGACGCTCGTGTTTTCAAACCTTGCTCGCGAATGCGCAAATTTCCCCCTTGCCGCCGCACTTGTTTCCGCTTGAAGAAACAAACGGCAAAGAAGACATCACGCTTTGCGTTCTTATTTGCTGTCGCCCGTTTATCGGACATACTCCACGGAAATTACCGACCGAATGGTCGCAACCTCCCGCTTCATCGCACATCAAGCTTGGTTAGTATAACACAAGTTATTTTTAAATGCAATAGGTTTTTTAAAAATAATTTTGTAAATGTTTTATGAACAAAGCTTTCGCCGTCGCCGTTATGGGGACGCAGTATCGCTTCTGTATTTTTTCTCATCGCCGTTGCCGTTTTTGCTTCGGGCGGTTTGGCGACCACGAAGTTTGTTTCGCATGGAATTTGACCGCTTGCGTTTATGGCGGTCAAATGGGGTTCGTTAAGCGACCACGAGGGTTTGCCTGGCACGAACATATACCGTGAATTGCCGGCGCGGGCTCCGCGCTAGTGCTGTTTTACAAGCAAAAAGTTTTCAAACACCCATCTGCCGTCCTTTTTGATATACTTTACGTCATATGTGTGTTCTCCGTCAACCTCGTCGTTATCGTCAAGCGTTGTATAGTGAACAGACAAGGTATAGCTTCCGTCGCCGTTCGCCTTCAGTTCAAAGGTATCCTCTTCGCCGTAGCCCGCAGGAGGAAAAGCGTAGGGAAGCGCATAAAGCTCGCCGTTTTTGCTTTCAACAAATCTCGGCACATCAAAGCTTTCTGTTATATCCACGATATATTCGTGTGCCTCGTCTTTGGCTATGAGGGTTGCGAGATATGCTTCAAATGTTTCCTTATTATATATAAGCATGTCCGCATCGGGATTCTTGCCGGCATTCTTTGCTCCGAGGTAGCAGTCTGGAAGTACCTTATAATAGTTCATGCCGTGGGATGAATGTGCATAGTCTCCGTCGGTAGCGACAAGCTCGGTGCCGACAATCCAGCCGATTGCTTCGCAGGCTCTTTTATACTGAGCCACAACGTCATCGAGTGTCGGATAGCCTGCGGGATACTCGGGAATTGCGGATAACTTCTGAAGTGCCGCCGATGCGAGGGCGTCAACCTCTTTTTTTGAAAGAGTGTCCGACTCTTCCTGTGCCGCATGCTCCTGCTTCTTATCCTCTTCCTTATCCTTATTGTTATCCGGACGGCTCACAATGTTGTTTTCGGGTTCGCCGTCAATGCGTTCTTCGGTAAAGCTGCAGGAACAAAACGACATAAGCATGAGCAAAGCAAGAAATACCGCCGCAATTTTCTTTATACTGTTCATAATTTTCCTTCCTAATATATTATATACTAAATAGAACCGAGATCGTAAGGGGTTCTCTGGTATACAACATAGTTTAACCAATTCGAGTAGAGAAGATGCGCATGACCTCTCCAGATGTTTACAGGCTCTCTTTCGGGGTCGTCATAGGGGAAGTAATTGTCAGGCACATGAGGATTCATGCCCTTGGCAAAATCTCTGAAGTATTCGTTCTTCAATGTGTCGTGGTCATATTCAGAGTGACCGGTGACATAAATCTTTCTCATATCCTTGCTTGCCGCAATATATACACCCGTCTTTTCGCCGGAGGCAAGAATATCAATTTCATCGTCGTGTGCCTTTATGTCCTCGGTTCTTACGCCGTAGTGACGGGAATGGGGTGCATAGAAATACTGGTCAAAGCCGCGCACCACGGGATGAGCAGGCTTTTTCACCTTATGTCTGAATACGCCCGACAGCTTTTCGGGAAGTGCAACCTTTTCTATACCGTGATAATAGTAGAGCGCCGCAAGTGCCGCCCAACAGATATAGAAGCAGGAATATACATTCTTTTCAGACCATTCAAAAATGTCGCAGATTTCCTTCCAGTATGCAACATCCTCATATTCCTTGTCCTCGATGGGCGCACCCGTGATGATAAGACCGTCAAACTTCATGTGCTTTACATCGTCAAAATTGCGGTAGAAGGATTCAAGATGCTCCTGCGAAGTGTTCTTTGAGGTATAGGACTGAGTCTTGAGAAGCGTGATTTCAACCTGCAAAGGTGTGTTGGAAAGCAGACGCAAAAGCTGTGTTTCCGTCACAATCTTTGTGGGCATAAGGTTGAGAATTGCAATCTTCAAAGGACGTATGTCCTGGGTGTCGGCTCTTTTTTCCGACATTACAAATATATTTTCGTTTTCGAGTGTACCGAAAGCAGGAAGTGCTTCGGGAATTCTTATAGGCATATAATTACCTTCCTTTTAAATGCCGAGAATGTTCTTTGCTGCAACAGCCAATTTGGGGCAGAATTCCTGACAGCAGTAACATTTTATGCATTTTGTTTTATCGATTTTTGCTTTTTTGTTTTCTATTGTTATGGCATCGACGGGGCAGTTGTTTTTGCAGATTCCGCAGCCGACACATTTTTTCTTGTTGATTACAGGCTTTCTTTCGAGAGCATCCCTGAGTCTTCCGCCGAAAACAGAGGGTATCTGTTTGGCAAGACCGCCTGCCGTCGAATCGGGGCGTTTGAATTTGCAGACAAACTTCTTATAATCCTCGCCGATTACTTCAAGCTTTTCTACGCTATCGGGACAAAGCCCTCTCGAGACCGCATTTCTGATTGTGCCAACCTCGTCTGTGCCGTATCCCATCATATGGGAGCACAGCAAATCCACCGCAAAGGGGTTTGCACTCACTGCAACAGCACCCATCTTTCTGAGCGTACCGCCCGAAGGTCCGTTGCCCTCCATGCAGACAACGCAGTCTACAAGGTTAATCTGAGGTGAGTTTATAAGACAAACATCACAAATCATGGATGCAAATGAATCCTTTGAAGGAAATCTTGCGTGCTGTTCCGCCTTCTGAAGTCCGGGGATAGAGCCGAACATATTCTTTACCGCCGCCGTCATTTCACAAAGAGCGTGGGTCTTGAGTCTTGCAAGGTTTACTATAACATCCGCTTCAATCAAAGGATTTATAATGTTGAAGGAATACTTAGAATACTCGTGGTTTGAAATCATCTCAAAGCCGTAATCGTCGTTAAACACACCGCCGCCGAGACGAGCTGCTTCAAGCGTTCCCGTTTCCTTGGCAACGCCCTCAACAAGAGCCTTGTTGTAAAGTCCTCCGGGACTGTCGCACACAACGACAGAAGCACCGAGAGAAGTAAAATACTCGCACGCCGCCCTTGTATATGAGGGATGAGTGGTTACACATTTTTCAACACCGGTTTTATGAAGAAGATTTGGTTTTACCGCAACCTTTTTGCCGTCAAAAAATCCCTTGTCCCAGCCGTTGTCGCAAAGCACCTTGTCAAATATTGGGAAAACAACGCTCTTTACGTTTTCGTACTCGTAGTCCTCTAAACTTTCAAGATATACCTTGTCGGTAAATACAATTTTATGTTCCATTACTTAATCTTCTTTAAGAATTTATCAATTCTGTCAATGGCACGGGAAATATGTTCAACCGAATATGCATAGGAAATTCTTGCAAAACCTTCGCCCGAAGCACCGAATGCATTACCGGGAACAATAGCACACTTTTCTTCGTATAAAAGTCTTTCGCAGAACTCATCAGAGGAAAGACCGAACTTGCCGATTTCGGGGAATACGTAGAAAGCACCTTCGGGTTCAAAGCAAGGAAGCCCGATTTCGTTAAGACCCGAAAGAAGCATTCTTCTTCTCTGGTTGTAGCAATCCTTCATGTATTCGATGTCCTCATCGCCATTCATAACAGCGTCAATACCTGCATACTGGCTCATGGTGGGAGCACACATTATTGCATACTGGTGAATCTTTAACATCTGCTTTGTAATTTCCCCCGGAGCACACACATAGCCGAGTCTCCAGCCTGTCATGGCATAGCTCTTGGAAAAACCGCCGACATAGATTGTTCTGTCACGCATTTCGGGCATGGAAGCAATTGAAAAATGATGTCTGCCGTAGGTAAGCTCACCGTAGATTTCATCCGAAAGAACAACAATGTTTGTGTCCTTGATTACCTCTGCAATCTTCTTTAAATCTTCCTCCGTCATAATTGCACCCGTGGGATTGTTGGGGTAAGGAAGAATAAGCATTTTTGTTTTGGGTGTTATGTACTGCTTTAAAAGCTCAGGTGTAAGCTTGAACTTATCCTCAACCCTTGTAGGAATTACAACAGGCTTGCCTCCGCAAAGCTCTGTCATGGGAACATAGCAGACATATGCAGGCTCTACAATAAGCACTTCGTCACCGGGTTCTACTATTGCTCTTATTGCAAGGTCAATAGCTTCACTTCCGCCGACGGTAATAATCATCTCATTTGTCGGGTCATAGGAAACATTAAAGCGTCTTTCAAGATAGGAAGAAATCTGCTTTCTGAATTCAAGAAGACCCGTGTTTGATGTATAAGCAGTCTTACCCTTTTCGAGAGAAGTAATTGCCGCTTCTCTTACGTGCCAGGGTGTCTTGAAGTCGGGTTCGCCTACCGTCAGTGAAATAACACCCGGCACTTCGTTAAGTATGTCAAAAAATTTTCGTATTCCCGAAGGTTTCATGTTTACAACCTTCTCGGAAAGCACCTTGGAATAATCTATCATCAGTTTATATTACCTCTTTCATCTACGCTGTCGTCTTCACCCTGTCCGAAAGAAACACCGTTGTTCTTGTATTTTCTTAGAACAAAGTGAGTGCTTGTGGAAATTACGTTTTCAATAGTCGCAAGCTTTTCGGCGACAAAGAGTGCCACCTGTTTCATGGTCTTGCCTTCGATAATAACACAATAGTCATACGCACCCGACATAAGGTACATATCCTTTACTTCGGGATAGTTTGAAATTCTCTCAGCAACCTTTTCAAATCCTCTGTCTCTCTGAGGAGTAACCTTGAGCTCGATGAGAGCTGTCACATATTCTCTGTCTGTTTTGTCCCAGTCAACAAGTGCCTTGTAGCCGAGGACAACACCATCATTTTCAAGTTCTTCTATTGTCTGTGCTATGGCTTCGACAGGCTCGTCAAGCATAACCGCAATTCTTTCCTTTGAAAGTCTTGCATCGCCTTCTATGAGGGAGAGAACCTTGTTTTTGAGTCCCTTATCCATGTATATTTCCCCTTTTACATTATTTTAAAGTATAAATATTTATTATATTATATTCTTCAATAGTTATTAAATCTTTAATGGAACGTAAACAATGCACCACAAAACACGGCACATTGGCAAAACTCGCCCGATTTATCCACATTTGCCATCATTATAAGCATATTTGCTTGAATACACGGCGGCGTGAGTCTATAATAAAATCGCAAACACGGTTTACAAATCCGCCAAAGCGTGATAAAATTGACACAAGGATGTGACACTATGAAAAACACAGCGACAAAAACAATCATTTACTCGGGTTTTTTTACGGCTCTCGGGGTGCTTTTTCCCATGATTTTCCATGCCTTCGGTGCAATATCGGGACAGACCTTTCTGCCGATGCACATACCCGTACTTATTGCAGGGCTTCTTGTTTCGCCCGTATGCGGAGTTATCACGGGAGTTCTTTCTCCCATGCTCAGCTGTTTTATAACCAACATGCCCACCGTTTTCAAGATGCCGTTCATGTGTATTGAGCTTGCCGTTTACGGACTTTCGTCGGGGCTGTTTTCAAGGCTGTTTTCTTCAAGAATCAAGTCAAAAACCGCATCCATTTATGCATCGCTCGTCTGCGCACAGATTCTCGGACGGCTTGCAAATCTTCTATGTACATTTCTCGCCGTAAACATCCTCGGAATAACGGCAAAAGGAATAAGCGTAAACCTGGCACTCCTGTCAATTCCGGCAGGCTTTATCGGCATTTTGATTCAATGGGTCGTCATCCCGCCCATCGTCAGAATCCTTGCAAAAATCAGAGCATAGAAAAATCCCCGACAGCCGTCGGGGATTTGTTTTGTCATTGTTGAATTATAAAGCCTTATCTGCGATTTCTTTGAGAATATTCTTGAGGAATTCATCGGAGGATACAGCACCCATGTCGCCGTTCTTTCTGGAACGTACGGCAACTGCACCTGCTTCCATTTCCTTTTCGCCGATAACAAGCATATAAGGACCCTTTTCAAGCTGTGCTTCACGGATCTTGTAGCCGATCTTTTCATTTCTGTCGTCAAGCTCGCATCTGATGCCTGCGCTCTTTAGAGTCTTCATTACTTCTCTTGCATATTCATGCTGAGAAGGACCGATGGGAAGAAGCTTTACCTGTGTGGGAGCAAGCCATGTGGGGAATGCACCTGCGTACTTTTCAATAAGAAGTGCAAGTGTTCTTTCATAACAGCCGATAGATGTTCTGTGGATGATGTAAGGTCTCTTCTTTTCGCCGTCCTTATCAACGTATTCCATGCCGAACTTTTCAGCATTGAACTGGTCAATCTGGATAGTGATAAGTGTATCTTCCTTACCGTGTACATTCTTAATCTGGATATCAAGCTTAGGACCGTAGAACGCAGCTTCGCCGATACCAATCTTGTAGTCAAGACCGATGTTGTCAAGGATCTTCTTCATCATACCTTGAGCTTCGTCCCAGTCTGCATCTGTACCGATGTACTTTTCCTTGTTGTTGGGATCCCACTGGGAGAATCTGTAAGAAACATCCTCGTAAAGACCGAGAGTCTTAAGCATCATGATTGCAACTTCAAGACAGCCGCGGAATTCGTCCTCAAGCTGTTCGGGAGTACACATGAGGTGACCTTCGGAAATTGTAAACTGACGAACTCTGATAAGACCGTGCATTTCGCCGGAATCTTCATTTCTGAAGAGAGTTGATGTTTCGGCAAGACGCATGGGAAGGTCTCTGTAGGAACGAGCTCTGTTGAGATATGCCTGATACTGGAAGGGGCATGTCATGGGACGGAGTGCAAAGCATTCCTTGCCGTCTTCCTCTTCGCCGAGAACAAACATACCTTCCTTGTAGTGATCCCAGTGGCCCGAAATCTTGTAAAGGTCGCTCTTTGCCATAAGAGGAGTCTTTGTTCTTACCCAGCCGAGTTCTTCTTCCGTATCTTCAACCCATCTCTGAAGTGTCTGGATAATCTTTGTTCCCTTGGGAAGCATTATGGGAAGACCCTGACCGATGGTGTCAACGGTTGTGAAGATTTCAAGCTCGCGTCCCAGCTTGTTGTGGTCTCTCTTCTTTGCTTCCTCCTTCATTGCAAGGTACTCTTCAAGGTCTGCGTTCTTGGGGAATGCAGTGCCGTAGATTCTCTGAAGCATCTTGTTCTTGGAATCACCGTGGAGGTACGCACCTGTACACTGTGTAAGCTTTACTGCCTTGAGTTTGCCTGTGGAAGTGAGGTGAGGACCTGCACAAAGGTCAACAAATTCGCCCTGTGTATAAAGGGAAATTTCAGCACCGTCGTCGAGTTCGTCGATGTGTTCAACCTTATAGACTTCTTTTCTCTCTGTCATAAGAGCCTTTGCTTCTTCTTTGGAAACAACGCTTCTTACTATGGGAATATTTTCCTTGATAATCTTCTTCATTTCGCCTTCGAGCTTTTCAAGAACTTCTGGTGTTACCGAAACATTTACGTCAACGTCGTAGAAGAAGCCTTCGTCTGTTGCAGGACCGAATGCGAGAATTGCATCGGGGAAAAGTCTCTTTACAGCCTGTGCAAGAACATGCGCCGCTGTGTGTCTGTAAACCTTCTTGCCTTCGTCATCGTTAAAGGTTACGAATTCTACAACCGCATCCTTTTCGATTACCTTATTGATTTCATAAAGCTCGCCGTCTTTTTTCATTGCAAGAGCTGCTCTGCCGAGTCCTTCGCTTATTTGAGAAGCCGCTTCGTAGCCCTTGATACCGTCGGCACATTCAATAACAGAGCCGTCTTTAAGTGTGAGTTTTACCATTTTTGGTTCCTCCTTGTATGGTGAATATTTTTAATAACAAAATAAAAACCCGTACTGAAATACATCAGCACGGGGCAATAAACTAAAAGCTTATCACGGTTCCACCCATGATTGAAAGTTCTGCACTTTCTTCTCTTTTTCCTGTAACGGGGAATTCCGTCTTTGATTGTTACCTCAAAGAAGCTTTAAGGGTGGTAAGACAGGATTTCGTAATACGGCACTTTCACCGAAACGCACCGCTCTCTGCAAGACTACCTTCTTGTCCCGTGTCCCTTATCAGATGCTTTTAAGTGTACTAATTATAATCTCATTTTCAAATTTTGTCAAGATGTATTTTTTGTAAGCCCCGCACTATGACCGCGTCAGACCTCTGTCGGGTTCATAATTCAATTCCTCGGAAGGACAATGCCCGAAAAAGTTTTTGTAATCACGGTAAAACGTCGAGTAGTCGGAAAAACCGCTCTGCATACAGGCTTCAATGGGCTTCTGCCCTGAACGTATTGCCTTTTTCGCAAGATTCAGCCTTTTTGACAGAATGTACTTTTTGGGACTTATCTGCAGATGATTTATAAACAGGTGGTGAAGATGGCTCTTTGTTATGTAAAGCTCGTCGCAGATTGTATCAATGGACAGGTTAGAGGTAAGATTTTCCTCAATAAAGCTGAGAGCTGCGGTGATAAAGGGATTTGCCGATGCCGAGCTGTGGTATGCCACCTCGTTTTCATCTATGGCAATGGAAATGTTGAAGAAAATTTCCTCTACAAGACTTATCATGAGACGTCCCAGCTTTTCGCCTTCAAAATGCTCGCAATAATAATCCGCCTTTTTGAAAAGATCGCAAACCACCGCATTTCCGTCAAAATTGATGATATCAAGCTTCTGGGGAATCTTTGTAAATAAATCAAAGGGGATTTTCTTTTCGTCGTAGAGAATGTTATATCTCTCATAAGGCCCGGTTTCATCAAAATATATCTTGTGTCTGTCTCCGGGACGCGAGAAAACAAGGGTGTTTTTTGAAAGCCTGTATCTTTTGCCTTCAACAAAATATCTCGGACTTCCCTTCTTTACAAACAGCAACTCACATACATCGTGAATGTGCGGCTCGCCTGCAAATTCTTCTATATCAATGTCTTCTCCGTAAAAGTGATTGAAATAAACGTTGTTGTCAACAAACACGTTATCGATAACAGTTTTCATAATCTTCACCCGCTTTCAAAGCTATAATAGCACACTTATACATTTTTTGCAATAGTATTTTACACATTTTTCATTTACATGGCAAAAAATACATGATATTATGAACTTAGAAAAATAAAAATTGATAAGATTTATTTTCACAAAAAAGGAAGGTATTTATCATGAAAAAGGTAAGAGTTGCCATTATCGGTCAGGGCCGAAGCGGCAGAGACATCCACGGTCAGTTCTTCAGATGTACTGCTAACACAAAGTACGAAGTTGCAGTTGTAATCGACAAGGATGAATTCAGAAGAGAAAGAGCTCTTAAAGAATATCCCGGCTGCGAAGTTTTCGCTGACTACACCGCTCTTTATGACAGAAAGGACATTGACGTTGTTGTTAATGCTTCCTATTCCGAAATGCACTATCCCATTTCCAAGGATCTTTTACAGCACGGACTCAACGTTCTTGTTGAAAAGCCCATGGGTAAGACATACTATGAATGTCTCGACCTTATCAAGACAGCTAAAGACAACGGCGTTATGATTGCCGCATTCCAGCAGACATTCGTAAACCCCTTCCACCTCGGCATCAAGGAAATCGTCGCTTCCGGTAAGATCGGTACACCTCTTCAGTACTCCATTCAGTTCAACGGCTTTGCACGCCGCTGGGACTGGCAGACAGTACAGGTAAAGGCTGCCGGCGGTATCTACAATACAGGTCCTCACCCCATCGGTCTTGCACTTGACTACCTTGAATTTGATGAAAACATCGAAGTAGCATTCTCAAAGCTTGCTCTCGGTCTTACCTCCGGTGACTCGGATGACTATGCAAAGGTTATCCTTACAGCTCCCGGCAAGCCCGTGGTTGACGTTGAAGTTTCTTCAATGGACGCATTCCCCGAACCTTATGTTGTAAAGGTTATGGGTACAAGAGGTACTCTGTCTGCAACAAGAGCAGGTTACAAGCTCAAGTATATCGTTGACGGCGAAAACCCCGAAAGACCTGTTGTATTTGAATCTCTTGAAGATGCCAACAAGAATCCCGCATACTGCTCGGAAAAGCTTGTTGCTCACGAAGAAGAAGATCAGTGGAAAGTAGAATCAAACCTCGACACAACTTCTCACACAAAGAGAGAAGAAAATGCTCTTGACAAATTTGACCCTGCAACAAAGAACTTCTACGACGGCTTCTATGAATCCCTCGTTAACGGCGCACCTTTGGCAGTTACTCCCGAAATGTCCGCAAAGGTTATCGGTGTAATTGAAGCGGTTCACTCCCAGAATCCCCTTCCCGTAAGATTCTAATTAAAAATATATCCGGCGTCGTCCCTCGGCGACGCCGCTTTTATAAGATTTCGTGAAAGGAATGAATAAATATGTATAAGATAGCCATTCTCGGTTGTGAAAACTCTCACGCCGACGCATTTTTAAAGTTCATATACGGCGAACGCAAGGAAGACGGTGCTTCCTACGTTAAGGTTTCCGAGCCCGTTGTAAACGACATTGAAGTAATCGGCGTATACAGCGACGAAGAAGCTGCAATGGAAAAGCTCAGTAAAATGTTCGGCGTTCCCAAGATGAGCTCTTATGACGAGCTCGTAGGCAAGGTTGACGGTATCATCGTAACAGCACGCCACGGCGACAACCACTATAAGTACGCAAAGCCCTACATCGCATCGGGCATCCCCATGTTCATCGACAAGCCCATTACAATTTCCGAAGAGGAAGCTGTAAAGTTTATGAACGAACTCAAGGAAAACAATGTAAAGGTAGTAGGCGGCTCGGTTTGCGGACTTTATGAAACAATCAAGAAGTATAAAAAGATTGTTGAAAACAAGGAAATGGGCGAAGTTTACGGCGGTGCAATCCGTGCTCCCATGGATGCACAGTCCACATACGGCGGATTCTTCTTCTACAGCCAGCACCTTGTTCAGATGATGTGCGAAATCTTCGGCTACTATCCAAAATCCGTAACTGCAGTTAAGCACGAAAAATTCTATAACTGTCTGTTTAACTATGACAATGTTGATGTTAAGGGTACATATGTAAACGGCAACTACCGTTATTTTGCCGGCATTGACTGTGCAGACGGCAGCCTTCAGGAACCCTGCGAATTCGGTACGGCATTCTCGGATGAATTCATGTTCTACCACACAATTCTCACAGGCGGCGAAATGCACCAGAGCTATGAAGACTTTTTCGCACCCGTGTTTATTCTCAATGCAATTGTCCGCTCTTATGAAAACGGCGGAAAGTGCGAAAAGATTAAGACTTTTGCAGACTTTAACTAATTCATTTACAATCCCTCAGTCACTTCGTGACAGCTCCCTTTACACAAGGGAGCCACATTTTGCAATACAGCCTTTTGCCCTCCTTGTGTAAAGGAGGGTGGCAGCCAAATGGCTGACGGGAGGATTGTTTTGACAAAGTGTGTGATTTTCATCCCATGAATTATAACAGGAGAAATTACAATGAAAACAATGAAAGTAGACAATCTTGATGTCAAGATTTTCCCCACAAGAGATGAAATGGGCGCATGCGCAGCCAAAGACATCCACGACAAAATCGTAGAGCTCCTTTCCGAAAAAGACGAAATCAACATGATTTTCGCTGCGGCTCCCAGCCAGAACGATGTTCTCGCATCTCTTATCAATTCCGATATTGAATGGAACAGAATCAACGCTTACCACATGGACGAATATATAGGTCTGTCTAAGGATGCACCCCAGGGCTTCGGCAACTTCCTCGTTGACCACATTTTCGGCAAAGTTCCCTTTAAGAGCGTGAACCTTATCGACTGCACAGCAACCGACCCCGAGGCAGAATGTGAAAGATACGGCAAGCTTCTTGCGGCAAATCCCACAGACATCGTTGTTATGGGTATCGGTGAAAACGGCCACATTGCATTCAACGACCCGCCCGTTGCAGACTTTAACGATCCCAAGATTGCAAAGCCTGTAAAGCTTGACGAAGTGTGCAGAAATCAGCAGGTTAACGACGGATGCTTTGCATCTATCGACCTTGTTCCCACACATGCAATCAC
The DNA here is from genome assembly GCA_017620655.1 of Clostridia bacterium. GTDB lineage: Bacteria > Bacillota > Clostridia > Oscillospirales > CAG-382 > UMGS1387. The sequence goes on along the minus strand of JAGAUT010000076.1, from coordinate 15,203 downwards.
ACTTACCTGTCCTACACTTATGAAAGCACCCTACGCATTCTGTATAGTTCCTGCTCCCACAAAGGCAAATGCCGTAAAGAGAACACTTAACGGCGAAATAAGCACAGAATGTCCCGCAACAGCACTCAGAAACCACCCCAACGCAATTCTCTACCTTGACGGAGATTCCTCCGCACTTCTCTAATGGCTATGATAAGAATCAAAAGTGACAAAATCGTACTGACAGACAGTCTTTACGACGGATATGTATACATAGAAAACGGAAAAATCGTCGAGGTGTCAAAGGACGAAATGGCGGCTGACGAAAGCTATGACTTCACAGGCAAATACGTTGCCCCCGGCTTTATTGAAATTCACTGTCACGGAGGCGGCGGCTGCGAATTTGCAGGTTCTGCCGAGGACATAGTAAACGCCGCAAACTTCCATTTTGAACACGGCACAACAAGTATCTGCCCTACAATCTCGGCAGCACCCTTCAATGTTATGACAAGTGCTGTTGACTCGTTTGAAAAGGCTCTCTGTGATAAAAACCTGAAAGGAACACTCATTGGTCTTCATTTTGAAGGTCCCTACCTTTCAAAGAATCAGGTAGGCGGTCAGAATCCCGAAGCAATCACTCCTCCCGTAAAGCAAGAGTATGAGCCTCTGCTTCGTGAAAAGGGACATCTTGTTGCAAGATGGTCATATGCACCCGAAAACGATTTTGACGGTTCATTTGCAAAAGCACTGACAGAGGCTAAAGTTGTTGCTTCCGCAGGTCATACAGATGCAATCTATCCCGATATGCTGCGTGCTTTTGAAAGCGGATGCAGACTTGTAACGCACCTTTATTCCTGCACATCCACAATCACACGTGACCACGGCTTCAGACGTCTTGGCGTAATTGAATCGGCTTACCTTCTGGACGATATGTATGTCGAAATCATCGCCGACGGCAAGCACCTGCCCCCCGAACTGATTAAACTCATTCTCAAAATCAAGGGCAGAGACAGAGTATGTCTTATCACCGACAGCCTTGCTGTTGCAGGCGTTGCAAAGGACGGCGAAGAGGTTGAAACCTTAGGCACACGCTTCTTCGTAGAAGACGGCGTATGCAAGCTTCTTGACAAGAGTGCCTTTGCAGGCTCAATTGCTACTGCCGACAGACTTATCCGTGTTCTCACAAAGGACGTAGGAGCAACTGTAGTCGATGCAGTTTACATGATGACAAAGGTTCCTGCAGAAATTATGGGACTGGAGTCCAAGGGTCTTATCAAGAAAGGCTATGATGCAGATATCGTAGTTTTCGATGACGACATCAATATAGTTGAAATATTTGCAAAATAACAGCTTATCCGCAGTCAAAAGATTGCGGATTTTTCTTTTGCACTATTGACAAGAAAAGCAGTAAGTGCTAATATATAACCATAAAAGTTAGAGTAGAGGTCTTAAGGCGTCAAGTGCCGCAGGAACGGGGAGTTGTCTTGCGGACGAAAAGGGAAAACCCTTGCGGTCAAGGCTTCGCATCCCGCTGGCTGACATACGAAAGCATTTTATTATTGCCTCCTGTATGTGATAGCAGCATACGTGGAGGTATTTTTATGTCAAGTAACAAAACAAATCTCAAAAAGCTTACCGCAGGTGCAATGATGGCGGCACTTTCGATTATTCTTGAACGTGTAATTTCTCTCATGCCTGCATCAAACATAATGGATATACGCATCAGCCTGTCCAATGTTCCGCTTATTCTGGCAGGAATTCTGGCATCTCCTCTTGTCGGGGGAATCGCAGGGGTTGTCAGCGATATCGTCGGATGTTTTATCAGCGGATATGCGCCCTTTCCCATTCTGACGCTTGCACCCTTTGTCATGGGATTTTTGCCGGGATTTATCATAAAAAACGACACAAAGAGCTTTGTGAAGCTTGTCCTTGCAATTTTTGTCACTCACCTTGCTTCCTCGGTTCTTATCACAACCTACGGACTTTCTGTAATGAGGGGCGTTGCATTTATCCCCATGCTTATAACAAGACTTCCGAGTATGGGCATAAATCTTGCGATTGATATGGTACTTGTGTACCTGCTTCTCAGAACACCCGTCACAAAAATAAGATAAAGGAGAAATACAAATGAATATTAATGAAGCACTTTCCTTTATCCATAAAACCGTCTGGCTCGGCTCAAAACCCGGTCTTTCGAGAACGGAGCACCTTCTTTCCCTCTTGGGAAATCCCCATAAAAAGCTGAAATTCGTCCACGTTGCAGGCACCAACGGCAAAGGCTCGACAAGTGCCTGTATTGCCTCAATACTTCGCGAAGCAGGATACAAAACGGGACTTTACACATCACCCTACATCAACGTTTTCAACGAGAGAATGCAGATTGACGGCGAGATGATAAGCGACGGTGAATTGTGTGAACTTTGCGAATATATAAAGCCATTTTCCGATTCCATGACCGACGACCCGCCAACAGAGTTTGAGCTGATTACAGCACTTGCAATGGAGTATTTTTACAGAAACGGTTGCGATATCGTTGTGCTTGAAGTGGGTATGGGCGGCGAATTGGATTCGACAAATGTTATAGACAGTCCTGAAGCTGCTGTGATTTGTGCCATTGACCTTGATCACACATCTTTTCTAGGAAACACAGTCGAAGAAGTGGCATCCGCAAAGGCAGGTATCATAAAAGAAGGCACGTCCGTTGCACTCTATGACTGCGAAAAGTCGGTTTACGATGTGTTTGACAGCAAATGCAAAGAGGTCGGTGCAAGTCTTGTTACAGCAGGCTTTGACAAAATAGAAAATGTAAAAACATCACTTCGATTTATTGAGTTTGACTTTGGTAAATACAAGAATCTGAAACTCGGTCTTGTGGGCTCATATCAGCCGAAAAACGCGTCGGTTGCAATTACTGCAATTGAGCTTTTGCGTGAAAAGGGCTACAAAATTTCGGATGAAAACATATATAACGGTCTGAAAAACGTATCATGGGCGGGCAGGTTTGAAATTCTCGGCGAAAACCCCGTTTTTGTCCTTGACGGAGCGCACAATCCCCACGGAATGAAGGCAACGGTTGAAAGTCTCTGTGAGCATTTCAAAGACAGAAAAATAGTTTTTGTGGTAGGTGCTATGGCAGACAAGGACGTAAAAGGCATGATGTCAATGCTACTTCCTTTGGCAGACAGTTTTATTGCCGTAAAACCCGACAATCCGAGAGCTATGAAGGCAGAGGATCTGGCAAAGCTTTTATCGGAGCTTGGTGCAAAAGCGCAAAGCTGTGACACTGTTGCACAAGGCGTAAAATCTGCACTTGACAGAGCAGGAAATGACGGTATTGTTGCATGTCTCGGCTCACTCTATTTTTCGGGCGAAATAAGAAAAGCTTATCTTGAAATTGCGGAGAAAAGCCATGAGTGAAGTTTATACTAAAATAAAAAACTTTCTTTTAAACGAAGGAATAGACTGTTATTCCGCAATAAAATCCGATAACCTTTTGGTTATAAACGAAAGAATAATGCCCGAAAACGCTAAAAGCTGTGTCATGTTTTTCATTCCCTACTACACGGGAAAGCACGAGGACAGAAACGTATCGCTTTATTCCGTCAGTCTTGATTATCACCTTTATATCAAAGAGCTGTCGGCAAAATTCGAATGTGACGGTGAGCATTATTTTAAATTCTTTGCCGACACTTCTCCCATAAACGAACGACGTGCGGCAATTGATGCTTGCCTTGGGTTTATCGGGCAAAACGGACTCTTGTTCAGCGAAAAATACGGCTCGTACATCTTTATCGGAACTCTTCTCACGGACGCCGTGTTTGATGATGATGAATATGCAGTAAAGGGCGAGATAAAATCCTGCAAAAACTGCGGACTTTGCAAAAAAAGCTGTGCATATCTTAAAGGTGAACGCGACTACTGTCTGTCGGAGCTTAGCCAGAGAAAAAATGTAACAGACGAAGAACTTGAAATCATACGTTCTCACAAGCTCGTGTGGGGATGCGACGTATGTCAGGAGATTTGTCCCCACAACAAGGATGTTGAAATTACCCCGATAAAATTTTTTCACAGGGATTTACTCGAAAAAATTGATGCAGACATGATAGAGAATATGTCAAAGGATGAGTTTTCAAAACGTGCTTACGCATGGCGGGGCAAGAAAACTCTGCTTCGCAATCTTGGCGTTGACAAATCGCAGAATTTGTGATAGAATAGTTGCAACCGTAGGAAGGCGTGGGTTATGCCTGTTACCAAATATTCCATTGGCGGGATTAAGAATGGTAACTTTTTACCATTCTTTTTCATTTACTTCTTCTTTTACAAAAAAGAAGAAGTAAACAAGAAGAAAAGAATACGGGACTTCATTTCGGAATTTAGTTTGTATTTAAGATGCCCGAATGGAGCAACTTTTGAAGAACGTAAAAAACAGAATAACGGAGTGCCATGAAACCTCAAAAAATCACCCTGCCCTTAGACCTTGATGAGCAGGTAATCCTGATGAAAAAATATGTTTCATTCGAGAATGATTCGGCAATAAGAAGAAGGCTGTCCTACACAGGCTTTTTCAGACTTCGTCGTTATGGAATGTTCCTTTTGTCAAAGTGCGGCTGTGTGGGCAAAAAGCCTACCGAAAGGATGCTGTATGACCTTTATGAATTTGATGAAAAACTAAGACTTCTTCTGTTTGCATATTGTAAAAAGGCAGAAATTCAGCTAAAAACCAATATTACAGTAGGTCTTTCAAACAAGGAAAACAACTGCCGTTTCTATCTTTCCGAGGAAAGCTACACACCCACAAAGGGTAACAATGACAAGGTTTCAAAGCAGAGAAATCAAAGATTATTTGAAGGTTTTATAAAGGATATACGAAACAACGAAAAACGAATCCGCACAGATACAGCAAGATATCCCGAAATCAAGGAAATGCGTCCCAAACACAAAGGACCAAATGACAAATTACCCGCCGAGGTGTACTTTCACTACATCGACCTTGGCGACATTTGTCCCATATACTCCTATCTCAGAGGCGACCTTCGTAAAGAGGTGCTGAGATACGGCTATACACGAAAGCACTACGGCAAGGAAACCACAAAGCAGTTTGATACATGGCTTGAAGCCGTGAGAAATCTCAGAAACTTCTGTGCTCATCACTTAATGCTTGTGGGTAAAAACTCTTGCGTAATACTTCCCGAATTTGGCGAAGATTATATTGTGTCTTCAAAAACCGACCTTTTCTCAAGGCTTTATGCCCTTAAAAAGATACTTCCGAAACACTTTTCAAACGCCCTTAAAAACGACCTTGAAAGGCTTGTTGCAAACGCAGATGTTGATGTGTTCAGTCTTGGAATACTTCCGAGGGATTGGGAGGAAAGGTTTGAGAGAATAAGGGCATTGTAATATAGAAAGGCTCCCTCCGGGAGGGAGCTGTCAGCGATAGCTGACTGAAGGAGAGTTTGTTCGACTAAGTTTATACTAAATCAAAATCAGCGCAGGCTCCTTCCGTCTTTGCCGTTGGCAAATCCACCTCCCTCTCGGAGGGAGGCATATATAAAGTTCACCCCACATCGATTTTTAGTCGGTGCGGGGTGTTGTTTATAAGCCTAAAAGCTGTTTTTTCTTTGCGTCAAATTCTTCCTGTGTAATTACTCCGCTGTCAAGAAGGTCTTTGTACTTTTTGAGTTCGTCGGCGGAAGAAACGTTTTCTACCTTTGGTATAGCTGAGGACTGGTTGTTTACAGGTTCTTTTATCGAAGCCGTCATTACATTTCTCCAACTATCTGCTTTTACAACAACAAACGTGTGAACACCCAAACCGGTCTGAATTGTTAAAAGATTTCCCTTGTTGCTTGTTGTATTAAGAATGTCACTTTTTGATATTGTGAGTTTCGGAGTGCTTATATCCTTTTTTGAATAAAATATCAAACCGCTGTCTGTATAAAAAATCCATCCGGGGATTTTAGCTGTTCCTTCATTGTATGTTGCAGGACCTTCACAATTTATTCTTTCGGTTTTTGATATGTTGTATCTTGTCTGCTCAAAGCACTTTTCTAAAGAGGACGATTGTGCTGATAAAACCACAACCATCATAATTGCAAAGAACAAACCCGCGCCCAATCCTAAAACAATACCAAAAAGAATTGACATACATAGGCCATATACCAAGAAACATATCAAACCCGTTAAAAGGTAGTTTTTAGCTTCATTTTTGAATATCATATCGTTTCCCCTTTGTTCTCGTTTTTCTTTTCCTTTGATGCAAATACTATTGCAAAAATAATTGCAATTAAATCAAGCGCTGCCAAAATATAAAAAGCAGGATTCCAAATCAATTCCTCGATAAAGTAGTCGGAAAAAGACGTATACCATAAATAATATGTACCCCACAAGCCACAATCAAATCCGGCTTCTTGCAAAATCTCCCTTAAATCATCTTCTGCGGAATAGCTTCCGGCATCATAGTATCTTTCTAAATCATAGCATGCGCCTTCAGGGTCTATGTAATATGTTTCCAGCGTGAAATCATAGCCATAACTCTTTAGCAAATCTATTTCCGACTGAGTCATTAGTTCTACGGTTGTTTTTACTGTAAATTCCTGTCCTTCTTTGTACTGCGAATAGGCGTTGCAAGACACTATTACAACAATGAGTGTAATTAGTGCAACAATAATTAGCATTATCTTGGTTTTTTTCATAAGTACATCCCTTTCATTAATATGTTGTCAAATGAAACTACCGCTTCACTTGCACCAATTATAACACCGTTTGGTGTTTTTGTCAACACCTTATGGTGTTATTTTGTATAATGATTGTATAAAATACAGTGGGAGGGTTAATATGTCATTATACAAAAGAGTACGTGATTTACGCGAAGATAGCGATAAAACGCAAAAAGACATGGCAAATCTTCTCAATATGCAGTTAACTGTCTATCAGCGATACGAAAGAGGAGAAAGGGAACTTCCGTTGTGGGCAGCAATAAAGCTTGCTGATTTTTATAAAGTAACACTTGACTATCTTGTCGGAAGAACGGATAATTAAAACACACTCTATTAATGATGAGTGTGTTTTTTTGTTTATATACAATGTTAAAAATTCCCCGACGCCGTCGTTTGGTGTCGGGGAATAGTTATAATCGAGCAAATATTATTGGTTTTAAACCTTGAACGGAATGGTGCCAAATTGTTTTCTTTTTGGTACCTTTTTCTTTTTCAAAAGAAAAAGTACAAATCAAACATTAAATCTAAAGAGAACAACATCGCCGTCCTGAATTACGTATTCCTTGCCTTCAGAACGCATGAGACCCTTGTCCTTTGCCGCCGCAACAGAACCGCACTCAACAAGATTGTCAAAGGAAACGATTTCTGCTCTGATAAAACCTCTTTCAAAGTCAGAGTGAATCTTGCCTGCCGCCTGGGGAGCTTTTGTTCCCTTGGTGATAGTCCATGCACGTACTTCCTGAGGGCCTGCTGTGAGGTAGCTTATAAGACCGAGAAGCTCGTAGCCTGCGGTAACAAGAGTGTCAAGACCGCTCTTTTCGATGCCGAGGTCAGCAAGGAATTCCTTCTTTTCTTCGGGCTCAAGTTCTGAAATTTCTGCTTCAATACCTGCACAAATGCTGATAATGCCGGACTTTTCTTCGTCGGCGATTGCTTTAAGTGCCATATAGTGAGGATTCTTTGTAAGGTCTGTGCCAAGTTCGTCTTCGTTGATGTTGGCAACGTAAATAACAGGCTTCATTGAAAGAAGGGGTACTTCTTTAAGCATTTCAAGCTCGTCGTCGGTATACTCAAGCTGACTTGCCTTCTTGCCTTCGTTGAGTACGGCAAGAATTTTTTCAAGAAGGTCGATTTCCTTCTGAGCAGACTTGTCACCCTTGAGAATCTTCTTTGCTCTGTCTATTCTTCTTTCAACAATTTCAATGTCGGAATAGATAAGCTCAAGATTGATTGTGTTTACGTCATCTGCAGGGTCGATATGACCGTTTACGTGGATAATGTCGTCATTTTCAAAGCATCTTACAACATGAACAACGGCATCAACCTCTCTGATGTGAGAAAGGAACTTGTTGCCGAGACCTTCACCCTGCGATGCACCCTTTACAAGACCTGCAATGTCAACAAATTCGATAACAGCAGGTGTGTACTTTTCGGGGTTGTACATTTCTGCGAGTACGTCAAGTCTGGGATCGGGAACAGGTGCAATACCCACGTTGGGGTCGATTGTACAGAAGGGGTAGTTTGCAGCTTCTGCGCCTGCGTTTGTTATTGCATTGAAAAGTGTGGACTTGCCGACGTTGGGGAGTCCGACTATACCGAGTTTCATATTTTTATATCTCCTTTGGTCAAACCGCATTAATTCAATTTATTGTATCATAAAGGACAGGGTTAGTCAATGATATTTTTAAAATTTAAAGCCGCCACGGTTTCCCGTGGCGGCTCATGTCTTATTATTTTGCAAAAAACTCCGATCTCTGCTTTCTTCCCCTCGCAAACAGGTCATCAAGAAGCTCAATGTCAAATTCCTTTGCCATCTCCATGGCGCTGACACCCTCCGAGTTGCTTGTTATCATGACACATCCAAGACCCTTTGGCACTTCAATTTCCACAAGATGCCCGTACTTTTCCTGCATCGCCTCAAGCTTTGCCCAGTTGTAGTCAATGTGGGCAAGCACATAGTCGAGGTTTATTTCTGCCGTTAGATAATCGGTATAGTTGTTGCTCTCGGCAATGACCTCGCCAAGGGGATTTACTATATACCCCTGTCTCTGTTGAACACAGCCGACAAAATAGCTTCTACAGGTGTATGCCCAGTTTCTTGAAACATATCCGCCGTGATACATGGAGGAAAACACAAGAAGCTCGGGGCTGAGCTTTACATACTGCTCACGAAGCTCATCAAAATTCAGGTCATAGCAGATTACCCCGCCCACCCTGCCGAAGTCCATATTTATAAGTGCTGCTTTTTCGCCAAAGGCAACATCCGACTCTGTATGTTCTTCCCACACAAGATGGTTTTTGTCGTATACACCGTCTTCTTCGCCCTGTCGGTTTATAAACACCTGACGGTTTCTCATATGACCGTCGCCGCCATCCATGATGGCACTGAAAACAATGTTTACTTTGTTTTCTTTTGCAAGGCTTTTTACCCTGTCAAGTACAATGTTTCCTCTTTCGGCATAGTACAGTTTTGCTCTGTCCCTGGGTATTCCGGCGGGTCTGTCGTAGACTTCGGGAAGTACAATAAGGTCATTTTCACGGCAAAGTACCTTTCTTATATGATCCTCAATATAATCGGCAACTTCATAGGCGATTGCCTTATAATCTTCACTGCCGTTGTAGACGGTATGAGGTGCGCATATCGATGTTACACGTATCTTTCTTGCCATAAAAACACTCCTTTCAGCAGTCGATTTCTCCGTTATTAAGATATCACCAAAGACCGTATTCTGTCAATGGCATTTTGTCAACACGATAAATCGGAAAAGCACAAAATCACATTTACAAAGCTGCTTTGATAATGTTATTATAAATTAACAGATAATATAAATAACTCAACTTTGGAGGCAGACATGGCAAACGAATTTACAAGTGTTCTGAGAACTCCCGACCGTGTACTCGGTGCAACAGACGACAGTCCTTTCAGATTTGAAGAAAGAGAAAACGAGTGCGAGTCACCCGTAAAATACGAATATGTTGTTGGAGAAAAAAGTGCAAAGGTAATAGTTTACCCCAGCGGCTCGCCCGTAAAATATCTGAAATTTCGTTTCAGGGGCAACCATTACTTTGTAGAAAAAGCTCTCGGAGACCACTGGGAAAGAAGCTGTCATACATCACAGATTCCCTTTGAATGGAAGTCCATGACACCGAGACGTGTTATGCCCTGGTATACCTGCCTTTACGGTGATAACAGATGTGCATTTTACGGAGTAAAGACAGGCCCCGACTGTCTTGCTTTATGGATGGCAGACAGCAAGGGCGTAACGCTTGTTCTCAGCCTTTTAAGCGGCAACCGCGGCACTGACCTTAAAGAACCGCTCGTTGCCTGTGAAGTTGTAGAATACTTCTCACAAGAAGGCGAAGACTCGTATCTTGCCGCAAGAAAGTTTGCAAGGATGATGTGCGATAGTCCTGTAATGCCCAAAACCCCCGTGTTCGGCGTAAACAACTGGTACTGGGCATACGGCAGAATTTCAAGGGATTCTGTAAAAACCGAAACCTCGCTTCTTATGGAGATGACAAGCGGTACAAAGCACAAGCCCTATATGATTCTTGATGACGGCTGGCAGATAAACCGCAGTTTTGTTCCGGGTGCTACTTATAACGGCGGTCCTTGGTACGGAAACGATAAGTTCGGGGACATGAGAGATACTGCCGAGGACATATTGAAGGCGGGTGCAAGACCCGGCTTATGGTATAGACCTCTCTATACAATCGGCGATATTCCGAATGACGAGGTTTTCTTCAAGGAATCCTGCAAAATCGTTCTTGACCCGTCTCATCCTCATGTTTTGGAAAGAGTATATAACGACACAAAACGCATCCGCGACTGGGGTTTTGACCTTATAAAGCACGACTTTACCACCAATGACCTGACTGGTCTTGACAGCTCATATTTGCTCTTTTATAACGGTGCACTTGGCGGCGGCAGGGTGTTCCACGACAACACAAGAACAACTGCGACTATCATAAAAGATTTATACAAGACTATACAGAACGCCGCAGGCGATGCCGAGGTTATCGGCTGTAATACCCTCAGCCACCTTACGGCAGGAATACACTCCATTTACAGAGCAGGCGGAGACGGAAGCGGAAGATACTGGCAATTACATCTTGACAACTGCATAAACTGCATGATGAGACTTCCTCAGAACCAAAGCTTCTATATGTTAGACCCCGACTGTGCCACCTTTACCGAAAGAGTAAACGCAGATATCAACCTTGACTTCCTTGAAATGTGTGCTCTTACGGGTGTTACAACCCTTGCCTCGGTAAAACCCGGTACACTCAATGAAAAGCAAATGGCGAGAATCAACGATATCTACCGCCTTGCAGATGCAAATACCGAATTTTACGGTATATCCGATTTTGACAGAGTATCTCTGCCCGAAAAATTCGTGTCACCCGACGGAAAAACCGTAAAAGAGTTTGACTGGATGAGAGAATACGACGGTGCAAGATATGTAATGAGCTGGGAAAATTAGGAGACATATATGTACTCAAAAGAACAAATTTCCAAATACTTTGAAAGAATAAACTACACAGGTACAACAGAAAAAACTCTCGAAAACCTCACTTTGCTTCAAAAGGGACACCTTTACAACATCCCCTATGAAACCCTTGACCAGATGAACGGTGTGCCTCTGTCTCTTGACAAGCAGGCTTTGTTTGACAAGATAATCCTCGGAAATCGCGGCGGATACTGCTTTGAAACACAGGGGCTTCTCTACTATCTTCTTTGCAGTCTCGGCTATGATGTTGTGCAGTATGCAGGCAGATTCATGAACGAGCCGAATGTCATACAGATGCGCCGTCACAGAATTTTGATTGTCACCCTTGACAGCAAAAGATACCTGTGCGATGTGGGTATGAGAGCCGAAACAAGCCGTGTACCCTTAGAGCTTACAGAGGGACTTGTTCAGACAGACGGCGTTGGTCAGTACCGATTTGAATGGGATGATTTCTACGGCCATGTGCTGTATCAGAAGCTTCCGGACAAAGAATGGAAACCCCTTTATGCTTTTACCGAAGAAGTACAGATTGATGATGACTTTGTAATGCCCTCGTTTTACTGCGAAAAGCATCCCGACTCACCCTTCAACAAGATAATGAAAATCGCGATATATACCGACGATTCCAATCTCAACATTGTTGACAACGAATTTAAGATATATAAAATGGGAAAATGTGTTGAAGAACATATAATTGAAACAAGAGAAGAGGCTCTTTTGATGCTGAAAGAGAAATTCGGCATTGTTGTGCCTGACAGTTATCAGAATATCCTTTGATTCTTACGGTTTAGGGTGATATTTATGAAAAAACGCAAACTGTTTATAATCGTTGCGGCAGCTATGGCAATAATTTTCTGTTGTATACTGATTGCTGTCACAAAAAATGAGAGCAACTACTGCGACACCGTGACATATAACGGAAAAACATACGAACTTCTGGAGTATAACGCAGATATTCTCACCTACAGCTACAAAAGCAATGAGTATCTGGAAATTGACGAAATCCATCCTGCTCCAAACGAAAAATGGGATGCCGTATATTTTAACGGCGATATATTCATCGAAGAATCGCAAGTCAAAAAAGCAACCGGCTATTATTCCGACGACAACAACTATAACTGGTTTGCCGTCATTGAATCGGACGTCGGTGAAATAAAAAAGCCCCTCTCGGTTACACAAGAAGAGCTGAAATATTTATACAATATGGAAAACATGAAAAGGCAGAAAACTATTGTCTTTGACGATATAAAGCATTTTGCAAGCATTGTCAAAGAAAGCAAGGACGGTTTTATCTTTGCTCTGACAACCATTGTTCACTGCGACAATTCATGGTACTGGAAAACAGAAGTGATGACGGATGATGACAGAGAATATGTAATACCGCTTCCCGAAACAATATGCAAAAAGCTTTTTGATGTGATGAAATAATACAAAAGCATAAGGAAATGCCGCCTACTGTTTGTAGGCGGCATTTTTGCACCTGTTTGTTGCTTAGATGTCGGAATCAGTCTAAGAAACCAAATCTGCGGATATCAACTGCTCCCATCTTTTCAAGATCATTTCCGATACGGGAAGTCAACGACTCAACCACGGCGTGCAGATAACCGCCGTGAAGTTTCCCTTTGTTTGAAAGGTCAACGATTTCGTCTTCATAAAAATCCTCGGCAATAAGACGGTAGCTTTTTCCTTTATACACGAAAGTTATCGCAACATCTTTTGAATACCACGATATTTCGTCCCCGTCATATACTTCCTTTACCTGCTTTTTCCATTTTTCAAGCAATTCATAAAACTCTTGCGGTAATTCGGTTGCTTCATCCAGGGCAATATCATCTGAAAAGTATGACCACCTGTTTTTTGAACGCATTTCAATTCCTCCTCGCCTGACAGTGTTGAACTCAGTTTAAGCAACAAAAGTGAGCAGTAAATGCTCACTTTTTAATTGCAGATTTACGCATCGTAGCCCCTGGGATTACCCGACTGCCAACGCCAAGCATCTCTTACCATGTCATCGAGATTCTTTGTAGCACTCCAGCCAAGAACTTCCTTTGCCTTCTTGGGGTCGGCATAGCAGGAAGCAACGTCGCCTTCACGTCTGGGTCCGATTACATAAGGAACCTTGACATTGTTTACCTTTTCAAATGCCTTAACCATATCAAGAACACTGTAACCCGTACCTGTACCAAGGTTGATAACATCCGAGCCCTTGAACTTTTCTGCATACTGGAGTGCAGCAACGTGACCGAGTGCAAGGTCAACTACATGGATGTAGTCTCTTACGCCCGTTCCGTCATGTGTGTCATAGTCGTCACCGTGAACAGACAGCTTTTCAAGCTTGCCGACAGCAACCTGAGAAATATAAGGCATAAGGTTGTTGGGGATGCCCTGGGGGTCTTCACCGATAAGTCCGCTGTCATGTGCACCGATGGGGTTGAAGTATCTGAGAAGAACACATGTAAATTCAGGGTCTGCAACGCAAACGTCCATAAGAATCTGTTCAATCATGTACTTTGTCCAGCCGTAGGGGTTTGTACAGCCTGTTTTTCTCATTGTCTCAACAAGCGGTACTGTTTCGGGAATACCGTAAACCGTAGCGGAAGAGGAGAATACCAGCTTTGTAACGCCGAATTCCTTCATAACTTCTACAAGGGAGAATGTGGATTCAAGGTTGTTTCTATAGTATCTGAGAGGGATTCTTACGGATTCACCTACAGCCTTAAGGCCTGCAAAGTGAACAACTGCATCAATCTTGTTTTCTTCAAAAACAACTCTTAAAGCATCCTTGTCGCAAACGTCAACTGTATAAACCTTGGGACGCTTGCCTGTAATTTTTTCAACTCTGTTTATAACTTCGGGCTTGGAATTGTCAAAGTTGTCGGCAATGATAACCTCATGGCCTCTGTTCAAAAGCTCAACCGTAGTATGGCTGCCGATGTAGCCGGCACCGCCTGTGAGTAAGTATTTCATGGCAAATTGCTCCTTTATGTTTTAGTTCAATTACATTTTATATCAAAAACCAAAAAGTGTCAACACAAAACAACCGCCGAAGAGACGTTTTTTTCAATTTCTGCATTTATTTTCAATAAATGAGAATATAAAGCAAAAAAATTGTGCAAAATAGTTGCAGAAAAACTGTACTCGGAGGTATATAGGGTGATAAAAGGCTGTAACAAGCGGGTAATAGTCATGAAAGAAACAGGCAACACCATGATAGAAGAAGCGTTTTTTATACTGAGTCCCTCGGCGTGCAAGGCAGGAATATCCGAAGGAGACATAATAAAGCAGGCAAACTCCATCCTTGAAAGGAGCCTTTGCGACGATAGATTTGCAAAGCTATCAATGAACATCTCAAAAAAAGAACGCAAAGGTCATTTCCCGTCATTCTGGTCGGGTGCAGTCATCGGAGCAATAGTTACTGCAGGTTTATTTCTTGTTCTGTAATGAAGAATATAAAAATCCGCTGACGCCGTCGTTTGGTGTCAGCGGATAATTCTATCCGAGAAAATTGTATTTGTATCGCACCGTTAAAAACACGGTGCTTTTTTCTCTTTGCTTGCTTTCTCTTTTTATCATAAAACAAAAAAGAAATCCCTTGCACCGGTGTTTGGTGCAAGGGATAGATAATCGAGCAAATTTAATGTGTTTTGCACACTCAAAAGAATGGTGCCAAAACGTTTTCTTTTTGGTTAGCTTTTTCTTTTTTCAAGTCTCTGTCCTACATGAGTATTGGTGAACAAAAAACATACATTTTTTAAGATAATTATGCGTAAATAGATGACAAATAGGCAAAAAAATGTTACAATATAGTTAGATATTGAAACTTTTTACAATCTATTATAGATAGAAAGAGTTCGACAAATAAGAATTTGTAGGTGCGTGCAATGAACCTAATAGAATTAACTCACAAGAACGATATTTTACAAACATATGAGATTTACAAACACTGTATGTTTATGCCTACCGAAGAAAAGTTTAATAAGAAAGTAGAACAATTTCT
>JAGAUT010000075.1 GCA_017620655.1 Clostridia bacterium | reverse complement strand
TCATTTTCACTCGGGAAAATGAACCAAAACCGACCGCTCTGCAAAAATTACCGCTTCGCTCAGATTTTTGCGAGCCGCGGAGGCTCCCCCATCCGCAATCTCGCTTTTGCGTTACACAAACTACTATCCCAAAACACTCTCCATCGTCCGACTGGCGTCGGTAATGGCGAAGAAGCTTTATTTTACACTAATCTTTTCATCGCCCAAATGCCGATGATGTAATTGGAATGTTGCCCCCTCGATGTCGCACTAACACCAAATGTGGGGAGATAAGCCGCCACGGCGAAAGAGGGGAAGTCAGCGCAGACTCGCCGACATTTCCTTTTTTGCTTGAATTGGTGTCGAGCCATCCCCTCTTTTTGAGTGGAGCGTCTTTGCCTTCTTTCGGGGCGGGCCGAAAGAAGGTCGCCTCCGCAGAGGCGAAACTCTCCTGATACACGTTATTTAAGCGACAATGAGGAAATGATTATTGCAAACACACCCCGTGCGTTTGCCTCTCGGGGCTACCCGAGACCAAAGCTTACAGAAATCGCCCCGTTCACCTGATTCATAACCCCCTCGTCGAGATGCCCCATCTTCTCGCGAAGACGCTTCTTGTCAAGGGTGCGTATCTGCTCTAAGAGAATCACCGAGTTCTTTTCAAGACCGTACTCGTCTGCCAGCACATCGATGTGTGTCGGCATTTTGTTCTTGTCGGTTCTTGATGTAATGGCGGCGGCAATGACGGTGGGACTGTATCGGTTGCCCACATCGTTCTGCACGATAAGTACAGGGCGTATGCCTCCCTGCTCCGAGCCGACTACGGGGGAAAGGTCTGCGTAATAAATGTCACCGCGTCTGATAGAATCCATTTTATCACTCCGTTTTGTGTTTTTCTTTTCGTTTATAGTGTTGACGGCTTTTTCTGCGTTTATTCAGCCCGTAAAAACGGATTTTTTCCGCCTGCTACATATATATTCCCCCGACTTTTTCTCTGCCAATATATAAAAATAAGAAAGAATATTACCCAAATGTTAAAAAACTCGCTTTATTACGCTAAATCAATAAATTTCATCAAAAAACCCTTGACAAATATTTTTTTGTGTGTTAGCATAGGGTACAATGAATTAATATTTCGCAAAAAGACTTTGACGGGAAAGAGTAGTAAAGAAAACTGCCCACAGAGAGGATGCCGCAGGTGAAAGGCACCGCAAGAGCTTTATGAAAGTCATCCCCGAGTTTCTGCCCGAAGGTAACGAAAGTTATTGTGTAGGCTCAGACGGTTTGTTACCGTTAAAAACTGAACCTTGATTTCAAGGTAAGCGGTCGGTTTTTCCGGCAATCAGAGTGGTACCGCAGAGATTTGTTTTGTCTTTGTCTCTATGTTTTGAGACAAGGACTTTTCTTTATTTTTGACAAAGACAAAAAATGCGGAATGCGGAGTGCGGAATGCGGAATGATGGATGAAAACCTTACGGTTTTCTTTAAATAATTTTTAATAGATATTATATTTGAGAAATAATGTGGTTGTGGCAGTCGGTCTGGCTATGGAATATAAATGAAAATTTTGCGACAGCAAAATTATCGTACATTCCTCATTCCTCATTCCGCACTCCGCATTAAAACCCCGAAGGAGGTTTTTACAATGCTTCTTACAGGCGCAGAAATAGTAACAAGAGTTCTTATGGAGCAGGGTGTTGACCGTGTTTTCGGCTATCCCGGAGGTGCGGCTCTCAACGTATACGATGTTCTTTACAAGTGCTCCGATAAAATTACACATTACCTTACAGCACATGAGCAGGGTGCCTGCCATGCGGCAGACGGCTATGCAAGAGCCACAGGCAAAACAGGTGTTGTTTTCGCAACAAGCGGCCCCGGTGCTACCAATCTTGTAACAGGTATTGCAACAGCTTACATGGACTCTGTTCCCCTTGTTGCAATCACTTGCAATGTCCCCACAAGTCTTATCGGCTGCGACTCCTTCCAGGAAGTCTACATTGCAGGCGTTACACTTCCCATAACAAAGCACAATTTCACCGTTCAGCGTGTTGAGGATTTAGCCGATATTTTAAGACGTGCATTCAAGATTGCCTCCAGCGGCAGACCAGGTCCCGTTCTTATTGACATTCCCAAGGATATCACGGCAAACACCTGCGAGTATATCGAAGAGCCTGCACAGCAGAAGATTATGCCCCCTACAGTACAGAACGACTGGTGGAGCATTGCAAATATCATCAACGAAGCGGAAAGACCTCTTATCTACTTCGGCGGAGGAGTCCGACTTTCAGGTGCAGGCGAAGAACTTCGTGAGCTTATCGCAAAGGCTGACATTCCCGCAGCCCACACACTTATGGCGGCAGGCATCCTCGGCTACGGCGAAAAGAACAACTTAGGTCTTATCGGTATGCACGGCTGCTTTACTGCAAACAAGGCGGCTTCCAAGTGCGACGTTATGCTTGCAATCGGAACAAGATTTTCCGACAGAGTTGCACTTAACACAAGTAAATTCGGCGGCGAATCCAAGATTATACACATAGATATAGACGCCTCCGAAATGAACAAGAACGTAAACGTATACACTCCCGTTATCGGCGACGTTAAAGACGTACTCAAAAAGATACTTCCCCTTATAAAGAAAAAGAGCCACCCCGAATGGCAGGCTAAAATTGCCGAGTGGCAGACACAGGACTACATCCCTGTTGACAACAACGAGGTACTTCGTCCCCACCAGATTCTTCACGCTATGTGCGACATTGCAGGCAAGGAAGCAATTTTTGCTACTGACGTAGGTCAGCACCAGATGTGGGCGGCGCAGTTCTTAAAGCATGTGGATGCAAACAGCTTCCTCACAAGCGGCGGTCTCGGTACAATGGGCTACGGCTACGGTGCGGCAATCGGTGCGTGTGTAGGTACAGACAAAAAGAGACCTGTCATTCACATCACAAGCGACGGTTCATTCCACATGAACATGAACGAAGTCTGCACGGCAGTATCCTACGAGCTTCCCATCATTACCGTTATCTTCAACAACAAGGTTCTCGGTATGGTACATCAGTGGCAGGGAGTATTCTACGGAAAGAGATACTCGGCATCCGAGCCTCAAAGAAAGACAAACTACGTTGCCGTTGCCGAAGGCTTCGGTGCGACAGGCTTTAAGTGCTCCAACATTGCTGAATTTGAAGAAGTATTCAAAAAAGCTCTTGAAATTAAGGGCCCTGTATGGATTGAATGTGACATCGACTCTGACGAGTGTGTATATCCCATGATTCCCGCAGGCGGCACATACAAAGATACGATTATAGGATAATCGTATCTTTGTAAATGAGGAATTCGGAATGAGGAATGCGGAATGGCGGGCGGTCGTTGTAAAAAAACAAACGCCACCTGTCGCCGAACAAACTCATCCGAAAATCCCAATTACTTTACAAAAGCAGAATACGGCTTGGCTATGGAATAAAAAGAAGATTTGTGTCAGCAAATCCTCCATAATTCCGCATTCCGCATTCCGCACTCCGCATTTAATGAGCATTCCGCATTCCTAATTATTTTTACCGGAGGTAAAATATATGGACGAAAAACAGTATTTAATACTCTTAGTTGAAAACAACTCGGGTGTTCTCAGTAGAATCACGTCTCTGTTCTGTCAGAGAGGCTTCAACATTGATTCACTCAACGTTTCAACAACAGACAACCCCAAAATATCAAGAATCACAATCGTTACCCACGGTGACGAAAAGAAGTTCAGACAGATTATCCGTCAGACAGACAAGCTCATTGAGTCTAAGATGATTTTTGCCGTTGAACCTTCCTTCAGCCTTCTTCGTGAATTGCTTCTCCTGAAGCTTGAAATGAACAGTGCCGAGGAAATTGCGGCGGCTGAGGCAGTGTCGAGAAAATACGGCTGCAACATCATCGACCACTCGGTAGGCACTCTCGTACTCGAATTTACAGGTACTCCCGACGAGATTGATGCACTCCTTGAGGACTGCAAGGGCTTCGGAATTCTCGAACTTTGCCGTACGGGTGTAACTGCACTCGAACGTGGTAAGGTTTCGTATACGTTGGATTAAACCGACTTAAGCCTCCCTCCGAGAGGGAGGTGTCACGGCTTGTCCGTGACGGAAGGAGCCTGCGTTAACCCTATATTTAGTTTTAACAGGCTTTGCGCACTCTCCTTCAGTCGCCATACGGCGACAGCTTCCTCCCGGAGGAAGCCTTTAGATTGTTTTATGCAAAAATATGATATATACAAAGGAGAAATTAAAAATGATTACAAAGTATTATGATTCAGACTGCAACCTCGGTCTTCTTGACGGCAAGACAGTAAGTATTATCGGCTTCGGCAGCCAGGGACACGCACATTCCATGAACCTTGCTGAAAGCGGCGTTAATGTAGTAGTAGGTCTCAGACCCGGCTCAGGTCACTGGGAAAAGGCAGCAGCATTTGCGGCTGACCACCCCAACTTCAAGGTAATGGACATTGAAGATGCGGCAAAAGCAGGCGACCTTGTTATGATGCTCGTTCCCGACGAACTTGCAGCAGACATCTACAACGAAAAGGTTGCTCCCAACATGAAGGAAGGCGACGTTCTCATGTTCGCTCACGGCTTCAACATTCACTTCAATTTTGTAAAACCCGCAGCTAACATTGACGTTATCATGGTAGCTCCCAAGGGCCCCGGCCACACAGTCAGAACTCAGTATCAGCAGGGACGCGGTGTTCCCTCGCTTATCGCTGTATATCAGGATTACTCAGGCAGAGCTAAGGACTATGCTCTTGCATATGCTTCGGGTATCGGTGCAGGCAGAGCAGGTATTCTTGAAACAAGCTTCAGAGAAGAAACAGAAACAGACCTCTTCGGCGAACAGGCAGTTCTCTGCGGCGGTGTAACAGAGCTTATGAAGGCAGGCTTTGACACACTCGTTGAAGCAGGCTACGAACCCGAAATGGCTTACTTTGAATGTATCCACGAAATGAAGCTCATCGTTGACCTCATCAACGAAGGCGGCTTTGCTAAGATGAGATACTCCATTTCCAACACTGCTGAATACGGCGATTACAGAACAGGTAAGAGACTCATTACAGAAGATACAAGAAAAGAAATGAAGAAGGTTCTTACAGAAATCCAGAACGGTACATTCGCTTCTGAATTTATGACAGAATTTTCAAGCGGACGCAAGGGCAAGTTCCTCGCAACAAGACGTGTTGAAAGCGAACATCCCCTTGAAAAGGTCGGCGCAAGTCTCAGAAAGATGATGTCTTGGCTCAAAAAGTAAGCGGCACGCTTACTTTTTGAGAGTGCGGAATGCGAAATGCGGAGTGCGGAATGACTGAAAAGTTATCGCATTTATCAAGTCTTCGGTTTCGCACAACAAAACTTTTAATTACTATATAGATTTCGGAATGCTGTTTGGCTATGGAAAAATGAAGATTTGAGTCAGCAAATCCTCCAAAATTCCTCACTCCGCATTCCGAATTCCTAATTATTTTTACCGGAGGTAAAAATTATGCGAAGCGATAACGTATTAAAGGGTGCAGAACGTGCCCCCAACAGAAGTTTATTCTATGCTATGGGCTACACAAAGGAAGAGCTTGAAAGACCTCTCATCGGTGTAGTCTGTGCACACAGCGAAATAGTTCCCGGCCACATCCACCTTGACAAGATTGCAGATGCAGTCAAGGCAGGCATCCGCATGGCAGGCGGTACACCCGTACTTGTACCTGCTATCGGCGTTTGCGACGGTATTGCTATGGGACATATCGGTATGAAATATTCCCTTGCCAGCCGTGAGCTTATTGCTGACAGCGTTGAAACAATGGCTATGGCACACGGCTTTGACGGTCTTGTGCTTATCCCCAACTGCGACAAAATCGTTCCCGGTATGGTTATGGCGGCAGTCAGAATGGACATTCCTGCAGTAGTTTGCTCGGGCGGTCCCATGATGCCCGGTACATATAACGGACACAACGCATCCCTTTCACAGATGTTTGAAGCGGTTGGTGCTTACAAGGCAGGCATGATTGACGAATGTAATCTTGAAGATTGCGAAAAGAACATCTGCCCCGGCTGCGGAAGCTGTGCAGGTATGTATACGGCAAATTCCATGAACTGTCTCTGCGAAGCTATCGGTATTGCGCTTCCCGGCAACGGTACAATTCCTGCCGTTTCTTCGAGACGTACAATGCTTGCAAAGCACGCAGGTATGGCAATTATGAATCTTGTTGAAAAGAACATCACCGCACGTCAGATTGTCAACAAAAAGAGCCTTCTCAATGCCCTTGCCTGCGATATGGCACTCGGATGTTCTTCCAACAGCGTACTTCATCTTCTTGCCATTGCAAACGAAGCAGGTGTCGATTTTGACCTTGAACTCTTCAACAAGACAAGCGACAGAGTTCCCAATCTCTGCCACCTTGCTCCCGCAGGTCACACACACATCTCAGACCTTGACAATGCAGGCGGTATTCCTGCGGTGCAAGCAGAGCTTGTAAAGAAGAATTTACTTGACACCTCGGCTCTTACCGTTACAGGCAAAACTGTGGGCGAGAACATCCAAGGTGCGTACATTAAAGACGAAGAAAACATCCGTCCCATCACCAATCCTTACAGCGAAACAGGCGGTATTCAGATTCTCTGGGGCAACATTGCACCCAAGGGCTGTGTTGTAAAGAGAAGTGCTGTTGCTCCCGAAATGCTAAAGCATTCCGGTCCTGCAAGAGTATTCAACAGCGAGGACGAAGCAATAGCGGCAATATACGGCGGAAAGATTGTTGACGGTGACGTTGTTGTTATCAGATACGAAGGTCCTGTTGGCGGTCCCGGTATGAGAGAAATGTTAAATCCCACCTCTGCTCTTGCAGGTATGAAGCTCGACAAGACTGTAGCTCTCATTACAGACGGCAGATTCTCAGGTGCATCCCGCGGTGCTTCCATCGGTCACGTATCCCCCGAAGCTGCATGTGACGGTCCTATCGGTCTTATTTATGAAGGCGACACAATTCATATTGACATTCCGGGTGCTTCAATCAATGCAGATATTTCGGAAGAAGAATTTGCAAAGAGAAAAGAAGCATATGTAAAGCCCGAACCCAACATAAAGACAGGCTGGCTTTCAAGATATGCAAAGCTTGTTGACAGTGCCGACAAGGGAGCGGTTATGAAAAACGACTAAGGTCGTTTTTCATCAGCTAAATTGACCTTCGGTCAGCTAAATTGCCTGCGGCAGCTGAATTTGCCTATGGCAAGCTAAGATTTTCCGCCATGCGGAAAAGATAAGGTTACAAAATGTTTAACAAGTCCCTTGTGCCCTTTGGTGCAAGGGATTTTTATGTTGTTATAATGACTAAAAAAGTGTCGAAAATGTCGTGAAAATCATCCAAACCGCCTTTTTTATATATTATAAGGAAAATTTTTCAAAAAAAGCCTTGACAATTCACAAATATCATATAGAATATAATAGTATAAATTTTAACTGTATTGCTATGGGGAAAATATCCTCAGGGCAACATGGAGGAAACAAAAATGAGTTTAAAGAACTACAAGGAAATTGACACAAACAAGGTGGAAATGAACATCGTTATTGCCAAGGATGTTTTTGAAACAGCAGTAAACAATGTTTTCAGAAAGAATGCAAAGCACATTTCCATTCCCGGCTTCAGAAAGGGTAAGGCAACAAGAGGTCTTGTTGAAAAGTTCTACGGCAAGACAGTTTTCTATGAAGATGCTATCAACGATCTTCTCCCCTCTGAAATTGATGCTGCAGCAAAGGAAACTCCCTTTAAGATTGCAGGCATGCCCGAAGTTACTGACGTTGACTTCGAAAACGAAGAAGGCGTAGTTTGTGTTGTTACATTCGTAAGATACCCTGACGTTAAGCTCGGCGAATACAAGGGACTTAAGGTTGAAAAGGTAACTGTTGAAACAACAGATGCTGAAGTTGATGCTGAACTCGA
This sequence comes from Clostridia bacterium, assembly GCA_017620655.1. Lineage (GTDB taxonomy): Bacteria > Bacillota > Clostridia > Oscillospirales > CAG-382 > UMGS1387. The sequence continues at coordinate 3,805 of JAGAUT010000075.1, read as the reverse complement.
AAGAGTCAGAGCAAGATACTCAAGAACAATCGCAGTTACTGACAGAGCAGCAGCTATGGGCGACACAGTTGACATCAACTACGAAGGTTTCATCGGCGACAAGGCATTTGAAGGCGGCAAGGCTGATAATCACAAGCTCAAGCTCGGCTCAGGTGCATTCATTCCCGGTTTTGAAGACCAGATTGTCGGCAAGGAAAAGGACAGCGAATTTGACGTTGTTGTTACATTCCCCGAAGACTACGGTGCAGAAGACCTTGCAGGCAAGGAAGCAACATTCAAGTGCAAGCTTAACGGCATTGAATTTGAAGAACTTCCCACTCTTGACGACGAATTTGCAAAAGACGCTTCCGAATTTGACACACTCGCTGAATACAAAGCTGACATTAAGGCAAACATAGAAAAGAGACATGCAGCAGAAGCTGATGTAAGACTTGCAGAAGAACTTACCAAGGCTCTCATTGCAAACGTTGAAGCTGACATTCCCGATGTTCTTGTTGACAAGGAACAGGATATGCTCGTTCGTGAGTATGACTACAACCTCCGCGCACAGGGTCTCAGTCTTGAAATGCTCACAAAGTACACAGGCATGAAGGCAAGCGACATCAAGGAAAGATACAAGGATCAGGCTGTTGTCAACGTTAAGAAGCAGCTCGCCATCGATGAAATCGTAAAGGCAGAAAAGGTAGAAGCTTCCGAAGAAGACATCGAAAACAAGTACAAGGAAATGGCTGAACAGTTCGGCATGAAGGTTGAAGACGTTAAGGCAAGAATCACTTCCGAAGACCTTGCACTTGACGTTAAGTCCATCAAGGCATTTGAGCTTGTAAAGGACGCTGCAAAGGTTACTGAAAAGACAGTTACAGCAGAAGAATTTGCAAAGATGAATGCTCCCGAAGAAGCTGAAAAGCCTGCCAAGAAGACAACAGCCAAGAAGTCTACAACTACAAAGAAGACTACTGCAAAGAAGGCTGAAGACGGCGAAGAAAAGGCAGAAAAGAAGCCTGCAGCCAAGAAGACAACAGCTAAGAAGGCTGACGGCGAAGAAAAGGCAGAAAAGAAGCCCGCGGCTAAGAAGACTACAGCTAAGAAGGCTGACGGCGAAGAAGCTGAAAAGAAGACTATAGCTAAGAAGACTACAGCTAAGAAGGCTACTACTGCAAAGAAGACTACAAAGAAGGACGCTGAATAATCCTTTTACCGTCTTTATGGCAAAGTCTTAAATATGTAAAAAGATTTGTGCGTGCAGTAATGTACGCACACTTGCTTTTTACGAAAGATTACATTTTTCGTGAAAAAATGCGGAATGCAGAATGCGAAATGCGGAATGTGCAACTTTGTAGTATTTTCGCAGTTGTTTCCGTTTTCTCCAAACAAGCAATTAATAAACAATGAATTCGGATATGCAATGACGAAAAACACTATTCTCATTCATTTTTCATTCCGCACTCCGAATTCCACACTGCAACGCAAAGCGTTGCCGACGAAAGGAAGTATTACTATGGCACTCGTACCAATGGTCGTTGAACAGACAGGTCACGGCGAACGCTCTTTTGACATCTATTCCCGTCTTCTCAACGACAGAATTATTTTCCTCGCAGACGAGGTTAACGACACAACAGCAAGCCTTGTTGTTGCACAGCTTCTCTATCTTGAAGCACAGGACCCCGACAAGGACATCGACCTTTACATCAACTCACCCGGCGGCTCTATTTCCGCAGGTATGGCTATCTACGACACAATGAATTTCATCAAGTGCGACGTATCCACCATCTGCATCGGTATGGCTGCAAGCATGGGTGCATTCCTTCTCTCTGCAGGCACCAAGGGAAAGCGTATTGCCCTTCCCAACAGCGAAATCATGATTCACCAGCCCTTAGGCGGCATGCAGGGTCAGGCAAGCGACATCAAGATTCACGCCGACCACATCATCCGTATCAAGGAAAAGATGAACAGAATTCTCGCCGAAAACACAGGTAAGCCTTATGAACAGGTTTGTCTCGACACAGACAGAGACAATTTCCTCACTGCCGAACAGGCACTTGAATACGGCATTATCGACAAGGTTATTGACAAGAGAATCTAACTTAACGGAAGGAAACATTCCCAATGGACAACAATTCAAAGGTCTGCTCCTTCTGCGGCAAGAAAGAGCTTGACGCAGGCAGACTAATCTACGGCCCGGGCGGTGTCAACATCTGCGAAAGATGCGTTTATCTTTGCGAAGAACTGCTGGGAGACATGGAGCTTGACGAGGAACCGGCAGGCAAAGCACAGAATGACGCCCTTTCCGAGCTTTCCCTTGAAACTCTCCCCCGTCCCCGCGACATAAAGGCAGAGCTTGACAAGTATGTAATAGGTCAGAACGAGGCGAAAAAGACGCTGTCTGTTGCCGTTTACAACCACTACAAGAGGCTGTTACACGAAAAGAACAAGAATGAGGACGACATCGAAATCGGCAAGAGCAACGTTTTACTTCTCGGCCCTACGGGTGTGGGAAAGACGCTTCTTGCACAGACTCTCGCAAAGTTTCTCAAGGTTCCCTTTGCCATAGCAGACGCCACAACCTTAACCGAGGCAGGCTATGTGGGCGAAGACGTTGAAAACATTCTTCTGCGTCTCATACAGGCAGCCGACTTTGACGTGGAAAAGGCTGAGTGCGGCATCATCTACATCGACGAAATCGACAAGATAAGCCGAAGAAGCGAAAACCGTTCCATAACCCGCGACGTATCGGGCGAGGGCGTACAGCAGGCACTTTTAAAGATTGTCGAAGGAACGACAGCCAACGTTCCTCCGCAGGGCGGCAGAAAGCACCCCAATCAGGAGTTTATCAAAATCAACACAAAGAACATTCTCTTTATCTGCGGCGGTGCATTTGACGGCATTGAAGCGATAATCGAGAAGAGGGTCGGCGACAAGACAACCCTCGGCTTTGGTGCAAATGTCAAGACCAAGGCAGAGAAGGAGCTGACAGACCTCATGGCACTCGCAGAGCCGGAGGATCTGGTAAAGTACGGGCTTATCCCCGAGCTTGTGGGCAGAATCCCCCTCATGGTTGCCCTCGAGCACTTAGACCGCGATGCCCTTATCAAAATTCTCACCGAGCCCAAAAATGCCCTGACCAAGCAGTACGAGGCACTCTTTGAAATGGACGGTGCAAAGCTCACCTTTGACAAGAAGGCACTCGAATACATTGCCGACAAGGCAAAGGAAAGAAAGACGGGAGCAAGAGGTCTGAGAGCCATCATTGAGCCTGTCATGACAGAGCTTATGTACGAGCTTGACGGCGATGAGAAGGAATTCAAGATCACCAAGAGCCTTGTGGAAAAGAAGATTGAAAGCAAGAAAAAGGCATAAAGCAGGCGGAGTGCCTCCGCAGGCAACGCCCCGAGGCCGAAAGGCTTCGGGGTTATTTTTATGTGCGGCGAAACCGCAGCGTTTGGGGAGTTCCGCACTCTGCGGAGTGCGTTTTCCGTTCATTTTCACTCGGGAAAATGAACCAAAACCGACCACTCTGCAAAAATTACCGCCTCGCTCAGATTTTTGCGAGCCGCGGAGGCTCCCCCATCCGCAATCTCGCTTTTGCGTTACAAAAACTACTGTCCCGAAACCCTCTCTATCGTCCGTCGGGAAAGCCCGACGGCAAACGCACGGCATATGCTCGTGATGGGCAAACCCTCATTGTCGCTTAAATAACCCCGTTTGACCGCCATCAATGCAAGCGGTCAAACTCCTTGCCGACAATTTGCACCAACACCCCATGTGGGGAGATAAGCCGCCACGGGTCGGGAAAGCCCGACAGCAG
>JAGAUT010000074.1 GCA_017620655.1 Clostridia bacterium | reverse complement strand
TAACGGCACTCTTTCCGTCCTCTCGCAGGACGGAAAGTCTGTCAGCAGTCTTGTTTGTGATAAGCTCTGTGTTTATGCGGTTGATAAGTACGGGGTTTATCACATAAGAGGCCTCGGCTCTGCAATTGACATGAACGGCAATTATGTCGGCTTGTCAACATCCGGCAGTTCTCTGTATAGCGGCACTGATGAAAATGTTATGCTGATAAAAGAGAATGCTCCCATTGTTTCTAATGTTCAGAGATTTGACGGTGATAATAACGAGGATACAATTTACCTCGGCAGCCGTGAAGACACTATGTATGACAGTGTCTTTCCGACAGAGCTTACAAAGGTGATTGTAAGAACTTACTTTACCGAATCCGACACTTATGAATGGGCAACCTATGACTATGATGCACTCATGCTCATGGGACTTGCCAACGAAGGCTATGCAAACATTGGTCATAATATCCCGACAGAATCAATTTCCTATGTTCTTTCAAATAAAAAGAACAGCGTGAAGAATGAATATCTTGTTGCGGCATATATTACCAATACTTATGTTGATGATTGCGAATATGATGTAGACGAGTTTACAAATAGTAACTGTATTGTCAGAAACGCTGAAACTTCAATTGAAGACGGTAATATTACCCTTAATGCTACTGCTGAAGATATTTCAATAGGACTTTCAGGTCTCAGTATTGATACCAATCTTTATAAGAGAATAAGGATACGTCTTAAGTACAGCGGTGAATTTCCGGAAGATGAGAATTTCCAGCTTTTCTTCAAGAGAACCGGTGACAGCTCCTTTACTGAGCTTAGAACCTATAGAGGAAAGTTTGAAGCTCATTGCGTTCCCGATGGCGACGGCTGGTATATCTTTGATATTGATTTATCAGGCGTTTCCAAGTGGAACGGAACAGTCAAAGAAATCCGCTTTGACCCCGTAAATCAGCTCGGTACATTTACATTTGACTATATCAAGTTTATCAGAAACGGTAAGTATGAGAAGTTGAGTGACGGTGAACTTGAAGCACTCTACACTCCTACATCTCTTCTCGCAGATACTGATTTTGTAAATGGCTTTGATGTGCGTCCTATCGTTAATAATTATAATCCCGAAGGTTACTTTGAATATACCGGTTCGGGCGATAATGATAATAACGTCTGGGCAATCTGCCCCTGGTGGACACACGACGGTGACGGTCTTGCTCCTTCAAACTACGCGGCAACAAGCCTTATTCATAACCGTGCTGAAACGGATGAATATACTATTGCCGATAAGAAGGGCTCAAAGGTGGTTTCGTACCATCCCGAAGATAAGTCACTCACAATGACTCTTAACTGTTCAAAGATTTACGACGGTACACCTCATATCAAGGATGATGCGTCAACACCCGATATTAACGAAGAAAACCGTACATGGTGGCCTCATCTTCTTATCGAGCAGGACCCAACAATCTATGAGGTTGATAAAGAGCTTTCTTCTGCCGATGCAGAAAGAATTATGTGTGAGCTTGATATAAGAATGCCGGAGTTTACTCCCACAACCAATGAGGAAGGAACCAACGGCTGTCAGTTCCTGGTTTACTTCTACCTGTTCCTCAAGGATGATCTGAAGATGAAACAGAGAATCTGGTTCGGTGCATGTCTTTTCGATAACAGAGGAGGAGTAGCATATGTTCCTACCTGGCACCGTGATTCTGCATCACATCAGATGATATACTGCGTACCTCAGGAAACGGTATACGGCGGTCTTGAGAATTCATACCTTGACGCAACTGTTGAGGACAGCTATATGAAGTTTACTCCCGTAACTGACGATGAGTGGAAAACACTTCGTATTGATTTGACTCCCCATATTGATACAGTTGTTGAATGGGCAAACAGAGATAATGCCTTCGGTAAGGAAATCACAAAGAGTGATTTGTACTTCGGCGGCGTAAATCTTGGATATGAAACACACGGCAATATTGACTGTACATTTGAAATCAGAAATTTTGACCTTGTTTCATATAACTGAAATAACAATTAAATCCCTCGGTTTTCGGGGGATTTATTGCTCAGATGTATCGGTTTGTTTCTATAATATCTGTGCATAATAATAGAAAGGAAGTTTTTTTGTTATGAAAAAAATCTTATCTGTGCTTCTTGCAGCTCTCATGCTTGCAACAGGTACATTTGCGGCATTTGAAAAGGTTAATACATATGATAATAACTTTTCCGATGTTAAGGACACAAACTGGTTCGCAAAGGACGTTAAGTCTGCTTATGAACTCGGTTTCATGAACGGTAAGGCAGAAGGCCTTTTCGATCCCAACGGTAACGTAACAGTTGCAGAAGGTGTTACAATGGCTGCAAGAGTTCATGCTATTTATAACGGCAATGAAATCAAGAAGGAAGAAGCTCCCGCAGCAGCTCCTGCAGGTGATGAAATCCGTTTCGATTTCGATTCCATGGACGGTCATAGACTCAACCACGCAGTAGGCGATGTTGAAGACGGTATTCTTGTAATGAAACCCGATGCACCCAATGCAGGCGGCAACTTCGACCTTGGCGTATTTATGGATGATCTTTCCATCGATGCATCCGTTTATAAGACAATGAAGGTCAGAATGAAGAGAGAAGCACTTGAAAACATTAATGAGAGAAGAGAAACATTTGAAATCTTCTTCGGTTCAGAAGAAAATTCCACTCTCGGTGCTGAAGGTAACTTCCTTTACACTGTAATCAAGGATGCAACCACACTTGATGACTGGTATGAATATACATTTGATATGTCTGCAGCTGCAGGCTGGAAGGGCAATATCGTTCAGGTTCGTTTCGATCCTACAAACAATAACGGCGAATACTTTATTGATTATATCGTATTCTCCGCAGGTGAAGCTCCCAAGGTTGAAGCTCCCAAAGAACCCAAGTGGTACGATATGTATGTTGACTACGCAGTAGCTAACAAGATTATCACAAAGACAACATTCGCAGACTATAATAAGAACATCACAAGAGCTGACCTTGCTCACCTCTTTGCTGTTGCGCTTCCCGAAAGCTACTTCAACGCTATCAACGACATCAAGGGTATTCCCGATGTTGACAAGAAAGATAAGTATGCAAAGGAACTCCTCATGCTCTACAACGCAGGCGTAGTTCTCGGCGATGCCGAAGGTAACTTTAAGCCCGCTTCCGATATTAAGAGATCTGAAGTTGCTGCTATCATCAATAGAGTAGCTCTTCCCGAATCCAGAGTTAAGGGTACTGTTGATGCAGTTTGGGAAGAAGAAAAGCCCGTAACTCCTGTTACACCCGAAGTTCCCAAGGCAGACGAAAATGCTGAAGAAAAGGAACACGTTGCAACTCCCTTTGACGTAGAATTTGACGATCCTGCTGACCTTGATAAGTTTGCTCCCGGTGAAGTTGATTCTGCAGAAATCGTTGACGGCGCGCTTGTTATGATTGCAAAGGACAGAGGTGCAGACCGTATGCCTCAGTACGACCCCAGACTTGTTATGCAGGGTGTTGAAATTGATGCCAATACATACAAGACAATCAAAATCAGACTTAAGGCTGAATTTATCGGTGAAGTTACAAACGGTTACTCCACAGACATTTACTTTATGACTGCAGAGGACTCAAACTTCTCCGAAGAAAAGTCTCTCCATCCTAACCTTCTCTCTGTTTCCGAACAGGATGCTGAAGGCTGGTACCTCGTAACTATTGACCTTACTGCTAAGGATAACTGGAAGGGCAAGGTTGTTGCGTTCCGTTTCGACCCCTCTAACAATAACGGTAAGTTCTCATTTGACTACATCAGATTCGAATAATATTGTAATATGATGTAATAAAAGGTGCACTGCGGTGCACCTTTTTTGTTTGTAATAAGTCTTTGGAAAACTTTGTAATGAAAATTGTTTGGAATTAGTGATAAAAAAACCACCAAAGTCAGCCCATTTTAGTCTAATTGATAAATAATCGGGAATATATGATAAATATAAATTTTGCATAAGTGTTGTAATTTTTTTTGCTTTGTGTTATGATTAATATGTAGTAAACGGTTGTGAAAACATGACCGAAATGAAAGGAGCAAATCCATGAAAAGATTTTTTGTCGTGCTTATGGTTTCAGTAATGCTTGCCGTAGGCGCAAGTGCGGCATTCGAAAGAGTTAATACCTATAACAATAACTTTTCCGATGTCACCGATTCCAACTGGTATGCTGAGAATGTAAAAACAGCATATGAGCTCGGCTTTATGAACGGTAAATCCGAGGGTAAGTTTGACCCTAACGGTAACGTAACTGTTGCTGAGGGTATTACAATGGCTGCACGTATCCATGCTATTTATAACGGCATTGATATTGATGCACATAAGAAGGTTGTTGAGGAATACGGCTTCACCTTTGAAGACGGCAAGGTTCCTACAGCATATAACCGTGCAACAGGCTATGTTGAAGACGGTGTGCTTATTGTACAGCCTGATAAACCCAACTCTATCGGTGCATATGACCCCCAGGTTTCTTTCAACAAACTCAGCTTCTCGGCTTCAGATTATAATCTTCTTAAGTTCCGTATGAAGATTGAACCCCTTGATAATACAGATACTTCAAAGCCTCGTAATGAAGTGCTTCAGTTCTATTTTATGACTAACCTTTCAAGCGGAATTACAGCCGATAAGGTAGAATATGTAAAGCTCAAAGAGCTTGGCAAGGACCTTACAGACTGGTTTGAAGTTGAAGTAGAGCTTGCAGGTAACCCCAACTGGACAGATACTATCACAGGCTTCCGTTTTGACCCTTCTGATGATAACGGTATTTTCCATATTGATTATATCACATTCTCAAAGAGCGAGAATGCAACCGGTCAGAAGTGGTATCAGAAGTATGTTGACTATGCTACAGATTACGGTCTTTACGGCAAGAACGACTTTACTTCTGCCGATATGACAAGAAATATTACAAGAGCCGAAATGTGTAATCTTATTGCTTCAGCTGTTCCCGAAGAAGAATTTGTTGCAATAAATGATGTAAAAGGTATTCCCGACGTTCTTCGTGATGCAAGAAATGCTGACGTTTACCTCATGCTCTATAAGGCAGGTATCGTTCTCGGTGATACTGAGGGTAACTTCAAGCCTGCTTCCGACATCAAGAGATCGGAAATTGCAGCTATTATCAATAGAGTAGCTCTTCCCGAAAACAGAGTAAAGGGTACAACAAATACAGACTGGGCTGAACAGGGCAATGAATATGACGTAGAATTCAACTCACCCGATGACCTTGCCAGAGCTGTCCCCGGCGACTGTGATTTTGCAGAAATCAAGAACGGTGCCATTACAATTGTTCCTACCGACAGAGGCGAAAACCGTTCACCTCAGTTTGACCCTAAGCTTCTTGTTTCAAATATTAAGGTAGATGCCGGAGAATTTGCAAAGCTCAAGGTTAGAATGAAGGTTGATTTTAAGGGCGATGCCCCTGCAGGTCTTAAAAAGTTTGACTTCTACTTCAAGACCGAAGGCGATGAATCTCTTTCCGAAGCAAAGTCTATGCATCAGGCGTTCACCGAATACAGCTACCTTGATGCTGCCGGCTGGTATGTAATGGAAGTTGACTTTACTCTCCATAAGGAATGGAAGGGCAATATCGTAGAATTCCGTTTTGACCCTGCAAATACTGACGGTATTTATACCATTGACTACATAAGACTTGCAAAGGGCGATCCTTTACACGGAGCTTCCCACGATGTTCTTATTAACGAAGGCTATACTGCAACAAGACTTATGCAGGATGAACACTTTGAAAGAGGCTTCGGTGTAGATAAGGTTGACCAGACAGCACCTGTTAAGGGCTATAAGTATGGTACATGGCAGTATAACGAAGGAACAGAAGCTCCCCTCTGGGGTATCGGCCCCTGGTGGCAGGGTACAGGTGAAGGCTTTACGCCTATCGACCTTTGGCCTGACAGAGATACTACAGCAGATAAGTACACTCTTACTGATAAGTATGGTGCAAATACAATCACTTATAATCCCGAAACTAAATCTATAACAATGCGTCAGAACGCAACAAAGATTTATAACGGCAAGCCACACGATAAGGAAACATATAAATGGTGGCCTCATCTTCTCCTTGAACAGTCAACAGCTCTCACAGGTGAGGTTGATAAGGTAAGAAACTCTGCCGCTGCAGACAGAACCTTCTTTGAGATCGATGTAAGAATGAATGACTACAAGCCTACAACAAATCCCGATGGTACAAATGTTGCTTCTTATCTTGTATACTTCTATCTTGTAACAGATAAGGCACCGGGTCAGAGAATCTGGTTCGGATTCCAGCTCTTTGTAGGTGAATCGGGTATTGATACGGTTACACCTTCCTGGAGTCCCGACTCTGCCGCTAATCAGTATATGTACGGCATCAGACAGGCTGATATCTATGACGGTCTTGAAAACTCCTTCAACCCCGAAAAGGGTGTTGTTACCGCTGACGGTGAATGGAGACATGTCAGAATGGATATTACTTCTCATATCAAGAGAGCAGTTGAATGGGCAAACCGCGACAATATCTTCGGTACAGAAGTAACTGTTGAAGATATGTACTGGAACGGTGTAAACATCGGCTTTGAAACACACGGTAACTATGACTATGAGTTCGAGTTCAAGAACTTCAATATGGTTTCCTACGATAAGGCTGAGTAATTTGGTATAATTTTGAAAAGACCGCTTTTGCGGTCTTTTCTTATGCATGTTTGTTATAAAAAACAAGATGTAATTATGTTTAAAATATATATATACAAAGAGTTGTGATTTTGGTATAATTAAGTAAACCAATTAGTAAAAAGGAGATAAAAATGAGAAGGATTTTTACATTATTTGCTGTTTCAGTGCTTCTTGCAACATTTTCGTTAGCGGCGTTTGAGAAGGTTAATACATACAATAATAACTTTTCAGATGTTGCTGACTCAAACTGGTTTGCCGAGAACGTAAAAACAGCGTATGAGCTCGGCTTTATGAATGGAAAGAGCGAAGGAAAGTTCGACCCCGACGGAAATGTAACCGTTGCAGAGGGTATCACCATGGCTTCTCGACTTCATGCCATTTATAACGGCGCCGAGATTACTAAAAACACTGTACCGAAGAATGAATACCGTTTTGATTTTGATACTCTTGACGGTGTTGTGTTTAACCATGCTTACGGTGAAGTTAAAGACGGTGTTCTTGTTATGCAGCCGGATGCTCCAAATTCATATGGTAACTATGACCCCGGTATAAAGCTGAGCGGAATTTTGCTTGATTCACGACGCTATAACAGAATGACAATACGTATGAAGAGGGATGAACTTCCAAATACAAATCCTGACATTCCGAGAAGCGAAAAACTGGAAATTTACTTTGCTACTGATGTTGAACCTACATATGCCGAAAGCAGAACTTTTAAACCCTCAATAAGTGACATTGACGACCTTACACAGTGGTTTGAAGTGGAAATCGCTCTTGACGAAAACTCAAACTGGCAGAACACAATTTCAGCAATTCGTTTTGACCCGACAAACAATAACGGTATCTATTATATTGACAGTATTGTTCTCTGGGAAGATTTGGATTCTTCAAATTCCAAGTGGTACGATATGTATGTTGACTATGCTCTTGCTAACGGTATTATCGCAAAGGCACAGTATACAAATAATGATTTTTCGAGAAATATTACAAGGGCCGAAATCTGCGACCTTTTTGTGGCTTCTCTTCCTGAAGAATACTTCGGTGCCATCAATAATATCAAGGGTATTCCGGATGTTTTAAGAGATGAAAAGAATGCCGATGTGTATCTTATGCTCTATAATGCAGGTGTTCTTCTCGGCTCAGATGCTGAAGGTACATTTAATCCTAAGTCCGATATTAAAAGATCGGAAATTGCTGCTATTATCAACAGAGTTGCACTTCCCGAAAACAGAGTAAAGGGAAGAATAGAGGCCGACTGGTCAAAGCAGGGCAATGAATACGATATTGAATTCAACGACGAAGGCTCTCTTTCAAATATTGAAACAAAGGATGTAGACTATACCGAAATTAAAAACGGTGCGCTTATTATTCAGTCTACTGACAGAGGTGCAAACCGCTTGCCTCAGTTTGACCCAAAGATAGTTGTTAATGATATTAATGTCAATGCCGATGAGTTTTCAAAGCTCAAAGTAAGAATGAAGGTAGACTTCCTCGGTGATATTGACAGCACAAAGTTTGATTTCTACTTCATGACAGAAGGTGATAAAGACTTCTCAGAGGCAAAGTCTGCTCATCAGGACTTCCGTGAATTCAGTTATATTGACCCTGCCGGCTGGTATGTAATGGAAGTAGATCTTGGAATGAATGCCGGCTGGAGCGGTAACATCACTTCCTTCCGATTTGACCCTGCTAACACAAACGGTGTTTACACAATTGACTACCTGAGACTTGCCAAAGGTGACCCTCTTCAGGGTGCATCCCATGAAAAGCTTCTCTCTGAAGGCTATACAGCAACAAGACTAATGCAGGACGAAGGCTTTGAAAGAGGTTTCTATATTGCAAAGACTGACCAGACGGCAGGTCTGTTGAATCACGGTATATGGCAGGAATACTGCGAAACCGACGAAAAGCCGCTTTGGGGTATTGGTCCTTGGTGGCAGGGAACAGGTGACGGACTTACAATGGTTGACCTCTGGGAGGATAGAGATACAACAACAGATAAGTATACCCTTGCCGATAAATACGGTGTAAATACAATTAAGTATAACCCTGAAGAAAAGTCAATCTCCATGAGGCTTAATGCAACCAACATCTACCACGGACAGCCTCATATCAAGGATGATAAGTCAACTCCCGATGTTGATGAAAGTAACTATAAGTGGTGGCCGCACCTTCTTATTGAGCAGACAAGAAGCATCTGTCCTATCGATAAAGAGCGAAACTCGGCAGCAAGCGACAGAATGTTTATTGAGCTTGATGCAAAAATCACTGATTTCAAGGCTACAACAAACCCCGAGGGTGCAAATGTCTGTGATTTCCTTGCTTATTTCTACTTAAAAACGGATAAGGCACCGGGTCAGATGATCTGGTTCGGAATTCAGATTTTCAGCGGTGCAAATCTCAATATGCCTGTACACAATACCGGTTGGTCCCCCGACTCTGCGGCGAACCAGTATATGTACGGCATCCGTATGAATACTCTCTATGACGGAATGGAAAATTCTTTCAATCCCGAAAATGGCGTTGCTCTTGTCGGTGATGACTGGAAGCATATAAGACTTGATGTAACCCCCCATATTGAAACAGCTGTTGCCTGGGCAAACAGAGATAATATTTTCGGTGTTCAGGTAACAAAAGAGGATATGTACTTTGACGGTGTGAATATAGGTTATGAAATCCATGGCAACTATGACTGCACAGTTGAATTCAAAAACTTCAATATGGTTTCCTACGATAAGGCTGACTAATATATAATTTAGCGAATTTGTACATATTTTTCACGAATTAATACATAGTGAAAAGGTTGACTTTTGTCAACCTTTTTGTTATTATAAATGTAGATTATTACTAATTGAAAGGAAGCAAATTAATGAAGAAAATTCTTTGTCTACTCTTGGCAGCCATTATGCTTGCCGTTGGCGTAAACGCGGCATTTGAAAAGGTTAATACGTATAATAACAATTTTAATGACGTTGCCGATACGGCATGGTATGCACAAAACGTAAAGACAGCATATGAACTCGGATTTATGAACGGTAAATCAGAGGGTAAATTTGACCCCAACGGCAATGTTACAGTTGTTGAAGCTCTGACCATGGCTTCCCGTCTTCATGCCATTTATAACGGCACCGAAGTAAAACCCAGAGAAGCCGGAAATAATGAATATCGTATTGATTTTGACACTATGGAAAATGTTTCCGTAAGATCAAATACAATTGGCAGAGTAGAGGACGGCGTTCTTATTCTCGAATCCAAAGGTCCCAATAATATCGGTCTTTATGACCTTGGCTTTATGATTGTCGGTCTTGACCTTGATGCTAATGAGTATAATAAAGTCAAGATTCGTATGAGAAGAGATTTTCTTCCCAATGTAAACGCAGAAGCAGCCCGCGATGAAAGACTTGAACTTTTCTACATAACAAGTACTGAAACCCAGTACGATATGGCAAAGTATGTTGCTATAGGTACTTCAAAGGTTGAAGATATGTCCGAGTGGTTTGAGGTTGAAGTTGATGTATCTTCAAAGGAAAAGTGGAAGGACTATATCAAGGGTATACGCCTTGACCCGACAAACAATAACGGTATCTACTATATCGACTACATTGCTTTCACAAGAACTGAAAAACAGGTTGAAAATAAGTGGTATCAGATGTATGTTGACTATGCAGTTGACAACAAGATTGTAAACAAGGATAAATTCAGAGAAGCTGATTATAGCAGAAATATCACTCGTTTTGAACTTTGCGAACTCTTTGCAGCAGCACTTCCCGAAGAATGCTATGCTCCTATCAACGAAGTAAAGGGTATACCCGATGTGTTCAGAGACGAAGAGAATGCCGATATTATTCTCATGCTTTATAAGGCAGGTATTCTTCTTGGTTCTGATGATAAGGGTACATTCAATCCAACATCCGATATTAAGAGAAGCGAAGTGGCGGCTATTATCAACAGGGCAGCACTTCCAGAAAACAGAGTTAAAGGCACTGTTGATTTTGACTGGGCTGCGCAGGGCAATGAATATGACCTTGAATTTAATGATGCTTCTTCTCTCGAAAAAATTACCTATAACGCTGAATCTGCCGAGGTCAAGAACGGCTCTCTTGTGCTTGTTCCCAAGTACAGAGGCGACGGACAGAGCCTTAAGTATGACCCTCAGATAATCGTTAAGGATATCAATATCAATGCCGAAGAGTATACAAAGCTCAAGGTAAGAATGAAGGTCGATTTTGATGACGAGATTTCAAATACCAACTTTGAATTCTTCTACATGACAGATGACGATGATAACTTCTCACAGTCAAAATTTGCTTTTGCAGACCTTCTTGCATACGCAAAGGTTGACCCTGCAGGCTGGTACATCATTGAAGTTGACCTTGCACTCAGAGAACAGTGGAAAGGAACAGTAAAGGCATTCCGTTTTGACCCTGCAAATACAGGCGGCACATATACAATCGACTATATCAGACTTGCAAAGGCTGATTACCTTCAGGGTGCATCCCATGATGCGCTTGTAGCTGAAGGCTACGAGGCAACAAGACTCTTTGAGGATGAAACTATGGCTAAAGGCTTCTATGTATCTCAGGTTGAGCAGAAGGTTCCGGCTAAGGATTACGGTAAGTTTACAGATTACTGTGAAGCATCCGCTTCTTCTGTTTGGGCAATCGCTCCTATCTGGTCAAAATATGACCTTATAGAAAACAGAGATACAACAACAGATAAGTATACTCTTGCCGATACATACGGTATAAATACTGTAAAGTATAATCCTGAAGAAAAGTCTTTGTCCATGCGTCTTGACGCAACAAAGGTTTATAAGGGCGATGCGCATGATAGTGCGACCTATAAATGGTGGCCTCATCTTCTTATCGAACAGCTTGAAGAAGTAGATAAGACAAAGAATTCGGCAGCCGCTGACAGAGTGTTTGCAGAGGTAGATCTCAAGCTTTCTGATTTCAAGCCGACAACAAACCCTGAGGGCATAAATGCTTGCCAGTATGTTGCTAATTTCTACCTTATGACAGATAAAGCACCCGGTCATAGAATCTGGTTTGGACTTTCTCTCTTTGATGACCGTCTCGGCGGTAATACTACTGTAATTCCTTCATGGAGTCCCGACTCTGCGGCAAATATGTATATGTACATAATTCCTACAGCCGTAGTGTTTGACGGTATTGAAAACAGCTTTACTCCAAAGAAGGGTGAGGTTTCTTGCGGTGATGAATGGAAGCATGTAAGACTTGATATCACACCACATATTGACAGAGCTGTTGAATGGGCAAACAGAGACAATATCTTCGGAACACAGATTACCAAAGAAGATTTGTACTTTGGCGGCGTGAATATTGGTTTTGAAATTCACGGAAATTATGACGCTGCATTTGAGCATAAGAACCTCAATATAGTTTCCTACAATAAAGACTAAATACATAAAAAAGGTTGACTAAGGTCAGCCTTTTTGCTATCATAAAATAAAGAAAACCGAGGAGGAATGTTATGAAAAGAACTGTTGCAATGCTCTTGCTGTCAATTGTTTTTGCCATAGGTACAAACGCGGCTTTTCAAAGAATCAATACATATGACGGAAGCTTTTCCGACGTAAAGGACACGGCGTGGTATGCAAATGACGTAAAGACTGCATACGAGCTTGGTTTTATGAACGGCAAGTCTGAAGGCGCATTTGACCCAAACGGTTCTGTATCAGTTGCCGAAGGTATTGCCATGGCATCCCGCCTTCACGCTATTTATAACGGCACAGAGGTAAAACAGCGTGATAGTGCCGTGTACGAATATCGAATAGATTTTGATGACCCTTCCGTTATCTTTGACTCAACAAAGCGAAATTCCAGATATGATAGCGGTGTTGATTTTCATCGTTCGACAGGGTATATTGAAGACGGTGTACTTGTAGTACAACCCGATGCACCGAACGATAGAGGTATTTATGACCCGGGTGTTATTATAAAAGGCTTTGAGCTTGATACAAGAATATATAATAAGCTTACCTTTCGCATGAAAAGAACGGCTCTTGATAATTTGAATCCTGATGCCGCAAGAAACGAAACGGTTGAAATATTCTTTTCCACAAGCTCATCCGTAGGTTTTTCGGGTGATAAATGTGTCACGGCAATGCTTGCTGATATTGAAGATTTGACCGACTGGTTTGAGGTCGAGGTTGATCTTTTCGGAAATAAAAAGTATACAGACCTGCTGCGTGAAATCCGCTTTGATCCAACAAACAATAACGGTATATATTATATTGACTATATTACCTTTTCAATGAGCGAAAACTATAACGGTGAAAAATGGTACGATATGTATGTCAACTATGCACTTGATAACGGTATTGTAGACCTTCACGATTTTTACACGGATGATTATACAAGAAATATCACAAGAGGCGAACTGTGCAGTCTTTTTGCAGCGGCACTTCCTAATGAATATTTCGGTAGAATAAACGACATCAAAGGTATTCCCGATATTTCGCGCAACGACAAAAATGCCGATGTTTACCTCATGCTCTATAATGCAGGTGTTCTTCTCGGCTCTGATAAAGATGGGACATTTAATCGTGACAGTGACATAAAACGAAGTGAGGCTGCTGCAATAATTAACAGAGCTGCACTTCCTGAAAACAGGGTTAAAGGAAGTATTTCTGCAACATGGGAGAATGATGGAACTTCATATGATATCGAATTTAACGATGAATCGTATATCAATACCCTTACTTACGAAGCTGAAAGTGTAAAAATACAAAACGGCGCTTTGGTTCTAAAGGTTCTCGACAGAGGAGAGGGAAGAACACCCCGTTATGACCCAAAAATAACGGTGAAGAACCTTGATATGGAGGCAAAAAAATATACAAAGCTCAGAATCAGGATGAAGCCGGAATTTGAGGGTGAAATCATAAATCCAAATATGGATTTGTACTTTATGACTGAGGGTGATTCTAACTTTTCTGAAGCAAAATCGCTGCATATCAGCTTTGACGGCAAATTTAAGGACGCTGCAGGCTGGTATGTGTTTGAGTTTGATTTCAGACTTCTTCCCATTTGGAATGGCAAGGTTTCTGCAATCCGCTTTGACCCTGCTAATACCGACGGAACATTCTATGTCGATTATATCCGCTTTGTTGAGGATACGAACGGATATAATACCTTGTCTACCCACGACGAACTTGTTGAGGCAGGGTATACGGCTACAAGACTTCTACGTGATGAAGGCTTTGAGA
This sequence comes from Clostridia bacterium, assembly GCA_017620655.1. GTDB lineage: Bacteria > Bacillota > Clostridia > Oscillospirales > CAG-382 > UMGS1387. Next base: position 63,147 of record JAGAUT010000074.1, on the reverse strand, counting down.
GAGGATTCTGGGTTTCAAGAGTCAAGAATACTGCGACATCACTTGACAGAGGTCTGTTTCAGGATTATTGCGAGACAAACATGACACCCCTTTGGAATATTTCTCCCCACTGGGCAAGATTTGACCTTGTGGATGACAGAGATACAGCAACAGATAAGTATACAATTGGGGATAAACACGGTGTAAATACAATTACTTATAACCCTGAGGAAAAATCCCTCACAATGAGGGTAAATACATACCCGATTTACGAGGGAAAACCTCATATCGCCGGCGAATATGAATGGTGGCCGCACCTTCTTATATCTCAGGAGTCGAGTATTTGTCCCATTGATAAAGAGCGAAATTCTGCCGCCGCCGACAGAATGTTTATTGAGGCGGATATAAGACTTCTCGATTTCAAGGACACCACAATCAAAGACGGCGAAACAAGTGCAAACTTTATGTCATATTTCTATTTAAGAACCGACAAAGCACCGGGACAGCTGATTTGGTTCGGTATTAACTTCTTTAACGGTACCCGTGTCGATGCAGGTACAAAATGCGGCTGGGCACCCGATTCGGCAGCTCATCAGTATATGTATAAAATGTCTCAGGGGATAGTTTACGGCGGAGTCGAAAACTCATTTGTTCCACAGAACGGCGTTGTTCTGATAGGTGACGAATGGAAACATATAAGAATCGATGTTACACCACATATCGAACAGGCTGTTGAATGGGCAAACAGAGACAATGCCTTCGGCACACCGGTAACCGTCGAGGATATGTACTTTGAAGGCGTAAACATCGGCTATGAGACCTGGGGTAATTATGACTATACTGTAGAATTCAAGAATTTCAACATGGTTTCTTATAATAAATAACATAAAAATCCGCAGTCTTATGACTGCGGATTTGTTGTTTGCAAAGATTGAAAGAAGCTTCTTTGAAGCATTATACTTCAGAAAGCATTGAGCCTCATGAGAATACATCTTTCGGGAAAAACCGGCAACATGAAGTATTTTGTAATTTCAGAATAAACTTTTCTTGGTCTCTATACCCGTTACCTCAAATCCGATTTCTTTTACAGCTTCAATTATTGCTTGGTCGCTTACATCACCTGAAAGCTTTGCGGTACAGCTCTTTTTGTCAAGATTAACTTTAGCGTCCTTTACTCCTTCAAGTGCTGCTACTGCCTTTTCAACAGATGAAGCACAGTGCATGCAATGCATACCTTCAACCGTAATAACCTTCTTTGTCATTTTAATTCTCCTATCGTATTCAATTAATCAAATTTGAACTTTTTAAGCCTCAGTGCATTGAGTACCACGCATATTGATGAAAGACTCATCGCTGCAGCACCAATCATGGGATTTAAAACAATTCCGAACGCAGGATAAAGAACACCTGCAGCTATCGGAATGCCGAGTGAGTTGTATAAAAGCGCCCAGAACAGGCTCAGCTTTATGTTTGAAATGGTAGCCTTGCTTAACGCAATGGCACGAGGTACAGAATATACATCGCTGTGCATGAGAATAACATCGCTTGTCTCAAGGGCAATGTCCGTGCCCTTTGATACAGAGATGCCGACATTAGCACGGGCAAGGGCGGGGGAATCGTTTATGCCGTCGCCGCACATGGCAACCTTTCCGTCAGAGTTCTGATACCTGCGGACGTATTCTTCCTTTTCTGAAGGAGACACCGTGGCACAGATTTCGCCAATGCCTATTTGCCCGGCAATTGCTTCTGCCGTGATTTCATTGTCCCCTGTAATCATAACCGTCTTTATGCCCATGTAGTTCAGCTTTTCTATAGCAGCTTTGCTGTCATCTTTAGGCTTGTCTGATACGGCTATACAGCCGAGAAGCTCTCCGTCGCAGGCAAAGAACAAAGGGGTTTTTCCTTCATGACAAAGCCTTTTAAACATTTCCCTAATATTTTCGTTGACCGTTATTCCTGCTTTATCTAAAAGCTGAAAGTTTCCGCCGTAATATGTTTTGCCTTTCATGATAGCCCTAAGACCCATACCGGGTATGGCTTCGAAGCTTTCAGCCTCAGTAATTGACAGTTTTCTTGCTTCGGCCTCCTTAACTATTGCTTTTCCTAAAGGATGTTCGGAAAGACGCTCTATTGAAGCACATTCAGAAAGAAAGCTTTCATCATCATGTTTTGCTGTAATTATGTCGGTGACAACAGGATTTCCTACGGTAAGTGTACCGGTTTTGTCAAATAGAACCGCGTTGATTCTGCCAAGTTCCTCTAAAGTCGCAGCATTTTTAATAAGAATTCCGTTTGATGCTGCAACTCCTGTTCCTACTGTTACCGCAACCGGTGTTGCGAGCCCTAAAGCGCAGGGACATGAAATAACAAGAACGCAAATTGCTCTTGAAAATGCAAATTCAAATCCGCTGCCGCACATCATCCAGATCAAGAAAGTCAATAATGCAATACCAATTACAACAGGTACAAATATTCCGCTGATTTTGTCGGCAAGGCGTGATATCGGCGCCTTTGAACCTGATGCTTGCTCAACCAGTCTTACAATTTCTGAAATAATCGTTTCGTCTCCGACCTTTTCGGCTCTGACAGTCAGCGTGCCGTTTGAATTGATTGTTCCTGCGTTGACTTTGCCCCCGATTGATTTGTAAACCGGAATACTTTCTCCTGTAAGACTTGACTCATCAATGTAGCTTTCGCCGCCGATAATTTCACCGTCGCAGGGAACGCTTTGCCCCGGCTTTATAATAACTGTGTCGCCGACCTTTAGACGCTCAATGTCAACCTCTTTTTCAGTGCTGTTTTCAATTATAACTGCTTTTTTTGGAGTCAGGTCTATAAGCATATCAAGTGCCTTGCCTGTGCCGGACCTGCTTTTTTCTTCTAAAAACTTTCCGACAGTTACAAGCGTTGGGATCATTGCAGCAGTCTCAAAGTAGAGATCGTGTAAATAGTGTTCATTGCCTAGTATAATCTGGACAATAGCAAATATACCGTATATAACTGCCGCCGAAGATCCGACTGCTATAAGTGAGTCCATATTGGGTGTTTTTGCAAATAAGTGCCTGAAACCGTTTGAAAAGTATACTCTGTTTATTATGAGAATCGGAATAGTCAGAACAAACTGAATAATAGCGAGAACTATTGGTTTTGCAAAATATGCAGGCAGGGGAAGCCCCAGCATGTGACCCATGGAGAAGTACATCAGAATTAACATAATGACAGTTGATGAAATCAGCCTTCTGAATAAACTTCTTTCGTTTTTGATGGCAGATTCCTGAAGAATTCTTCTTTTCTCGGCACTGCTTTTTGCTGCATCGATACCGAAACCTGCCTTCTTCACGGCGTTTCTGATATCTGAATCGTTAATTGAGCTTTCATCGAATTCTACGTTCATTGTGCCCGATAAAAGATTTACCGAAACTTCGTCAATTCCAAGACTGCGTACAGCTCTTTCTACAGCCGCACTGCAGGCAGCACAGTTCATTCCGGATATGTCGTATTTGGCTTTCAATAAATCACCGCCTTCTACGAGTTAGTTTAGCATAACTCGGTTAATAAATATACTCAAGAATGTGAATAATTAAAAAAGGAAGACATTTGTCTTCCTTTTGCTATACTTTTTCCACTATTCGTATGTTTTCGGCGGAATACCCTGTCTCGCTCTTTACGATGTCGGTAATCTGTGCCACCTCGCTTGTCAGCAGACCGTCAGATTTGACTATTACATTTATATTATCACCGCTGATAATTGCGACACAATCTTCAAATCCTTTTGCCTTAATCATTTCCTCAATAGTTGCTTCAATTTCAATGTCCGAGGCAATCTGCATGATTTCAGAAAGAGCCCTGTCGCGGGTTTCGGGGAGTTCTTCTGCACTGTCTACAACAACCTGAAGAGTTTCAAGAGCCTCGTCGCGGGATTTTTCTCTGTTGATTGATGCTGCAGAAAAATACCTGTCGGTTTCAGAGTCGGTAATATCTGTTTTGCTGTCCACAAGTGCTGCTTCACCTAAAATTTTCGTGCTGCTTTCGGAGTAGTCCATGTTGTAGTGATAGTCTGAAACGGGGCTTCCACCTGAAATGTTCAAAGGATCGGTATATACAAGAACCGAAACAGCGGCGGCGAGAGTCAGAGCAAGAATTGGTTTTCTGTGCTTTTTAAAAGCGTTGATGATTTTTTTCATTGTCAGTCTTTCCTCCGATTATGTAAATTTTGCTTTTAGGTATATCTAAACAGGTTGAAACAGCCTGCTTTATTGTTAAAATATCACTTTCGTTGTTTACGGCGGTACATACAATCATGACCCCTGATATCTCGGGCATCGGCATTTCAAAATAATAGTTTTTTTTAGCTTCGGTGCGGTATAGGGTTTCGGCGTCATTGACGGAGACAGGAATATATGTATTGCTGAACGTTATCATTACCTCGGTTGTGTTGTTTCCGGTAACCGTTTCAATAATCCTTTTTGTTTTTTCTTCAAGTATTTGTCCGTATTCGGTCTCTGTACCATCTGAAGAAACCCTCTCAAGAGGAATATATGATACCCCTATTAAAACTATTCCGATTGCTGCAAACAGTATGACTGCCCATTTGCGTTTTTTTATTCTGTCAAATATTCTGTCAGTCTTGCCCATTTTTTGTTACTATAATCTCCTGTAAAATTTCTTTGCCTATATTTTCGTAAATGAATTTGCTCAGTGCTTCTTTTTCTTCAGTACTCTGAACCTGACCTGAAATACTTTTGATGTATGCATTATTATTTTGAAACTCAAGATCTGCATGAATAGAGCTTACTGTAATCCCCGTGTTGTCATGAATTTGCCTTTTCAGCTGCTCATTCAGTTCTCTTTCAGTAAGTTCTTCAAGACTTTCAGTCTGCTCAACAGCAACATTTTTTTCAAAAGTATTGGTTCCTTGTAGATTAAAAATTCCTGCAAGGTTAATAAGTGGCGATATGATTACAATAAAAACACATATATTGGTTATAAGCCGAAGCCCTTTTTGATGAGTCTTTGATTTTGAAAAGCTGCCGGATAAGTGTTCACATAAAAATGCACATACTGCAACTTTAAGAACAGCTGTTATGTATTCTGAAATAATAAACACGTCCTTATAACGTTACTGTGCTGTTTATAAACAGCGTAAGAATTATTATCAATGCAACAGAGCAGCTTATTAAAACAGCCAGTAAAATATCAATTATCCCGCTCATTGCCTCAAGAAAGCATGATATGTTGTCTGATTGGGCTGTCTTTGCAAAAGCTGACAGAATTATAAAGTATATCTTTGTCATAAGTATAAAGCACAGGGGTGGAATCACGGCGTAAATAATAAATATAATTCCCGAAAATCCTGTTACGCTCTTTATAAAACCTATGCTGTTTATTACTGCCTTCATACTTTCGCTGACAAGCCCGCCTGCAATTGGAATCAGCTTTGCCGCACTGAATTTGAGACCTTTTAAGGTAAGATTGTCAGCACCTGCCTGTAGTACCGATTGCATTGAAAGTATACCCGTGAATAAAGTAAAGCTCAGTCCGGTTATCCAGAGACAGATGCTTTTCAATGTTTTTGATAAACTTGAAAGATTTGTATTTTTGCATATGGTATTTACTGCTGTCACTGAAATCATTGCATTGGTCAAAGGCAGCGTGAGAGCTGTGGCAATTGTTTGCAGCAGTGAAATTACCGTTGCTGTGCCTGTGGCCATAAATGCGGCCGATAAGCTGTTTCCGGATGCTGAATGAAGCATTACACATGTGGGTATCAACGATGTCATAAATCCGCAAATTGATTCAATGTGCTCCTGAACCTTAATAAAACATGAAGTCAGCGGAGAAAAGACGATGAGAGTAATGACACAACATGTGATTAATTCAAAAGTATCGCTTTTCATCTTGAAACTTGATTTAATTACAGTGAATAAAGATGAAATAACTATAACCGAGAGAGCAATAAAGAAGCTCTTGCTAAGTTCTTTTGAATGAGAAATGATGTTTGATAACAGAAAATCTCCAATTTTTTGTATGCTTATGCTTTCAGCTAGCTCGGTTGCCTTATTCTGATAATGATTTACCGTTTCACTGAGGGATTCTGCCGATACAGGTAAAATCAGCATTATGACAGTCAGTATAATAATAATGCTAATAAATAAATTTCGTTGCATTTTCAAAAACTGACTCAATCAGAGGAAGACCAAGAACGATAAGGGTGCAGTTCCCGGCAAATTCTATTTTTGCACCAATTGAACCCTCACCGCATTCACTGCACATTTCCGACGCTACCGAACACAGCATACAGACGCCTGCACTTTTAATCATAAGTGTGTAAAGATTTCCCAACGTTTCGCTGCTTCCGAGCTTTTTTATAAAATCAAATACAGGAATCAGAATTCCGAATGAAAAGACGCAGATAAAGATGCTTATAAAGCAAGATGTAATGGTTGCATATTCGTTATTTAATCTTCTTAGGAGAATCAATACTGTCAGAGATGACAGGGCTATTGAGATAATTCTTATGATATTCATGTTTCTATAACCCGAATGTGCCCCTTACCAGGGAAAATAATGTGTCAATTTCACCGACAAGCATGAGTAAAACTATGATTATACCTGCAATTGTGCAGAAGGTGCTGTATTCATCCCGCCCTGATTTTGAAAGAATGTTGTTAGTTACTGAAATCAGAATTCCGATACCTGCGATTTTTAATATTATACTTACATCCATATTTTTCCAACCTTTAAATAAAAATTATCGCACAAAGAATGCCTGAAACAATCCCGATTTTTTTATATAAAAGGACTTTTGAGGCAGTGTCTTTTTCGCGTTCAGCCTGTGTCTTTTCAAAATAGTCAACATAATAAAAACAAAGATTTATTTCTTTTTCGGAATATGCCGTTTTTCCAATGGTCGTAAAAAATGAGATCAGCATATCTTTGTCTTCTTTTGACAGGGATTTAAAGCATTCGCCGATAATATCCTGCATATTGCCGCCGCTGTTATATAAATCATAAAAATTGCTTTTTTCAATAAGAGGAAATTTTCTGTCGTTGATGATTCTGTCAATCGGAACACTTCCGTACCTTATACCGTTTTGAATACTTTTTAACAGCTGAATAATTTCATAACGTAGACGTATTGCTTCTTTCAACGCCGATGAGCATAAAGTGCCATACACCGATATAGACGATGACAGAATCAAGATTCCTATGATTTTAATCATTTGTGTATTTGTAAAGAGTGCCTTTGATTTCAGAACCCGTACGCTCCAGAAGATACATGTGTGAAAATACACCGTTATCGAACATGCTTCTTATAAATGTTTTCTTGAGGGCAGATGTAAAACTGTCAGAATGAAATGAGGCAATAAAAGTTACACCGCTGTTTTTTTGCAACGTTATCTTTGATGCTTCGTCATAACCTGAAATCTCGTCACAAATAATAATCTCCGGAGACAACAGACGGCATGCTGTTTCAATTCCTTTGCATTTATCAATGTTTGAAAGAAAATCTATACAGCAGTTGTCAAATATGTTTTTCATATAAATTTCGTTTCTTTCATCTATCACGCATACTCTTTTCATTTGATAGTCAATGCCTGATGAAAGCTTTATTGCAAGGTCTCGTAAAAATGTGGTTTTGCCGATACCCGGACGTGAAATTATCAGGATTCCTCTGCCGTCTTCAAAGCCGTTTTCTTTGACGTGCTTCATAAGTATTTTGCTGCAGTCCGGAATGTGTCTTGCAAGTCTTATGTTCAGGCTTGTTATTTCTGACGGAGGCCCCGGAGTGTTTGAACCTGTGCATCCAAAACCAACTCTAATTCCTTCATTTACTATATAATTTTCTGAAATGGATTTCTCGTGTGTGTACACCGAGCCTTTGCAGAATTTGTATATAAAATCATCGATGTCGCATTTCGTGCACCTGACGGCCAGAGTTGTATCATCGGTCAGCCCTTTGACGCTCAACGCTCTGTTGTTTCCTTCAACAGTTACGGTTGTTATTCCCTGCGAACGTAACCTTATTTCACTTATTCTGTCAAGTGTTGCTTTGTCGAGTACGGACAAAGCAGTTAAAACCGATTGTGGCAAAAATGATCGTATTTTGTGCAATGATGAACTGTCCTTTGTTATTGTCATAATAAACTCCGACTGTTACTTTATCTTGTTTGTTCAAAGTTGTATAGTTCAACTATTCTTTCCCATGTAGATACGTCGATAACGCCTGTAGGATTAAGCCTTACAGCTCTTTGAAATTCAAGAACTGCATTTTCCGTATCTCCGCCGAAAATTCCGTCAATAGTGACAGGCTGTATTGTGTTGTATCTTCTTGATATTGTGTTTAAATATGTCTGCATAAGCTTTACATTTTCTCCGCTGTCGCCCCTTCTTAAATCGGTGCCCGGGAAACCTTGATTGGGGAGAGAGGGGGTTATTGAATTAATAATGTTCAGATAGACCTGATACATTGCATTCCATATGAGAGGAGTAACGATGCCTGTTTCGGTAAGACCGAATGTTTTTTGAAACTGTTTTACTGAATCCTCTGTGCTTCTCCCGAAAATACCATCTTTAGAAACCGAAGGTACCGATGGATAAAATATGCTTATGTAGTCAATAAGCGACTGTAAAAGTAAAACATAGTTTCCTGTATCCCCAAGACTGATTGTGATATTTGGAATGTCTTCGGAAAATATGTCAGAAACGCCCTCTCCGACGGTTTCGGCAAGCTTGGCAACAGAGGAATAAATGTAAGATATTCTGTACCAAGTACTCTTTCCGACGATGCCGTCGACAGCTAAATCAAAAATTTCCTGAAATGTTCTTACTGCGCTGTCTGTTGATGACCCGAATATTCCGTCGATTGTCGGAATAAGGGGAATTGCAGGATAGTTTTCGCGTATTCTCAAAAGCTGTTTCTGAATTGTTGCTACGTCGTCGCCTGAGTCTCCAAGCTTTAATGGCGTGCCCGGATATGAGATTTCTGCTGAACGTATGTCGTCGGTGGATGTCAGGTTTACATCGTCGCCGTAATAGTATCTGAGAATCTGAAGCGCATTGTTTCCATTCTCTGCAAGCGATACGGTACCCCATTGAGAAAGACCGTCACAGGATACTGTTCTGCCGTCGCAGAATGTTGTGAATAAAGGATTTATATAGCCATCGCGTATAACATAATTATTGAATGTTTCATCAACGATTCTTGAGATGTTTTCAAATATGTTCCTGCCTTCAACAAAGCTCTGGTCGTAGCTTGTTGTACTCGTTATATCAAAGTCATACCCTTGGCTTCTGTACCACTCCGTAAAAAATCGGTTTAGTGTCAAAGATGTAATTGCTGCAATATTTGCACGCAATGCTTCTTCCGGCCACGTTGGATATACCTCTGATGAAGCAACGTTTTTTATGTACTCAGTAAATGGAACAGTTACGTTTCGTGCATTTGAAGAAGGTGTCCCGAGGTGAACCGTAATAAATTCGGGAATGTATATTTCCTCGGCGATTAATGGCTGTGTCTGCTCGTTACTCGGACCGCTCATTGAATGGGTATCTGCTGTAAGAAGCTGACTTTGGGGGATTTCATATGTTATGACGCCGTTCTGCGTTCCTGAAAAAGAACCGCTGACAGGAATGAGCGTTATTGGAAGAATACTCTGCGTATCGCCGTATATCTGAACGTTCTTTATTCGTACCGGAAAGAATCCGTCTGCGTCAGCATAAATGTCAACGACAGTATAGGGTACAAGATTGTTGTTTATGTTTTCTGTAATTGCGGGATCCGGTGTGTCGAATCTGATAAAACCTGTGTTTCCGGAAGAGTCGGTTATCAGATAATTGCTGTAGTATGTATCTGATACTTCGCTTCCGCGCTGTGACGGCATAATGTAGACTCTGGCACCCTCTATCGGTATACCGCCGTCTGCTACTCTTGTTTCTATGCTCAAATATCCTTGTGACATTTGTCCACCTCTTTTTGTGATTTGCTAAAGCATATTAAAACAGACTGAATTTTATTCCGAAACTTAATTTTTTTATCAGTCACAAACAGACATTTTTTTTAAGCGGGTAATGATAATATTGACTCATTAAGGTGATGCTGATGAATACTGTTTATATAGATGTTGTTTTTGTTGTCAATATGTGCATAGATTATATGCTTCTGTTTATGACGTCTTCATTTTTACATATAAAAACGTCGTTTTTTAAGTTAATACTCGGTTCCGTAGTTGGTTCTTTGTTTGCTGTCGTTATTGCTGTTTTTCAACCCGAAGATATATTGAAATTGATTTTGACAATTTCTGTTTTACCTCTTGTGCTTTTTCTCTGCTATGGAAGCAGAAGACCAATAACCTTTTTGAAAATATTCATAACATACTTTTCTGTGTCTGTTTTGCTTGGCGGATTTGCCACTCTATTTGACCTGTATTTAGGTGAATTGAATAACAGAATGTTTGTAATGTTTCTGTGTCTGACTGCGTTTATTTTTGTTTTTTCGAAGTCAATTGTAATTATTGGTAAAGAAACAAATATGAAAAGGGTAAGGGCGGTAGTTGAATATCAGGATAACCTGATTGAAATATGCCTGCTTTGCGACAGCGGAAATTTGCTTGTTGAACCATATAAACAACTGCCGGTAATCTTGCTGGACGGCAGATTCAAAAAAAAATTTGATGTCAGTTCTGATTGCGATTACCGGATTATTAAATTCAAATCAGCATCCGGTGTTGACTTTGCTGGTGTGATTTTCCCAAAAAATATAAGCGTTTATCATAAACGAAAAACCGGAATTGATGCTGCCATTGGATTTGTAAAAGAGGGCTTGTTTTCAGGGTGTGAATATGATGGCATAATCCCGTCTTGTTTAATAGATAACCTTTGAGGAGAAATAGTTATGAATTTGTTGGAATACATAAAGAATGCTATATCAAAAAAAAATAATAAGTCAGCAAAACATTTGTCTCTGTTTGAAAGGTTTTGTGTTTTTGGCAATAATGCCGTGTATTATGTCGGGGGAAGCGAGGCATTGCCGCCGCCGCTGTCTCCGGATGAAGAAGCCGAATTGATTGAACTTCTCGAAAATAAAGATGAGTCGGCAATGGCAAAAAGTGTATTGATTGAGCATAATTTACGACTTGTTGTTTATATTGCAAAACGGTTTGAAAGTACAAAAGTGGGTATTGAGGATCTTGTGTCAATAGGAACTGTTGGACTGATGAAAGCTATTAATACGTTCAGGGCAGATAAAAATATAAAGCTTGCAACATATGCATCAAGGTGTATTGAAAATGAAATTTTGATGTATATACGAAAGAACTCTCATACGCGCAACGATATATCTCTGGAAGAACCGCTGAATGTTGATTGGGACGGAAATGAATTACTGCTTTCCGATGTTTTGGGTACCGAGGAGGATTCAGTTTTATATAACATTGAGAGGGAAGAGGAAAAGACGATAATACATAGTGCTGTCAAGGCTTTGGATAAAAGAGACAGACAAATTATAGAGATGCGTTTTGGCTTAGAAGGGGATTCCGAAGAAATGACACAAAAAGAAGTAGCGGATGAGCTCGGAATATCTCAGTCATATATTTCGCGCCTGGAAAAAAAGATAATATCAAAACTGAAAGAAAAAATTGAAAAATTTTATTATTGACAGAATATGTCGAAAGAGGGTGATAAAATTTTGATAAAATCTTTTGAAAAGGTATTGACAAATTGTTTTATACGTGCTATAATTCTAAAGCACGAAGCGATGGGCACATCGAACAGCGTCTGTATGCCGGAGTGGCGGAACTGGCAGACGCCCGGGACTTAAAATCCCGTGGGACTCAAATCCCGTACCGGTTCGAGCCCGGTTTCCGGCACCAAATATATCGCGGGGTAGAGCAGCCTGGTAGCTCGTTGGGCTCATAACCCGAAGGTCGTTGGTTCAAATCCGGCCCCCGCAACCAAAGAAGAACGGTAATTTTGATACAAAGTTACCGTTCATTTTTTATGCCGAAAATACCTATATGTTCTGTTTATGAATAAAAGCTTTGACGGATGTGTTTTATATATGATTATGAATACAAAGGACGAATCTTTTGAAACCTATGTTAATATACCCTGTAAGTAAGGTGACAAATTCTGCTTTATAAATCCCGTGTATTTAAAAACAGAGGAAGTTTTTGCAGAAATTAAAGAAAACAGTGCAAAAGTTGATGTTTAATTAGGAGCATTTTCGCCTGTAATTATTTGTAAATATTAAAGCCGGTGGACTTTAACACTTGAAAATATATGCCTGTTTTAAAAAAGCAAATTCTGTCCTTTATTTTCCTGTTTTTGTCTTGATGTTCTGATAAAACTGTTATATTATTAACCATAAAGGGAGCGGTGCGAGACTGAACCCTTAAACATTCCGTACTCCGCACTTCGCATTCCGAATTTTTTACCGGAGGTTAAAATCTATGTTTTTTGACGAAATCATCCACGGTACGCAGTATTATCGCTCACCTACACCCCTGCCCGAAGAATGGGAGGGGGACATCCAAAGAATGGATGAATTTAACATTGACGCATTCCAAATCAGAATGAACTGGCGCTGGAATGAAAGACGTGAGAATGAATACGACTTTTCCGATGTTGACCGGCTTTTGGAGCTTGCTGAAAAGAACGGAAGAAAGGTTATAATGAAGTTCCTTCTCGAATGTGCACCTCAGTACATTTACGAAAAGTATGACGGTACAAGAATCGGCTCAAAAGGAGAAAAATTGCGCCCGGGTGCTCACGGTGCATTCTACGGCGGCTGGCTTCCTTGCTTTACAAATCCAAAGGTGCAGGAAAGAGCAATAAAGTTTGTGGAAAAGGTTGCAGAGAGATACAAAGATAACAAAAACATAATCCTCTGGCACACCTGGAACGAAATAAGAAACAGGCCTGTTGACGAATGCTTCTGTCCCCATTGCAGAAGAGCTTTTGGTAAATATCTTGAAAAGAAGTTCGGCACGGTTGAAGCACTTAACGCACACTACGGTGCGGCTGAGGATAGCTTTGATACCATAAATCTTCCCGTAATGGCTCACGGCTTCTGGGATATTTTTGAGTTTAAAAAGTTCAAGGGCAGCTACGAGCTTTCCAATTACTTAAAGTTTGTTTACGATGCAATAAGAAAATACGACAGTGAAAGACCTATCATGTCCCATGTGGGTGTTTGCTCCGCTTTTCAGGACAACATAGGCGATGTATGCGACGACTATACCGTATCAAAAGCCGTTGACTTCTGGGGTACAAGCCTTCCTTTTTATCCCGTCGGGATGGACTGTCACGACAAGCGGTGCGATATGATGATGCTGACGGATTTTCTCAGAAGCATTGACAAGAACTATTTTATCCATGAAATTTATCCCGGTCACGGCAGATTCCGTGATTATGATACGCCCTTTGATTTGAAGTATAAATTGTATGCAGGTCTTGCGGGCGGAGCAAAGGGAATTGTCTACTGGCAGTACAGAGCAGAAAGAGTCGGCATAGAGCAGGACTGTGCAGGCATTATGCATATGGACGGCTCGCCTCGCGAGGTTGCCTTTGAAGCAAGGGATTTCGGTGCAAACTTAAAGAAGGATATGCAGTATTTCAAGCTTTCAGAGCCTGAGAGTGCAGAAATTGCCATTGTTTACGATTTCGACTCACAGCTCATGGGTGAAATTGAAGAAAACTGTGTCGAGGATTTTGATATTAAAAAAAGCACGGGTCTCCACTATTACCACAAGGCACACAAAGGAACATATCAGCTTTTACGTGATGCCGGCTACAATGTGGAATATGTGGGTGTTCCAAATCCAGAGCAGTTTGAAAACTACAAGGTTCTTATTTTCCCATACTACACAATGCTTGACACAAAGATTGTGCCTTATATCGAGAAATTTCTCGAAAAGGGCGGTATTGTTATAGCAGACGAAGGCTTCGGCATGAGACAGAAAAACACATGGATGCAGCCATATGACATTGAAGCAAAGCCGGTACTTGATGCGAGACTTATTTTCAGGCATGTAACAGAAGATGAATCTATTGACATATGCGGCAAGAGAACAAAAATCCTGCCTAACAGAGCAGAATACAGGGTAAACGGAGCAAAAGTACTCAAAAGCTTTGACAACGGCAAGGATGCCATGTTTGAAATATCCTATGGCAAGGGAAAATTCTATCTTTGCGGTTTTTCAGCAGGATTTTCCTACCTTGAAACGCATGACGAAGTCTGGAAGGAACATATTGACGGCATAGTTTCAATGGCGGGTGTTGAAAAGTATCAGCTCGGAGATTTTTCACGCGGAGTTTATGAAAGACGCATGAAAAGCGGCGACAAGACAATTGTCTTTATCTTTAACAACTCTGCGGAGGACAAGACTTTCAATCTTGAAAAGAACATTGTTTCTTTCGGTGCTGATGCTGTTGCCGTAGGAAGCAGTATGACGATAAAATCCGGCGAAATCGGATATGCCGTTATTTGAGCCTGCGCCAATAACTGAACAAGATTGTTTTATCATAAGTGACTTGGTTTAACATACACTGTTTTCTTTATTTTTGCACGCGAAAAATATATTTCTGAACAGCGTATACCAAATGAGGTATACGCTGTTTTTTGTATAAAGAAAACCACCAGCAGTGCTGGTGGTTCCAAAAAGCTTTAGCTATGAGTAGAAAAAACATCCTCCTTTTGATAGAATAAAGATGGTCCGCCAACCATAAATAAAAATCAAAAGGAGGAATCAAGTCGATATGAAACTTGATATAAGTAGTTTAGCACACACGAAGTGGGAATGCAAGTACCATATAGTATTTGCCCCGAAATACAGAAGGCAGATAATATATGGAAAGATACGGTTAGACATCGGACAAATGTTGCGAAAACTGTGCGAATACAAAGGTGTAGAAATAATAGAGGCAGAGGTATGTAAAGACCATATACATATGCTGGTATCAATACCGCCAAAATATAGTGTAGCACAGATAATGGGATATCTAAAAGGAAAGAGTAGCCTGATGATATTCGAGAAATATGCAAACCTAAAATATAAATACGGCAATAGAAATTTTTGGTGTAGAGGATACTATGTAGATACAGTAGGACGCAATAAAAAGGCGATTGCAGAATACATAAGAAATCAACTGCAACAGGATTATGAAGAAGAACAATTGTCGTTGAAAGAATACGTTGACCCGTTCACGGGTAAGCCGACACAAGAGGGCAAATAAAAAAGCCCCTTAAGGGGCAGCCCGTGACCTAGATGCGGTTGGCGGATCTTCACGTGCCTATAGGCACAGCCGACCTAATGCGCCACGGGCGCTTGTGCATACCACCGGCACGGCCGGTGGTTATGATTTGTATTGAAAAATGAAAAGCTTTGTGTTATAATATAAAAAAATCTGAAAAAGGAGATTCAGTATGTATAATAAATTCTGTAAAAAACAGCTTTGGGAATGTTCCAAGGATTTGTCCTCGGTTGCTCTTGGCAGAATTCCTGCCGAAACTGTTATCAAAAACGCAAAGCTTGTCAATGTGTGTACCAAGGAAATCATGGAAAACATTGATGTTGCAATTCATAGCGGACGTATTGCACTTGTCGGTGATGCATCGCATTGTATCGGTGACAATACAAAAGTTATAGACGCTGACGGAATGTATATTGCACCCGGCATGCTTGACGGACATATACATATTGAATCCTCTATGCTTTCTGCCGGAGAATATGCACGCTCTGTAATTCCTCACGGTACAACAGGGATATATTATGACCCCCACGAAATCTGTAATGTCATTGGATTTGACGGCGTTAAGCTTATGATGAAGGACGCCGAAAGAACTCCTCTTAAGGCAATGCTGACTGTTCCTTCGTGTGTTCCCGCAGTACCGGGCTTTGAGGATAACGGTGCAACAATTACATCTTCTGACATTAAAGAGCAGATGAAGTATGATGAAGTTGTCGGACTTGGCGAAATGATGAATTTTCCGGGTATTCACTATTCCAATAATGAAACCCACGCAATAACGGGCGAAACACTAAAAGCGGATAAGATTGTCACAGGTCATTATTCCATTCCCGATACCGGCATGGGACTTAGTGCTTATATTGCTGCCGGTGTAAGATGCTGCCATGAGTCGACAAGAGCCGAAGATGCACTTGCAAAAATGCGACTCGGTATGTATGCAATGATGAGAGAAGGCTCCGCATGGCATGACCTTGCCGAGGTTTCAAAGGCAATTACCGAAAATCAGGTTGATTCAAGATACGCTGTTCTGATTTCCGATGATACACATCCCCATACACTTCTTCATGACGGTCACCTTGACCATATCGTAAGACGTGCCATTGCTGAGGGCGTAGATCCCATTGAAGCTGTGCAGATGGTAACAATCAACTGTGCCCAGTGCTTCCACATGGATAATGAAATCGGCTCGATTACTCCCGGTAAGTGTGCTGATATCATCTTTGTTGATAATCTTAAAAACTTTAGTGTTAAAAAGGTTCTTATTGACGGAGAGCTTGTTGCTGAAGACGGAAAAATGCTTTATGAGTTCCCGGCATATGAATATCCCGAATATGCAATGAATACAATGCATGTCGGCGAGAAGATTACTGCCGATACGTTTAAGGTGAAGACGGATAAAAAAGACAGCGTTACTGTAAGAGCTATTGAAATTATCCCTGCAAGGGTTGGTGACTACGAAAGACATGTGACATTAAAGGTGACAAACGGTTGTATAGAATCTGACACCGAGCAGGATGTTCTTAAGACATTTGTCTTTGAACGCCATAAGAATACCGGCACACACGGAGTAGGCTTTGTAAAGGGCTTCAATATCAAGTGTGGCGCTATGGCTTCAACCGTTGCTCACGATGCTCACAATCTTCTTGTAATAGGCACTAATGATGAGGATATGGCACTTGCTGCAAATACGCTTATAAATTGCGGCGGCGGTATGTGCGCCGTAAGCGGCGGCAAGGTGCTCGGCTGTGTTGAGCTGCCTCTTGCAGGCCTCATGAATGTAAAGAGTGCGGAAGAGATGAGCGAAAAGGTAGCAAACCTAGATAAGGCGTGGAAGGAAATCGGCTGTGATATCGTGTCTCCTTTTATGACAATGGCACTTATTCCGCTTGCATGTCTCCCTGAACTTCGTCTTACAAACAGAGGACTTGTAGACTGTACAACCTTTAGCTTTTCGAGTCTGGAGGTTGAGGAATAAAATCTTAAAAAAGTACTTGACAAATAGAATTACAAGTGCTATAATATGCACATCTTTTAAATGCGATGAAGGAATTAAGTGCTTTTCGGAATGTTTCAGAGAGCCGATGTTTGGTGAAAATCGGTACAGGATGTAAGGTTGCTGTCTCGTTCCTAAGCAGAACTGCCGAACGATTTTTTGAAGTCCACTAAGTGGTTACGGCTCCCTCCGTTATAAGGGCAGGATTTGATTGAATCCGATGAGAGGTCGATTTTGATAATCGGCAATTAGGGTGGTACCGCAGATTTATTTTGTCCCTGAGAGTAATCTCGGGGACTTTTTGTTTTATTTGAAAGGATGAACAGACATGAAAAAAATTACCATTTCCGACATGACATTAAAACAGGCTTCAGGTACATATAACCTCAGCTTCAAAGAAAAAATCGAAATTGCAAAACTTCTTGATAAACTGAATGTTTCGGTTATTGAACTTGCTCCTGTCTCGGGGTCCAAGGTGGATGATGTTCTTGTCAGAACTATTTGCTCCTGCGTTAAGAACAGTTCTGTTTCGATTCCTGTTTCTTTGAATGAAAACGGTGCCAAAGAGGCTTTTGAGCTTATAAAAAATGCAAAGAAACCCAGACTTCAGATAAATGTTCCTATGTCAACGGTTCAGATGGAATATGTTTGCCACAAGAAACCTGCGATGGTGCTTGAAATGATTTCCAATATCGTAACTGAGGCAAAGGCACTTTGTGATGATGTTGATTTTGTTGCGGTAGACGCTACAAGAAGCGACGGCGACTTTCTACGTAAAGCTGTAAATGCTGCGGTTGAATCCGGTGCAACGACGGTAACACTTTGCGATAATGCCGGAGAAACAACTGCAGATGAGTTTGTCGAATTTATTACAGGACTTAAAAATGATGTTCCTGCACTTGAAGGTGTAAAGATTGCCATTGATGCCTCAAATGAACTGGGCATGGCTGTATCGACAGTACTTGCCGCAGTAAAAATGGGCGTTGATGAAATAAAGACTGCTTCCTGTAAGTGTGATGCTCCTTCGCTTGAGGCTATTCTTAAAATCATCCGTGCAAGAGGTGACTCTATTGGTGTCGGCGTTGACGTCAGCCTTACAGAATTTGGTAGAGCATCCCGCCAGATTGAATGGATTTGCGAAGGTAAGTCGGGCGGAAATGCTTCTTCGACAGAAGCGGGTGGCTCTGATGACAGCTATACTCTTAATGAGTACACCGATATAAATACAATCGCTGATACTGTTGTATCTCTCGGTTATGACCTTTCAGATGAAGACACACAGCATGTCTATGAGGAATTCAAGCGCGCAGCGTCAAAGAAGGTAATCAGCCTTCGTGAGCTTGATGCAATTGTTGCAAGCGTTGCAATGCAGGTTCCTGCAACATATAAACTTGTTTCCTATGTAATCAACAGCGGTAATGTAATCAGCTCTACTGCAAACATCCTTCTTGAAAAGGACGGTAAGTCCTTGGCAGGCGTTTGCATCGGCGACGGCCCTATAGATGCTGCTTTCCTCGCAATAGAACAGGTAATCGGACACCACTATGAGCTCGATGACTTCAGAATCCAGTCTGTTACCGAGGGCAGAGAAGCTATCGGTAATGCAGTTGTAAAGCTCAAGGCTGATGGTAAGGTTTATTCGGGTAACGGTCTTTCCACCGATATTATCGGAGCAAGTATCAGAGCCTATATCAGCGCAGTAAATAAGATAGTGTTTGAACAGAATGTCTAAGCGGGGAGCCCCCGCTGGCGATTCACGGGGAGTGTTTTCAATTAACAAGTCTTCGGTGTCGCTTAAATAACCACGTCTGAACACCATAAATACAAGTGTTCAGACACAGTGATTAAATGTTGAAAGGAAGATTTAGATGAAACTTTCATTTTCAATCAAAGGCTGGAATTGCCGTGATTTTGATGAATATATAAGCACAGCCAAGGAATACGGCTTCAAGGGAATTGAGCTTACAGACCTTGCAAATACAGGCTTTGCAGATGCAGGCGGTGCTTTTGATAAATATAACAGCTCTGCAACAAGTAAAAAGCTTTATGAAGCAGGTCTCTCACTTCCTTGCATGGACTCTGCTTGCGATATTTCTTCTGACGATGTTGACGCAATGAAAAAAGAACTTGAATTCTGTATGTTCATTGCAAAAACCATGAAGATTCCTTATATCAGAGTTTATGCTAAAGATGCGGATACAACTGTGGAAAAGGCAATAGCAAACATGGAAAAGCTCATTCCCATGGCTGAGGATGAAGGTGTTGTTCTTGCCGTTGAAACAATGGGTGTGTTTGCAAATACAGATAATCTCAGAGAACTTCTCGGATATTTTGCAAGCGACTCTGTCGGTGCACTCTGGGATGTGTATCATACCTGTATGGTTGCAGGGGAAAAGGCTGAAAAGTCTATCCAGAACCTCGGTGCAAGCGTTGTGCATGTGCATATGAAGGATGCCATGCATGTAGGCGATGAGCTTGAATACACACTTATGGGCGAAGGTGAACTTCCCTTTGGTGAAGTAATGAATGCACTTCGCTCTGTCAACTATGATGGTTTTATGAGCCTTGAGTGGGACCCATCATGGATGGAAGAAATAGGCGAACCCGACATTATTTTCCCACAGTTCGCAGAATACTTAAAGTCCTTCGGATCACCCGATAAGAATCAGAAGCCTTGCTTCTATAATGAAGAGGGAACAGGTAAGTATGTGTGGAAAAAGGATATTGTAATTGAAAAGACTTTCTCACAGGTTCTTGACGAAATGGTTGACAGATTCCCAGACCAGTATTGTTTTAAATATACAACACTTGACTATACCAGAACATACTCGGAATTCAGAGATGACGTTGATAATGTAGCAAGAGCACTTGTTTCAATGGGGGTAAAGGCAGGAAGCCATGTTGCAATATGGACAACAAATATTCCCCAGTGGTATCTTACCTTCTGGGCAACCGTAAAGATCGGTGCAGTACTTGTTACTGTAAATACAGCTTATAAGATTCACGAAATTGAGTACCTTCTCAAGCAGTCTGATACACATACACTTGTCATGATAGATGAGTTTAAGGATTCAAACTATAAGGATGCAATACAGCGTCTTTGCCCTGAACTTGAACATACTGTGCCGGGTAAGCCTTTACATTGTAAAAAGCTTCCCATGCTCAGAAACGTCATTACTGTCGGCTTTAAAATGCCCGGCTGTCTTGAGTGGAACGAGGCAATGCAGAGAAGTGTTGATGTTCCTGTGGAAAAGATTTATAAGATGGCATCCGAAGTTGATATCCACGATGTATGTAATATGCAGTATACATCGGGCACAACAGGCTTTCCTAAGGGCGTTATGCTCACACATTATAACGTAGTCAATAACGGAAAGTATATCGGCGACCATATGGATTTGTCAACGGCAGATAGAATGATGATTCAGGTTCCTATGTTCCACTGCTTTGGTATGGTGCTTTCCATGACTTCATCCATGACTCACGGTGCGACCATGTGTCCCATGCCTTACTTCTCGCCCAAATCTTCTCTTGCCTGTATCAATCAGGAGCATATTACTGCCTTCAACGGCGTACCTACAATGTTCATAGCTATGATGCAGCATGCTGACTTTGAAAAGACTGACTTTTCTTATATGAGAGTAGGTATTATGGCAGGCGCAAACTGTCCTGCAGACCTCATGAAGCTTGCGGCAACAGGCAGAATGGGAATGAAACAGATTGTATCGGTTTACGGTCAGACAGAGGCAAGCCCCGGCTGTACAATGAGCTCTTACTATGACGATATGACAGTCAGAACGGAAACTGTAGGTTCTGCCTTTGCAAATGTTGAATGTAAGGTAATTGACCCCGAAACAGGTGAGGATGTTCCCGACGGAGTGAACGGCGAGTTTGTAGCACGCGGCTATAATATCATGAAGGGCTACTATAAGATGCCTGAAGCAACAGCAGCGGCAATCGACGAAAACGGCTGGCTCCACTCAGGTGACCTTGCCTGCAGGGATGCTAACGGAAACTACCGTATCACAGGCAGACTTAAGGATATGATTATCCGCGGCGGCGAAAACATTTACCCCAAGGAAATTGAAGAGTTCATCTATACAAATCCCAAGGTTCGTGACGTTCAGGTTATCGGCGTTCCCGATGAACAGTACGGTGAAGAAATCATGGCTTGTATCATCCTCAGAGACGGGGAAGAAATGACCGAAAAGGAAATGAAGGATTTTATCATGGCAAGTCTTGCAAAGCATAAGGTGCCGAGATATATTGACTTTGTTAAGGAATTTCCAATGAATGCGGCAGGTAAGATTCTCAAATATAAGATGCGTGAAGAAGCCGCAGAAAGACTCGGACTTAATAAAAAGTAACTTGAAAAACAGTTTGTTTTTTGGTATAATACATTTTTAGTGATATTCCAGCGTTTAAGCGAAAGGAAAAGAAAAATGTCAGATAAAAAACTTGTAACAATGGACGGTAATGAAGCCGCGGCGTATATATCCTATGCCTTTACCGAAATTGCGGCAATTTACCCCATAACACCATCGTCACCCATGGCAGGAAAGACAGATGCATGGTCTGCGAACGGTAAAAAGAATATATTCGGGCAGGAGGTTTCCCTTGTCGAAATGCAGTCTGAGGCGGGCGCAATTGCGGCAGTCCATGGCTCGCTTGAAACGGGTGCTCTTTCTGCAACTTTCACATCAAGCCAGGGACTTATGCTTATGATACCTGTGCTTCATAGAATCTCGGGCGAAAGACTTCCGGGTGTTGTTCATGTTGCATCACGTACCGTAGGTACACATGCGCTCTCAATCTTCGGCGACCATTCGGATATATATAACTGCCGTCAGTGCGGCTTTGCAATGCTCTCAACAAGCTCTGTTCAGGAAATCATGGACCTTGCCGGTGTTGCACACCTGTCGGCAATAAAGAGTAGAATCCCCTTTATGCACTTCTTTGACGGCTTCAGAACAAGCCATCAGATTGATAAGGTTGAAGAAATGCCGTATTCTGAGCTTGCAAAGCTTATAGATTACGATGCACTCAATGCCTATAAGAGAGGCGCACTCAACCCCGACCATCCCGATCTTCGTGCAACGGTACAGAATCCCGATATCTTCTTCCAGGTAAGAGAAGCTAATAATACAGATTATAATGAGCTTCCCAATATAGTTGAAAACTATATGTCTGAAATTTCAAAACTCACAGGCAGGGAATACCACCTCTTCAATTATTACGGTGCTCCCGATGCCGAAAATGTAATTGTTGCCATGGGCTCGGTTTCCGAAACTGTCATGGAAACTGTTGATTACCTCAATAGAAACGGCAAGAAAGCTGGCTTCTTACAGGTACATCTCTATAGACCCTTCTCTGCAAAGCACTTCCTTTCTGCACTTCCCGAAACTGTAAAGAAGATTGCAGTTCTCGACAGAACCAAGGAAATTGGTGCTGTCGGCGAGCCTCTTTATACCGATGTAAGAAGCGTGCTTTACGGCAGAGATGTTGCCGTTGTCGGCGGAAGATACGGCCTTTCCTCAAAGGATACGACTCCCTCGGATATTCTTGCTGTTTTTGAAAACCTTGAGAAAGAAGAGCCACTCAATGGCTTTACCGTTAGCATAAATGATGATGTTACACATCTCAGCCTCACACCCTCAAAGCTGATAAACGCAGAAAATGACGATACTGTAAGCTGTAAATTCTGGGGTCTCGGCTCTGACGGAACTGTTGGTGCTAACCACAGTACGGTTAAAATCATCAATGACCATACAGAAAAGTACGCACATGCGTACTTTGAGTATGATGCAAAGAAATCCTTTGGCGTTACAAAGTCTCATTTAAGATTCAGTTCCTCTCCTATACGTTCTACATATTACGTTAAAAATGCAGATTTTATTGCCTGCCATAACCAGAGCTATATCTATAAATACGATATCGTAACAGAGCTTAAGGAAGGCGGAACATTCCTTCTTAACTGTTCCTACTCGCCCGATGAGCTTGATGCACGTCTTCCTGTAGCACTTAAGAAAGAACTTGCAAAGAAGAAAGCAAACTTCTATATCATAGATGCCGCAAAAATTGCCGATGAAATAGGACTTCACGGCAGAATCAATATGGTGCTTCAGGCGGCGTTCTTTACACTCGCAAAGGTTATCGACCCCGAAGAAGCAAAGAACTATATGATAGACTCTGCAAAGAAGACATACTTTGCAAAGGGTGAGGATGTAGTAAATAAGAATGTTGAAGCAATACTTCGTGGTGCATCTGCATTCAAAAAGATAGATGTTCCTGAAAACTGGGGCAGTCTTTGCGATGTATTTGCTAATCCCGATATGTCAAAGCCAGAGGTTGTTACACAAATTTTAGAGCCGATAAATAACCAGAAGGGCGATGACCTTCCCGTTTCCGTCTTTGAAAAATATAAGGACGGTAGAATTGAACTCGGTCTTACAGCCTTTGAAAAGAGAGCAATATCCGAGAATATTCCCGTTTGGAATCCCGATAAATGTATTCAGTGTAATAAGTGTGCATTTGTTTGTCCTCATGCAGTTATAAGACCTTATCTTTTGAACGAAGACGAAGTAAAGAATGCACCTTCATCTATGAAGTATGTAAAGGCAAGCGGTAAGGCGGCTGAAGGACTTTACTATACACTTTCCATTAGCGGTGCTGACTGTACAGGTTGCGGAAGCTGTGTAAACAACTGCCTTGCAAAAGAAAAGGCAATTACAATGGAGCATGTAACTAATGTTCCTACATACGATGAAACTTGGGAATATACACTTAAAACAAGCGATAAGGGCGAACTCTTTGATAAATACTCATTAAAGGGCAGCCAGTTCAAAACTCCGCTTCTTGAATTTTCAGCCGCCTGCGCAGGCTGTGGAGAGACACCCTATGCAAAGCTTCTCACACAGCTCTTCGGAGATAAGGTGTACTGGGCAAATGCCACAGGCTGTTCACAGGCTTGGGGCTCACCCATGCCGGGTATTCCTTATACAAAGAACCAGAAGGGTAAAGGCCCTGCATGGTCAAATTCTTTGTTTGAGAATAATGCCGAATTTTCTCTCGGTATGCTTATTGCCGACAGAAAACAAAGAGAGCTTGTCAAAATGAATGTTGAAAAGCTGATTTGTGTCACAGAAGATGAAGAACTCAAATCTGCGGCAAAAGAGTGGCTTTCAACCTTTGATAATATTGATGCAAATGAGGCGGCAAGCGAAAACCTCATAGAAGCCCTGAAAAACACAAAAGAAACACCCGAAACGGCAGTTGTTCTCAGAGATTCCGACAGACTTTCAAAAAAAACCTTCTGGATGTTCGGCGGCGACGGTTGGGCATACGATATCGGCTTTGGCGGTCTTGACCATGTAATTGCATCAGGCGAGGATATCAATGTGTTTGTAGTTGATACCGAAGTTTACTCTAACACAGGCGGACAGTCTTCAAAGGCAACACCTCTCGGTGCTGTAGCTCAGTTTGCGGCTTCAGGCAAGAAATCCAAGAAGAAAGACCTCGGCGCAATGCTTATGACCTACGGTAACGTATATGTTGCGCAGGTTGCAATGGGTGCCGACGCAAACCAGCTTATAAAGGCACTTAAAGAAGCACAGAGTTACAAAGGACCTTCTGTAATTATTGCCTATACTCCCTGTCTTTCACACGGCATCAGAATTGGTATGGATAAGGTTCAGCAGGAAATGAAGAGGGCTGTTGACTGCGGTTATTGGATTCTCTACAGATATAATCCTGACGCTGACGGCAAACACCTGACTGTTGACTCGAAAGAACCATCCTGCGATATTATGGATTTCTTTGACGGCGAGGTAAGGTATGCTTCCCTCAAACGCACATTCCCCGAAAATGCCAAGGTTCTTTTTGAACAGAGCAGGGTAGATGCTGTTGAAAGATATAATAAGTATAAGAAAATGGAAGAATATATGTAATTTTGCAGGAAATGCATAATTATTATTCAAAAAATGACTATTTATTATTGACAATCATAGATAAATAGTGTAAAATAAGTTGTATATTTTTTTAATATATTTATTTTTTAGGAGGTTACTCAAAAATGAGAAATTTCAAGTTTTTATCTTTAATCCTTGCAGTTGTTCTTTGCGCAGTAGCATTTGTATCCTGCGGCGAAGCAAACTATGCTGCAGAAAACACTGAATACGTAATCGGTGTTTCCGGTCCCCTTACAGGTCCTGCTGCTGTTTACGGCGTAGCAGTACAGAACTCCGCACAGATGGCTGTTGATGAAATCAACGCTGCAGGCGGTCTTAACGGCACAATGTTCAAGTTTGTTGCAACAGACGATATGCATGATCCAACAAAGGTAGCTACAAACTACGCTTCCATGTATGAAGGCGGTATGCAGGTATCTCTCGGTACTGTAACAACAGCTCCCGGTCTTGAATATAAGAACCTTTCCAAGGATGACAACGTATTCTTCCTCACACCCTCTGCATCCGGTGACGATATCCCCGGCGGCGGCAACGGTTTCCAGATGTGTTTTGCTGACGGTAACCAGGGTAAGGTTGCAGCAGCATTTGTTAATGAAAACTGCAAAGAAGAAGCAGTTGGTGTGTTCTATAAGTCTGACGATCCCTACTCCAAGGGTATCTATGATCAGTTCGCTGCTAACCTTGATGAAACAATCAAGACAACTGTAACAACATTTACAGCTGCTAACGAAACTGACTTCTCTACTCAGATTGATACACTCAAGAACTGCACATTCATTTTCATGCCTACATACTATGATCCTGCGTCCATCTTCATGACACAGGCTAAGGACATCCTCGCTGCAGATGCTGTATACTACGGTTGCGACGGCTTCGACGGTATCGACTCTAAGGAAGGTTTTGATATCAATGCTATTCCTCAGAAGGTTTCTATGCTCTCTCACTTTAACTCTAAGGCTGAAGAAGGTATGGCGGCTGAGTTTATCGCAAAGTATGTAGAAAAGTACGGCAAGGACACTCTCAACCAGTTTGGTGCTTCCGCATATGACTGCGTATACGCAATCTACTATGCAATGGAAAAGGCAATCGCTGACGGTAAGGAAATCCCCGTAACAATCTCCGCTTCCGACCTTTGCGACATCCTCAAGGATATGTTCGCTAACGGCTATGAGCTTGAAGAGGGTGTTACAGGCGAAAACATCAAGTGGGAATCCAACGGCTACGTTAATAAGGCTGCTATCCAGTATGTAATCAAGGATGCAGGTCTTCCCGAAGCAGAAGCTGAAGTTGAAGCAGAAGCTGAAGTAGTTGCTGAATAATTTAGCTTAAAACAGGCTTTATTAAATATTCGCTGCATATGTCGGTGAAAAAACCGGCATATGCAGTTTTGGCTATTAAATTACTCCTGCAGAAATGCAGGATAAGGTGTGTAATATATGGAATTATTAGTTTCAACAATTGTAAACGGCCTCAGCATAGGCAGCATCTATGCCATGATAGCCCTTGGTTATACAATGGTATACGGTATTGCAAAAATGCTTAATTTTGCACACGGCGATGTAATCATGGTCGGTGCATACGCCATATATGTATTTCTTGCATATGTGAATCCGCTTTTTGCGATTCTTCTTGCAGTTGTGTTCTGTCTGCTGCTTGGCGTTACAATTGAAAAAGTGGCTTACAGGCCGCTCAGAGGAGCGTCGCCTCTTGCTGTTCTCATTACAGCAATCGGTGTCAGCTACCTTCTCCAGAGCCTTGCTCAGATAGTTTTCGGCTCGGCTTCAAAAATGGTTATGGTTTATGACTTTGGTGCAATCAAGCTTTTTGGTGTTACACTTCAGGTGTCAACGCTTGTAACTCTTGCAGTTGCTGTTGTTGTAATGATTGCTCTTACTCTCTTTGTAAAGCTTACACGTACAGGTCGTGCTATGATTGCCGTATCTGAAGATAAGGG
Source organism: Clostridia bacterium (assembly GCA_017620655.1). Taxonomy (GTDB): domain Bacteria; phylum Bacillota; class Clostridia; order Oscillospirales; family CAG-382; genus UMGS1387. Next base: position 36,005 of record JAGAUT010000074.1, on the reverse strand, counting down.
TGCAGCCCAGCTTATGGGTATTAATGTAAATAAGATTATTACTATTACTTTTGCTATCGGTTCTTCGCTTGCAGCTCTTGCAGGTCTTTTCTACCTTCTCAAAGCCCCCAGTGTATCAAGTACACTCGGTGCAATGCCCGGTATTAAAGCATTTACTGCTGCAGTTATTGGCGGTATCGGTTCAATTCCCGGTGCAATGCTCGGCGGACTTCTTCTTGGTTTTGTTGAGTGTATCGCAACAAAGATTACCGTTATTGCTCCATATACCGATGCGATTGAGTTTTCAATCCTTATTGTCATTCTCCTTGTACGTCCCACAGGATTTCTTGGTAAGAAGAGGAGGGAAAAGGTATAATGAAATCACTCAAAAGAATTAATTACAGTCATTATATCAACTACGTTGTCATTGCTGTTTTTACAATGGTTTTCAGTGCGATTTCTCTCGCAGGCGGAAGACTTGACAGTTCACTTCTGTTTTTATTTGAGAAAATGGCAATCAGTATTATCTTGGCTGTTTCTCTCAGTGTGGTTGTAGGTTTTCTCGGAGAACTTTCTCTCGGACATGCCGGATTTATGTGTGTAGGCGCATATATGGGCGGTAAGCTGTCTGTTGTTCTTGAACCTGTTCTCGGAAATGCTGTTCCTAATCTTCTTATAAGCCTTGTTGCCGGCGGTATTGTAGCGGCAATATGCGGCTTTATTATCGGTATGCCGGCTCTCAGACTCAGGGGTGACTATCTTGCAATCGTAACCCTTGCTTTCGGCGAAATTGTCAGAAGTATTTTTCTTAACTCTTCTGATGAAACCTTTGGTGGAACACTCGGTCTTGATACACCGAGATTTGATAAGAAGTACCTCTTCATTTTCGCATTCCTCATGGTACTTTTGACTCTTCTCATCGTGCAGAACTTTATTCGTTCCAAACACGGACGTGCTGTTACTGCAATACGTGATAATGAAATTGCTGCCCGCGCATGCGGTATCAATGTTACGAAGTATAAGTTGCTTGCATTTATAATTTCTGCATTCTTTGCAGGAATTGCCGGTGTGCTTTATTCCTTTAGTAACTATACCGTTCAGAGTGCGTCCTTTGACTATAACTATTCAATCGAAATTCTTGTTATGGTTGTTCTTGGCGGCATGGGTAATATTAACGGGGCAATAGTATCTGCAACTCTTATTACCTTCCTTAACACAAAGCTTGCCACGGTTCTTACAGGCGATCTTGCTGTTCTTCAGAACCTTATTTATGCGCTCATTCTTATTGTCATTGTTATTTATAATAATGCACCGGCTCTCAAGAGCTTCAGAGATACGCATAATATTAGTTTGTTCATTAAGAAGCTTGTTCGTTCCAAGCATGACCCTGCCAGCATCAAGGACGATGCCGCAAAGTGGGACGTTGTGCCTACAAAGATTGAAATGAATGAAATTCTTTCAATTGATATGAAGCCTCAGAATCTCGGCAGCGACAAACCTTCAAAAGGAGGAGATAAGTAATGTCAGAATTTATTCTTGAAACACAAAATCTCGGCATCTCCTTTGGCGGTCTTAAAGCTGCACAGGATGTAAATATCCGCATAAAGAGAAATCAAATTTACGGTCTTATCGGTCCCAACGGTGCCGGTAAAACTACCATTTTTAATATGCTTACAGGCGTTTATAAGCCGACAACAGGTAAGATTTTCCTTGACGGTGAAAGAATTGACGGTTTTGCACAGGATAAGATAAATCATATGGGTATCGCCAGAACTTTCCAGAATATCAGACTTTTCAATAACATGTCTGTTGTCAGAAATGTAATGGTTGGTCTTCATAATCTTCCTGAGTATAAATGTACAGTCTGGGAAAGCTTTTTCAGACTTCCCGGTCATTTCCGTGCAGAAAAGAAGATGAGAGAAAGAGCAAAGGAACTTCTTAGAATCTTCGGTCTTGAAGAGGAAAGAAACAATCTTGCTTGTAATCTTCCTTACGGTAAGCAGAGAAAACTTGAGATTGCCCGTGCTCTTGCGACAAATCCCAAGCTTCTTCTCCTTGATGAACCTGCAGCAGGTATGAATCCTCATGAAACAGAGGACCTTGTGAAGACAATTCACTTTATCCGTGATAACTTCGATATGACAATTCTGCTTATCGAACATGATATGAAGTTTGTTGCGAGCCTTTGCGACGAAATCACCGTTCTTAACTTTGGTACTGTTCTTGCCGAGGGCGATACAAAAACTGCCCTTCGCGACCCCGAAGTTATAAGAGCTTATATCGGAGGTTAAGTTTATGGCATTATTGGAAGTTAAAAATTTAGAAGTATATTACGGTGTCATCAATGCACTCAAAGGTATAAGCTTTGAAGTTAACGAAGGTGAAATTGTAACGCTTATCGGTGCAAACGGTGCCGGTAAGTCAACAACAATGCAGAGTGTAGTAGGTCTTATTCCTAAGAGAAACGGCTCTGTTATATTCGATGGAAAGGATATTTCGCATACTCCTTGTCACAAGATTGTTCATCTCGGAATGACACAGGTTCCTGAAGGAAGACGTATTTTCCAGGAACTCACTGTTTATGAAAATCTCCTCATGGGTGCTTTTTCAATTAAAGACTCATCAGGATTCAAAAAGGATCTTGATGCGATTTATACCCGTTTTCCGAGACTTGCTGAGAGAAAAAATCAAATAGCAGGTACTCTTTCGGGTGGTGAACAGCAGATGCTCGCCATGGGCAGAGCAATAATGAGCCATCCTAAGCTCCTTATGCTTGACGAACCTTCAATGGGACTTTCACCACTTCTTGTTGATCAGGTTTTTGAAATCATCAAAGATATCAACAGCGACGGCACTACAATTCTTCTTGTTGAACAGAATGCAGGTAAGTCTCTTGCTATTTCCGATAGAGCTTATGTCCTTGAGAACGGAAGCATTGTTCTCAGCGGCACAGGTGCTGAACTCATGGCAAGTGATACTGTAAAAGAAGCATATCTCGGCGGTTAATCCCCGATACTAAAGACTCCTCAAAAGAGGGGTCTTTGTTTTTGTGTTAAGACAGATAAATATCTGTGTAATTTCTCAAAATAGTATTGTTATTTGCTTGACAATGATATAACGCATGTGGTATAATTAAAAGGCAAATAAATGCTCGGAGGATGTATATGAACTATATTATTTCAGATGTTAACCTGTATAGAAATAATAGCTTTGAAAAGTGCCATGTTCTTGTTGAAAATGGTGTTATTTCTGCTGTTTCTTCCGATATGATTGCCGTTTTCGGTGCCAAGGTTATTAACGGCGATGGTTTGTATATGTTTCCCGGTTTTGTAGATGTCCATGTGCATTTGCGTGAGCCGGGTTTTGTTTATAAAGAGACAATACAATCGGGTACATCAGCGGCGGCACGCGGCGGTTTTACCCACGTATGCTCAATGCCGAATTTAAATCCCGTTCCCGACAGCGTAGAAAACCTTAAAGTTCAGCTTGATGCCATAAAAAAGGATGCGAAAATTGCCGTTTACCCTTACGGCTCGATTACTGTCGGACAAAAGGGTGAGGAGCTTTCCGACCTTGATGGCATGGCAGGAGATGTTATTGCCTTTTCCGACGACGGCAGAGGTGTTCAGAGCGATGACATGATGAAATCTGCCATGATAAAGGCAAAGCAACTCTCAAAAATGATTGTTGCCCACTGCGAAGTGAATGACCTTCTGAATGGCGGTTACATCCACGACGGTGAGTATGCAAAGAAGCACGGTCACAGAGGTATCTGCTCTGAGAGTGAATGGAAGCAGATAGAACGTGATATTGCCCTTGCAAAAGAGACGGGTGTAGACTATCACGTATGCCACATTTCCACAAAGGAAAGTGTCGCACTTATCCGCAAGGCTAAGAAAGACGGCGTTTCAATCAGTTGCGAAACAGCACCGCATTATCTTATATTTAATGATATGGACCTTCAGGAGCACGCTCGCTTCAAGATGAATCCCCCCATTCGCAGTGAAGAGGACAGACTTGCTCTTATTGAAGGCATAATCGACGGTACAATTGACATGATTGCCACCGACCACGCACCCCACAGTGAGGAAGAAAAGTCAAGGGGACTTGAAAAGAGCCTTATGGGTGTTGTGGGACTTGAAACATCCTTTTCTGCAATGTATACGCATTTTGTAAAGACGGGTGTTATCACAATGGAACAGCTTATGAAGCTCATGCACGATAATGCAAAGGCACGTTTTGGCATAGGAAGTGATATAGAGGTTGGCAAAAAGGCTGACTTTACTCTCTTTGACGTAACCGAAAAGTACACCGTAAATCCCGAAGAGTTTGCCACTTGCGGCAGATTTACTCCGTTTGACGGCATGGAAATGTATGGGGTTTGTAAGATGACGGTGTATGACGGAAAAACCGTTTATGAAAGTTAGGAGTTTAGTATGAAACAATCCATTTTTACAATTGATTACAACATTGCCCTGACGAGCGACGTCTACAAAATGCGTCTTATCGGCGATACCTCGGATATAAAGAGACCGGGTGAATTTGTAAATATCAAGCTCGACGGCTTTTATCTTCGCCGTCCCATTTCCGTCTTTGACTGCGATGAAGAAGCAGTTACAATCATCTATAAGGTGGTAGGTGAGGGAACAGAGTACATGAAGACACTCGAATATGGCGCACAGCTTGACGTTCTTACAGGTCTCGGCAACGGCTATGACGTAGATAAGTGCGGAGATAAGGTGCTTCTTATCGGCGGCGGCGTAGGTGTTCCGCCCATGTACTATCTTGCAAAAAAACTTTTAGAAGCAGGCAAGACCGTCTCCATGATTATGGGCTTTAACAAAAAAGAGGAAATCTTTGCAAAAGAGGATTTTGAAGCGTTGGGTGTGCCTACATATGTCACAACGGTTGACGGAAGCGAAGGCATCAAAGGTTTTGTAACAAATGCCATGGATATGGTAGAGTATGACTGCGTTTGCACCTGCGGTCCCGAACCCATGCTTAGAGCTGTATACGATGCATCAAAAACCACAGGCTACTACAGCTTTGAAGAAAGAATGGGATGCGGATTCGGTGCCTGCATGGGCTGTTCCTGCAAGACTAAGTACGGCAACAAGAGAATCTGCAAAGACGGTCCCGTACTTGTAAAGGAGGAGATTATATGGTAGACACAAGAGTAACCCTTTCGGGATGGACACTCGATAACCCCATAATCCCTGCCAGCGGTACCTTTGGATACGGCTATGAGTACGCAGAGCTTTATGACATTAACATTCTCGGTTCATTTTCCTTTAAAGGTACAACCTTAGAGCCTCGTTTCGGAAACCCCACACCGAGAATTGCAGAAACCCCCAACGGCATGATTAATTCCGTAGGACTTCAGAATCCCGGTATTGATGCGGTAATATCCGAGGAGCTTCCGAAGCTGAGAAAGTGCTTTAACAAAAAGGTTGTTGCAAACATCGGCGGATTTGCGGTCGAGGAATTTGTAAAGATTGTTGAAAAGCTCGACAAAGAAGACATAGTCGGTTTGCATGAAGTAAATATAAGCTGTCCCAACCTTCACAAGGGCGGCAAGAACTTCGGTACCGACGCGGATGCGGCATATGAAGTAACAAAGGCTGTAAAGAAAGTGGCAACAAAGCCTGTTTACATAAAGCTTACGCCCAATGTTACGGACATTGCATCCATTGCAAAGGCGGTAGAGGAGGCAGGTGCCGACGGCATCAGCCTTATAAATACACTTCTCGGCATGAGAATAAATAAAAGAACAAGAAAGCCGGTTATCGCCAACAAAATGGGCGGTTTTTCGGGCTCTGCCATTTTCCTCGTAGCACTCAGATGCGTGTATCAGGTGTATGAAGCTGTTAACATTCCGATAATCGGTATGGGCGGTGTTTCGAGTGCCGAGGATGTTATTGAAATGATGATGGCAGGCGCGACGGCGGTTGAGGTCGGCGCATATAACCTTGTTAATCCCTACGGCTCAAAGGAAATCGTCGAAGATTTGCCGAGAGTTATGGAAAAATACAGAATAGAACAACTTTCAGATATAATAGGAGGAGCACACTAATGGGTAAGGACGTAATTATAGCTTGCGACTTTGCGAGCAAAGAGGCACTTTTTGATTTTCTTGATTTATTCAAGGAAGAAAAGCCCTTTCTTAAGGTAGGTATGGAGCTTTTCTATGCAGAAGGCCCCGAAATTGTAAGAGAAATCAAGCGTAGAGGTCACAAGATTTTCCTTGACCTCAAGCTTCACGATATTCCGAATACAGTTAAAAAGAGTATGAACGTACTTTCCCGTCTTGACGTTGACATGACAAACCTTCATGCGGCAGGCACAATTTCCATGATGGAAGCGGCACTTGAAGGCTTAACAAGACCCGACGGCACACGTCCCATGCTCATTGCCGTAACTCAGCTTACTTCAACTGACCAGCAGAGAATGGAAGACGACCTTCTTATCCATGAGCCTATCGACAAGGTTGTAATGCACTATGCTTCCAATGCCAAGAAGGCAGGACTTGACGGTGTAGTTTGCTCACCCCTTGAAGCTGAGAAGGTACATGATACCTGCGGCAAGGATTTTGTAACGGTAACTCCCGGTGTAAGATTTGCAGACGGCGATATCGGCGACCAGAAGAGAGTTATGACTCCCGCAGAGGCAAAGAAAATCGGCTCTGACTACATTGTAGTAGGCAGACCCATCACGGCAGCAGATGATCCCGTTGCGGCGTACAGAAGATGCGTTGCTGAATTTGTTGGTTAATTGAAAAACAGAGAGGTAATTAGTTATGGAAAGCTATAAGAGAGAGTTTATACAGTTTCTTGAAAACGCAGGCGTTCTCAAGTTTGGCGATTTTACTGCTAAAAGCGGAAGAAAGATTCCTTACTTTATCAATGCCGGTATGATTAAGACCGGTAATGATATTGCAACACTCGGTGAGTTCTATGCCAAGGCATACTTTGAAAAGCTGGGCAAAAAGCAGGCTGTTCTTTACGGCCCTGCATACAAGGGAATTTCCCTTTCGGTTTCTGCCGCAGTTGCACTTTCAAAGAACGGTCTGAATGTGCCTTTCTTCTTTAACAGAAAGGAAGTAAAGGACCACGGCGAAGGCGGTGTATTTGTAGGATATGTACCCGAAGCCGGTGAAGAAATCGTTATTGTCGAGGACGTTATCACCGCAGGTACTGCAATCAGAGAAAGCATGGAAATCCTTTCTCACTTAGAGGGCACAAAGGTTGCCGCTACCTTTATCATGGTTGACAGAAAAGAAAAGGGACAGTCCGACAAGGGCGCAATGCAGGAAATAGAAGAACAGTTCGGTTTTCCTGTATACTCCATAGTTGACGTTTACGACATCATCGAATATCTCGAAGAAAAGCCCGAACATAAGGAAAACGTAGAGAGAATTAAAAACTATCTTGCTGTAAATGGAGCAAAGCAGTAAGCGGTGAGCCACCGGTCGGGTCAGCCCGACAGCAAACTCACGGCGGCGAGCCGCCGCTGGCAATTCACGGGCAATTTTGGTAAATAACAAACCTTTGGTGTCGCTTAAATAACACCGTTTGACCGCCATAAAGGCAAGCGGTCAAACTATGCAATAATCTCGAATGTTCTTTTGGACAGCCCGACAGCAAATTCACGGACAGTTTTATTTGTTCACTAAATCTCGGTGTCGCACAAATTGTGTGAGAGGTAAGCCTCCGCGGCAAAGGAGAGAGGTCAGCGGAGGTTGAGATTGATAAAATTGGTGTAGTAATAGCCCGAACCATGACCCCCATAGTGGTCATGGTGAGCAAACTTGTATAAGTTTTAGCCTCAACCGAGCCATCTCTCCTTTTGAGCGGAACCTTTTGGTTACTTTTCGGTTATGAAAAGTGACAAAAAACATGAAAGGAAATAACCATGAGAAGCTTAATTGATATCTTAGAGCTTACAACAGACGAAATTAACGAGCTTTTAGATGTTGCAAACGACATAATCGACAACCCTTCGAAGTACAGCGAAAAATGTCACGGAAAAAAACTTGCAACACTCTTCTTTGAGCCGTCGACACGTACACGCCTTTCCTTTGAAGCAGCAATGTACGAGCTTGGCGGCAATGTCCTCGGCTTTTCTGAGGCACAGAGCTCATCCTCGGCTAAGGGTGAGAGCGTTTCCGATACAATAAGAACCGTCAGCTGTTATGCAGATATTATCGCCATGCGTCATCCCAAAGAGGGCGCACCCTATGTTGCGACAATGAAATCGAGAGTTCCGATTATCAACGCAGGCGACGGCGGTCATAACCATCCCACACAGACCCTTACTGACCTTCTTACAATCAAGAGAGAAAAGGGAAGACTTAACGGTTTTACCATCGGCTTCTGCGGAGACTTGAAGTTCGGAAGAACGGTTCATTCGCTGATAAGTGCACTTTCAAGATATGAAAACATCAAAATGGTGCTTATTTCACCCGATGAATTAAAGGTTCCCGAATATGTCAAGGAAGAAATTCTTGATAAGAAGGGCATTGAGTACAGGGAGGTTACAACCCTTGACGAAGTAATGGGCGAGCTTGACATACTCTATATGACAAGAGTACAGAAAGAACGCTTCTTCAATGAGGCTGATTACCTCAGACTCAAGGATACATACATCCTCACTCCCGAAAAGTTAAATAGTGCAAAGAGTGACCTTGCAATTCTTCATCCTCTGCCGAGAGTAAATGAAATCTCGGTGGCTGTTGACGATGACCCCAGAGCCAAGTACTTTGACCAGGTGCTTAACGGTAAGTACGTGAGAATGGCTTTGATAATGAAGTTGTTGGAGGTGCGGTAATATGATTTTGTCCCCTATAGATAACGGTATTGTTCTTGACCACATAAAACCCGGCAACGGTTTTGAAATATACAATACGCTTAAGCTTTCGGAGCTCAACTGCCAGGTTGCACTTATTCTTAATGCCCAGAGCATCAAAATGGGCAGAAAGGATATTATCAAAATCGCAGAGCCGATAGACCTTGACCTTGATGTTATAGGCTACATTGATCCGGGTGTTACCGTAAACTTTGTAAAAGACGGCAAGGTTGTAAAGAGAATGCACCTTGAAGCCCCCGAGCTTGTTAAGGATGTTATCAAATGCAAAAACCCAAGATGCATAACCTCCACCGAGCAGGAACTCAGACATATATTTAAGCTTACTGACCGTGAAAAAGGCGTGTACAGATGTATGTACTGCGAGAGTAAGGCTAAATAATATTTCACCCGACCGTGCATTTTTGCGGTCGGGTGTATTTGTGACATAAACGCTTTATAAAATCCTTCAATTATCATATATTCTTTACAAAATCCCCGTTGACAAAACGCATAAAATGAAATATAATCTATATGATAAAATGAAAATAATACTGAAAGGAAATGACGAAAGTGGCAAAACAGACAACGGTTTCAAGCGAAGGTCTTAAAAAACTTCAGGAAGAGCTTGAATACCTTAAAACCACCAAACGTAAAGAAGTTGCAGAAGCTATAAAAGTTGCAAGAGGCTTCGGTGACCTTTCCGAAAACAGCGAATATGATGAAGCTAAGAATGAGCAGGGACTTGTTGAAGCAAGAATTGCTGAGATTGAATCAATGCTCAAAAATGTTAAAGTTATCGACGAAAGTACTATTGCAACAGATAAAGTTAACGTTGGTAACAGAGTAAAAGTATACGACGAAACATTTGAAGAAGAACTCGAATATACTATCGTCGGCTCAAGTGAAGCAAACCCCATGGAGTATAAGATTTCAGATGAATCTCCAATCGGTAAGGCTTTGATCGGTGCTGAAATCGGCGAGGTTGTAAAGGCTGAAACTCCCGGCGGAGATACAGTTATGAAGGTTCTTGAAATATCTAAGTAAGATTATCCCAAGGGCGGTGTAAATTTTGGCAGAAAATCAGAACATTAATGAGGTAAAGATGCCTACCGAGAAGGAACTCGGTGAACAGGAGCTTGTCAGGCGCGAAAAGCTTGCTGCTCTTTGCGAAGCAGGTAAGAATCCCTATGAGCTCGTTAAGTATCCTGTAGATGCTTATTCTGAGGATATAAAGGCAAACTTTGAAGAACTTGAAAATAAGACTGTTGTAATTGCAGGACGTATGATGTCCAAAAGAGTCATGGGTAAAGCAAGTTTTTGTAATATTCAGGACGGTAAGGGCAGAATTCAGTGCTATGTTGCAAGAGACGAAATCGGTGAAGAAAGCTATGCTGCTTTCAAAAAACTTGATATCGGTGACATTGTTGGCGTAACAGGTTTTGTTTTCACAACAAAAACAGGCGAAATTTATGTTCACGCAAAGGAACTGATTCTCCTTTCAAAGAGTCTCAAAGTTCTTCCTGAAAAGTTCCACGGTCTTACCGACCAGGAAACAAGATACAGACAGAGATATGTTGACCTTATCGTTAATCCTGAAGTCAAGGATACTTTCGTTAAGAGAAGTCTTATCTTGAAGGAAATCAGAAACTTCCTTGATAACAGAGGATATCTTGAAGTTGATACACCCGTACTTCATACCCTTGAAATAGGTGCGTCGGCAAGACCCTTTGTTACTCTCCATAACACTCTTGATATTGATATGTACCTCAGAATTGAAACTGAGCTTTATCTTAAGAGACTTATTGTAGGCGGCTTTGATAAGGTTTACGAAGTAGGCAGAATCTTCAGAAATGAAGGTATGGATCCCAGTCACAATCCTGAGTTTACTTCGATTGAACTTTATGAAGCATATATCGATTATCATCAGCTTATGGATCTTGTTGAAGAGCTTTATTCAACTCTTACAAAGAAGATTTGCGGCAGTGATGTGATCACATATCAGGGTGTTGAAATTAACATGGGTTCGCCTTGGCAGAGACTCACAATGGCTGAAGCCGTTAAGAAGTATGCAGGTGTTGACTACTACGACTGGAAAACAGACGAGGAAGCAAGGGCGGCGGCAAAGGAAAAGCACGTTGAAGTCGAAAAGGACGCAACAAAGGGTGCGGTTCTCGTAGAATTCTTTGATGCTTTCGTTGAAGAAAACCTTATCCAGCCTACATTCATCTATGACTATCCCGTTGAAAATTCACCTCTCGCTAAGCGCAAGGCATCCGATCCTGCGTTTACTGAAAGATTTGAATACTTTATCTACGCAAGAGAAATGGGTAATGCGTTCTCGGAACTTAATGACCCCATCGATCAGAGACAGAGATTTGAAAAGCAGGTTGCTGCAAAGCAGGCTCAGCCGGGTGGTGAAAATGCAAGAGTTGATGAAGATTTCATTACAGCTCTTGAATACGGTATGCCTCCCACAGGCGGTCTCGGCTTTGGTGTAGACAGACTTGTAATGCTTCTTACAGACTCTTTCTCTATCAGAGACGTTCTTTTGTTCCCGACTATGAAACCCATTGATGAATAAAGAATATGAAGTTTAAGAATGAAGAAGTTACCTTCCTTGGATGGCTGGATAATGTCTGGTACCATTATAAGGCAGGAATTGTAATAGGTGTTTTCGCAATTGTTTTTGTAGCTGTTGCGATGACACAGTTCATCACAAGAGATGAACATGACGTTTTTGTTTACTGCGTCGGCGACCACGGCCTTTCAGCGGAAGCAGGCGATAAGTTCATGCAGGAAATGCAGGATTGCTTTACCGTTGATTCAAACGGTGACGGCAAAAAGGTTGTTGATTTGAAGGTTGATAAGTTTGTTATGACGGAGGATGCTAATGGCAAACGCCATGTTTATAATCCTTCCGAACAGCTGTCAATAACAGAGAGATTCAATCTTGAGCTTGCAACCGGCGAGTGTGTTGTTTATATTATGGAGCCGGCTTTCTTTAAGGGAAATCTCAAGTATCTTGCTTCGCTTGAAGAAGAACTTGGATACCTTCCAGAGAATTCTATCGACGGTAAGGGAATAGCTCTTAAAGATCTGATTTCATATAAGGCAACTACAACGCTTGGATATTTCCCTGAAGACTATATAATATGCCTTGCTGATAGGGAAGACAGGTTTGATGCCGGCTATTATGACGGAAACGTCAAATTTCTCAATAACCTGATTAAGTATAATCTCGTTTCAGGTAATTAATTTGTAATAATATTACGGTGTTGCTTGCCGTACGTAAAGTTGCACCGCAAAACATATTATTAAAGGTAGAAAAACAAATACTAATTTCGTAAAGGAGGAACGTATCAATCCCTTGATTGATACATACTGATTATGAAGAAGTTTTTATCTTATGCTCTCGTAGCAATGATGATCATCGCTGCAGTTGCTGTTTCTGCATCCGCATTGACATGGACATCCGGCGAAGGTCTTTGGGTACATACAGGTGCTGACTACGGTTCTTCCGAAGCTGTTGCACTTTCTCCCGTAGTTCTTACAAACAATGACGACGGTTCCATCACTGTTGAACAGGGTGGTTACTGGAAGTCTCCTTACACAGACGGTGGTGTTGCTACTGTTGAAGAGGTAGGTCTCGATGGTCTCTCCGTTGAAGTTTACTTCGAAAAGGCTCCTATCGCTACAAATGACTGCTGGTTTGCTATTCACCTCATGGATCAGGCTAAGCTTTTCACAACAGACGCTACAACACTCGGTTATAAGAACCTCATCAGATTTGCTGATCCTAAGATGGAATACTACCTCCCTCAGTGGGGCGGTAACGGCGCTTCTGAAATCGGTGCTAACGACAACATCTTTGCTATCCAGACAGGCGATACAATCGTTATGGATGTTAAGTATGAACTCGGTCAGTACATCATTTCTTACACACATAAGACAGCTGCAGGCGACAAGACTTTCACAGTTCCCGCTGAAAAGACTCTTGATGTAAGTAAGGACGTATTCAATGCTACAGGTAAGGCTCATGTATCTATCTGCGGTTCTCTTCTCGGCGCAGAAAGCGACTGGAAGTACACTGTTAAGGTAACTGAAGGTGTAGGCCTCACAGACGAACAGATCGCTGCTCAGGCATTTGAACAGGGCAAGTCCGTTTCCAAGGCTTCCATCGATGCATATGCAGTTGCAGTTGAAGCTCACAAGGCTGCTGCTCTCTCTTACCTCGAAGGCAAGGACGCTTCCGCTGATACAGCTATCACAGAAGCTCTCGCTGCTATCGACGCTGCAATCGCAGACGTTGCTGCTGCACAGGCTGAAGTAGTTGATGCTGCTGATGAAGAAGCAGTTGCTGCTGCTCTTGCTAAGGCTGAAGGCGCTAAGGTTGCTGCTTCCGCTGCTGAAGCTACAGTTGAAGAAATGGCTGAATATCTTGAAGCACCCGTTGAAGAAGGTGAAGAAGCTCCTGTTGTTGACGCTGCTCCCGTAGTAGACGAAACTCCCGCTGAAGAAGGCGGCAACATGCTTCCTATCATCATCGTTATCGTTGTGGTTGTTATCGTTGTTGCTGTAGTAGCAGTTGTTGCTTCCAAGAAGAAGAAGCAGTAATTTAATTACAGTTATAAATAACTCAGTGATATAAAAGAGGGGATACGCTGTACGGCACGTATCCCCTTAATTTTTTTGTTTAAAGAAAAAGGCACAGCGTTTGCTGTGCCTTAAAATTATTCGTGAGCCTTGAGCCATTCTTCAGCCTTGGCCTTGGACATTCTTGTGATGTCTTCTGTGGGATGAACTGATTCTTCACCACCGTTTACATATACAAAGAAAAGTCCTTCGGGAGTCTGGTAAAGAGATTCTTCGTATCCATCGGGTTCGCCGAAAGCACCGAATGTCACCTTCTTAACCAATGTTGCAGTAGCTGTGTCATACTCTTTCTTGCAAATGATTTTCTTCATTTTTGTATCCTCCTATTAAATTTATTTTGTACCGGTTGAACCAAATCCGCCTTCACCGCGAACTGTTTCTGAAAGCTTATCACATTCGATAAACTCTGCTGCCAGAAAAGGCATAATAACAAGCTGGGCGATTCTCTCACCGTTGGAAACGGTCTGACTTTCAGAAGAATGATTGTGAAGAGCAACCATTATTTCACCTCGGTAATCCGCATCAATGACACCAACTTTGTTTGCAGGTGCAAGACCTTTTTTAGATGCTAGACCGCTTCTTGCGAATACGAAGCCGCCGTAGCCTTCGGGAATTTCCATGGAAAGATATGTGTGAATAAGAACGGTTTTGCCGCTATCAATGATAATATCTTCGTCGGTGACTGCATATAAATCAGCGCCTGCCGAATACTCAGAACCGTATGTTGGCATAACGGCCCTTGAGTCGAGTTTTTTGAAATTGATTTTTGCTTTCATTATTATTCTCCTGAAAATCATCCTTTATAATTATTATACATCATAAAGATGAATATTTCAATATAATTTGAAAACGCAATGAAATAATATTGACTTTTTTCTTTAATGTGATAAAATATATTTGTATTTTTTTGTCGGAGCGTGTAAAATGTTTGGCGTTATTATTAATTGCATTACCGTAATTGTCGGCAGTGTTATCGGTATGATATTTAAAAACCATATTCCTAAAAAAGTGACAGACGGAATAATGGTCGGCATCGGTCTTTGTACTGTATATATCGGTGTCGAAGGTTCGCTGGCAGGCGAGAATACTTTGGTTTTGATTCTGTCTATGGCAATTGGTGCATCAATTGGCTTTGTGCTTGACCTTGACGGAAAAATCAATAGTTTTTCCGAGTTTGCCACTCGACGTTTTAAAAAGGATGACGGTGTCAATACTGCCGAAGGCTTTGTAACTGCATGTCTAATCTTTTGCGTCGGAGCAATGACACTTGTCGGGTCAATTCAGGCGGGAGTAAATGGCGATAATACAACCCTTATCACAAAGGCAATGCTTGATTTAATTTCTTCACTTGCACTGGCTTCAACTTTCGGTATAGGGGTTTTGCTTTCAACTGTGTTTGTTTTCCTTTTTCAGGGCGGGCTTGTGTTGATTGCCAGTTTTGCCGGTGATTTTTTGTCAATAGGTATGCAGAATGAAATGATTTGCGTAGGTTCTGTAATGATAATCGGGCTCGGTCTTAATATTATCGGTGTATCCAAAATTAAGGTTGCCAATTTTATTCCTGCCATGTTTATTGCTCCTGTTATAACACCTGTTCTTAATAAGTTTGTTGAACTTATTTCATAATTAAAACCTCCCGGAAAGGGAGGTTTTTTGATACTAAAATTCAATTTCCATACCATCGTATGAAACAAGAAATCCCTCTTTTTCAGCGATGGGTAAAAGGTCATCATACGATACATTGCCGTTGTGAGAAAAATGATGAAGAACGAAAACAGTGCTTGAATCGGCACATCCGAGTTCAATCAATCGCATTTTCGCTTGAATGCAGTTGTCAACATTCATGTGGTGATGCCCTGAACTGGAGGCAATACCCATCGTGCAATCAAGAGAGACGAGATTGAAATGAGGCTTGTTTTTCTCTATGTATTCCCATGTTTCATTAAGGAATGTTCCGGTGTCATGACCGTAAAGCATACGTTTTTCGCCATCAGAAATATCATATATGTACGGATAAGTCTCAAAGGCGTGATTAGCTTTGTAAGGGGTCACTGTGTATCCGTTGATTTCAATTGACTTGTATGGAGCAAGTTCGAATAAATTCCAGTGACCTCTTTCAAGTACACCGCTTTTTCTGAGTTCGTCAAAAATCAAATCGATTGAGGGCATTGATCCGTATATGTTTATCGGCGGTATTTCGTGCATAACAAATCCCTTGCATCTGACATTAAGCGTCGGCGGATGAAGATGGTCGGGATGCTTGTGCGTTATCAATACATGCTCAATATCATTTAAAGGAAGACCTAAATGCTGGAAATGATAAAGTGTGTCGGGCGGCATGTCAATAAGAAGCCTGTCGTCGATTAATGCCTGTGATCTGGTTCTGATATTTTTGCCGCCTGCTTTTGTTGAGTATTTGCACACATCGCAAGAGCAGTATAGAGCCGGAACTCCTTCAGCGGCAGCTGTACCGTAATATTTGAGTTTCATTTGTCAGACCTCACTGTTTATTTTAAGTTGTTTTGCCATATAATAATTATTGTTCCGTTTGAGACAGAAACAGATGAAGGCGTACCCATGAATTCGTTGCTGACACATAGGGTGGGATTTGCAGAATCCAATGTTGCATTTTCAAGATTATATTTTAGACCGATTTCGCTGACACCGTTTGCTGCACCTAATATAGGAAATACTGAAATATAACCCGAATGCATCTCATCAAAACCCTTTGTTCCGTTGTGCAGAGGAAAAATGTTGTAATTTCCGTCTGTAAGGGTTATGTCATATCCTTTCTTACAGTAGCTTGCTGCGAGATATATGTTTGCGATTGTGTGTTCAAGCCGACTGCCGCCCAGCGCACCGCAGATTATAAATTTGCCATAGCCGTACTTTATACCTTCCATTATTGCAAGCTCTGTGTCGGTGTAGTCTTTTTCGGTGGGGAATCTTATGACGTTGTTGTGATTTGGTATATCACCTATAGTGTCAAAATCGCCAAGAATTACATCGGGGTGTAAACCTAGTTTTTCAATATGATGATAGCCTGCATCGGCAGCAATTATTAAATCGTTTGAATTTGGGGTGACGTTTCCGTAAAAATCACCGGCGGCAAAAATATAACAAGTTTTGCACATTAAATTCACCAGCCTTTTCAATTTTAAAATATTATAACATAATGTTAAAAAAAAAGCAATTATAATTGCTACTTTTTGGTAAATTAACAAAATAATAACACAATGAAATTATACGTATAGTATAATATTTGTATATCTTTTTGGAGGTGTTTGAATGGCAGCTGAAATGCTTGAAAAGATACTTGAAGCTGAAAAGAAGTCAAGAGAGAAAATTGAACAAACAAAAGCTGAAGCAGAGACAATTGTCAGTAAAGCTCGGGATGAGGGCAGAAAGATAGTTGAAAATGCTGTTGCCGATGCTGAAAAGCAGAAAAAGCAAGATATTGAAACGTGTAACAATAATGCAAAAATACTCATAGAAGAAAAAGTCGCTGAGGCAAAAGCGGTGTGCGAAAAGATGGCCGATGATTGTAAGAAAAAGGCTGATGATTGCACTAAGATTATTATTGAAGAATTGCTGTCATAGTTTTTAAATTCCTTTTTGGAGGTGATGCAGATTGTCAAAGCTAAAAATGCTGAAATTTGAAGCTGCGACTTTACAAGCTGACTGTAAAAACTTGATTGAACAGCTTCAACAAATAGGAGTTGTTCAACTTGAACGGATAGACGATAAAAGACTTATTGATGTAAGTACATCTGAAAAAACAGTTTCATATGAAAAAAATATTGATGCCGTTTCAGACGCCATGGAAATACTTAAGAATTTCGGCGTTGATTTTGGTTTGGGTATGTTTTCCGGCAGAAGTGTTCTTGATAAAGAACAGTATCGTTTGAATGCTGAAGGTGTCGGTGAAACATTGAATGCTTCGTATGAGATTGTCAGGCTTAATAAACGTTTATCAGATCTTGAAAGCGAACGGGTCAGAAATACGACTCTGGTTGACTCATTGAGTGTCTGGGAAAAACTGGATATTCCGCTTTCAGGCGTATCAACACAGTTTTCATCCTGCTTTGTCGGTACTTTTCCCGTTGAATACAGCTATGAGTCGCTGAACGGATTGTTTGCGGAAAGTTTGCCGCAAATTAAAGAATATGAGATCGAAATCTTCTATTCGTCAAAAGAGATAACATCTGCGTGTGTTGTTTGTCATAAGTCGGTTGAAAAAGAGGTGTCGTCTTTTCTCAGATCCCTGTCTTTTGTTGCACCGCTCGATGTGACTGATACATCTGCTGCTGAAAGAATAAAAGAATGCAAAGAAAACCTTAACGTAATTGATGCTGAACTTTCAGACGTTAAGAACACTCTTGTTTCTTATACGGAATTATCTGAAAAGCTGAAATTTGCATATGATTATTTCACCGTAAAGCGCGATGAATGTCAGGCACTTTCAGATGTGGCATTCTCCGATAAAACTGTTTATATAAAGGGATATGTTCCTGAAAAGATGGCTGGAAAACTTTCAAAAGTTATCGGCAAAAACGAGGGCGTAGTAATTTACTCTGAGCCGTCTGATGAAGATGATGCTCCGGTACTTCTTTCCAATGGCGCTTTCTCGGAGCCGTGTGAAAGTATTGTTGAAATGTTTGCAATACCAAGCAAAAACGATATAGACCCGTCAAAGCTTATGGCGTTCTTCTATTATCTTCTCTTTGGTATGATGCTCTCGGATGCAGGCTACGGTCTGGTTTTGGGTCTTGGCTCATTCCTTATTCTCAGATTCACAAGCGTTGAGGGCTCAATGAGAAAAATGCTTAAGATGTTCGTCTATTGCGGAATCTCAACTGTGTTCTGGGGCGCACTCTTCGGCAGCTGGTTCGGTGATGCCATACCCGTTATCAGACGAGAATTTTTCGGTGTTGAAAACCCAGGCGGAGTTGCTTTGTGGTTTGACCCTATCTCAGACCCGATAAAGTTGCTGTTGTTCTCGTTCGGAATAGGTATATGTCACTTGTTCCTCGGCGTTTTCGCCCTCGGCTATATGAGATGGCGTGACGGCGATAAGATATCGGCATTCTGCGATACAATTCCCGTTTTTCTTACGGTTCTAGGTGCCGCACCCCTTGCGGCAGGTGTCATCGTATCTGTGCCGACAGTCGTGACGGATGTTGCAAAGTATCTTGCAATCGCCGGTGTTATTCTGATAATTCTTACAAGCTCGCGCTCCGGCAATATCTTTGTCAGACTTTTTGGCGGTCTTTACGCACTTTATAACACGGCTTCAGGGTATCTTTCGGATATTCTGTCATACTCAAGACTTCTTGCACTCGGACTTGCTACTGGCAGTATCGGCTCGGTTGTAAATATGCTTGCAGTAATGATGGACGGTCCCGTCATTAAGGAAGTCTCGTTTATAGTTATTTTCATCGTGGGACACACCTTGAATATGGCGATAAATGTTCTCGGTGCATATGTTCATACAAACAGACTTCAGTTTGTTGAACTCTTTTCAAAGTTTTATGAGGGCGGAGGCAGAGCCTTTAATCCCTTAAAATTAAATACAAAATTCTTTAGACTCAAGGAGGAAAATAAAAATGATTAGTACAGGTCTTGTAATTGCAGTAGCAGGTGCAGTGCTCGCAGCACTCATAGCAGGTATGGGCTCCGCAAAGGCGGTAGGTATGGTTGGTGAGGCAGCCGCAGGTGTTGTGGCAGAGGACCCCGCAAAGTTCAGTAAGGTTCTCGTTCTTCAGCTTCTTCCCGGTACACAGGGTCTTTACGGACTTCCTACAGCAGTGCTTGCTCTCAGCCAGCTTGGCGTTCTCGGCGGCAGTGCTCTTGAGCTTACTGTTGCTCAGGGTATTGCTTATTTTGCAGCATGTCTTCCTATTATGATTGTCGGTTACTTCTCAGCTGTTGCTCAGGCAAGAGCAGCCGTTGCAGGTGTAGGAATCGTTGCAAAGAACCCCAGCCAGAACGGTAAGGCTATCACTATGGCGGCAATGGTTGAAACATATGCTATTCTTGCACTCCTTGTTTCTATCCTTGTTATTAATGGTCTTAAATAATATAGTTTGGGAGAATTCCAATGGATGGACTTACAAATATAATCAATAAAATCCATGAACAGTGCGATGCAGAATGTAAGAATCTTTTGGCTTCGGCAAAGTCTGACGCGGAACAGATTATTTCCGATTCAAAAGCTGAAGCTGATGCTGCTGTGTCGCAAATCAAGCTTAAAGCTGATGCTGAGTGTGCCATCATTGACAAAAAAGCTGCATCATCCGCAGATCTTGAATATAGAAGATATATTCTTGCAGAAAAGAGCAGAATTCTTGATGAAACTGTAAAACATGCTCTTGAAGCTATAAAAAACAGTGATAACGAAGTTTATTTCGGTTATATTGAAAAGCTTTTGACATCCGGTGCACTTACCGGCGAAGGCGTTGTCAGAATGTCTTCCTTTGATTTAAATAGGCTTCCTGCAGGGTTTGAAGATAGAATCAATGGACTTCTTGAAAAAGGAAAGTCTATAAAGATTTCAAATGATGCTTCAGATATTGATATGGGATTTGTTATTGAATATTCTGAAATGCGGGTTGACTGTACTTTTTCTTCGCTTATCAATGATAAGATAGATGATATAAAAGATAAACTCAGCCGAGCATTGTTTGCGTAGGAGGTGCATTTATGAAAGACACCGAATTTGCCTACGCTGTAGCACGTGTCAGATCTAATGAAAATAAATTGCTGTCTTCTGCAACCGTTGAATCCCTCATCAATTCGTCGGATTATAATGAAGCCTTAAAACTGCTTGCTGATGCCGGATATGAAAACATCGATGCTTCAAATGAAGATGAGATTCTTTCGAAGATTCTGAAACAGGCAGTTGAGCTGATTTATTCATCAGCACCCGATGATAAGTGTCTTGACTTTTTGATTGTCAAGAATGATTATCATAATATTAAAGCACTTATTAAATGTCTTGTATCTGATAAGAATCCGGAAAAGTTGTTACTCTCTCCTTCGATTTTTGACTCAAAAGCGATTGAAAATGCTTTAAAAACAAAAGATTATTCGGCGCTTCCGCACTTTTTGGCTGAGCATGTCAGAGAGGCGTATGAACTCGTAACAAAAACCATGGATGGTCAGTTGCTTGAAGTGTTTTTGGATAAGAAGAGCATTGAGACTTCTATCTTGCTGGCAAAAGGAAGTAAAGATTCGTTTTCTGTTTCATTGGCAGAACTTATGTGTTTAATAGCGGATTTGAAAATTGCTCTCAGGTGTGCAAAAACAGTTAAAGATGAAGATTTTATCATGAAGGCACTTGCACAGTCTTCAATGGTTGATGTGAGACGCCTTTGCAGTTCTTCTCTTGATGGCGCAGATGCACTCAGTGCATATGTTGATACACTTGGTTATACTTCTTTGTCAGAAGCAATGAAGAAAGGTTATGCCTGTTTTGAAAGAGCATGTGATGATTTAATTATGGAGAAGGTCAAGGACGCCAAGTATCAGTGTCTCGGCATTGCACCGCTTGTTGCTTACTATTTTGCTGTAGATGCCGAGATTAAAAACGTGCGTATCGTTCTTTCTTGTAAGAAAAACGGAATTGACTCCGATATAATCAGGGAAAGGGTGAGAGTTCTGTATGCATAAAATAGCAGTTGTCGGTGATAAAGATTCCATATACGGCTTTGCATCGTTGGGACTTGGCATTTTCCCTTGTGATGATGGAGAAAGTGCTTCAAAAACTGTTAAGGAACTTGCAAAAAATGGCTATGGAGTAATTTATATTACCGAAGAATTGTTTGAACTCATCGGAGATGACGTTGAACACTTTCGTGATATGCCGCTTCCCGCCATTATTCCGATTCCGGGTGTTAAGGGTAACACAGGTGTCGGCATGAGAAATGTATCTGTATCTGTCGAAAAAGCTGTTGGCAGCGACATCATTTCATAAATCAGAATATTCCATTTAGTGAGGTATATAAATGGCAATCGGAAAAGTATTAAAAGTATCAGGACCTCTTGTAATTGCCGAGGGCATGAGAGATGCGAATATGTTTGACGTTGTTCGTGTTTCAGACAAGAGACTGATTGGTGAAATAATTGAAATGCACGGAGATAAAGCATCTGTGCAGGTATATGAAGAAACCTCTGGACTTGGAACAGGGGAACCTGTTGTATCAACAGGCGAGCCTATGAGCGTTGAACTTGGCCCCGGTCTTATAGGTGCCATCTTCGACGGCATTCAGAGACCTCTTGACGATATCATGAGAGTTTCGGGAAACAATATCGCCCGCGGTGTTGAAGTAGCATCACTTAAGCGAGATAAGGTGTGGAAGTTTATTCCTTGTCTTAAAATCGGCGATAAAGTTGTAGCAGGCGATGTTGTCGGTACTGTTCAGGAGACAGATGTAGTTCTTCATAAAATCATGGTCCCCGTTGGCGTTGAGGGTGAAATTTCTTCAATTAACGAGGGTGAATACCATGTAAATGACACGGTTTGTGTTGTAAAAACGGCAAAAGGCGACTATAACATGACTCTTATGCAGAAGTGGCCTGTTCGAAAGGGAAGACCGTATGCTAAAAAGCTGTCTCCCGATAAACCTCTTATTACAGGTCAGAGAGTTGTTGACACAATGTTCCCGATTGCAAAGGGGGGCGTTGCGGCAATCCCCGGTCCCTTCGGAAGCGGTAAAACGGTAACACAGCACCAGCTTGCAAAGTGGGCTGAAGCGGATATCGTTGTATACATCGGCTGCGGTGAACGAGGCAATGAAATGACCGACGTTCTTAATGAATTCCCTGAACTTATCGACCCCCATACAGGCAAGAGCCTTATGGAAAGAACCGTGCTTATTGCAAATACATCTGATATGCCTGTTGCTGCCCGTGAAGCTTCTATTTATACAGGTATCACAATCGCTGAATATTTCAGAGATATGGGTTACTCAGTAGCTCTCATGGCAGATTCCACTTCTCGTTGGGCGGAAGCTCTTCGTGAAATGTCAGGCAGACTTGAAGAAATGCCCGGTGAAGAAGGTTATCCTGCATATCTTGGCTCGCGTCTTGCTCAGTTCTATGAAAGAGCGGGACGAGTAGTATCCCTCGGTTCTGAAGGTAGGGAAGGTGCACTTTCTGCTATTGGTGCGGTATCTCCTCCCGGTGGTGATATTTCAGAACCCGTTTCTCAGGCAACACTCAGAATTGTAAAGGTATTCTGGGGTCTTGATGCATCCCTTGCATATAAGAGACATTTCCCTGCAATCAACTGGCTTACCAGCTATTCGCTTTATCTTGATCTGCTTTCAGGTTGGTTCAAGGAAAACGTTTCAGAAGACTGGATGACCCTCAGAGGCAGAATGATGAGCCTTCTTCAGGACGAAGCAGAACTTGATGAAATTGTAAAGCTTGTCGGTATGGACGCACTGTCCGCTTCCGACCGACTCAAGATGGAAACAGCAAGAAGTATCCGTGAAGACTTCCTTCATCAGCTTGCATTCCATGAGGTAGACACTTATACAAGCCTTGATAAGCAGCTTCTCATGATGAGACTTATTCTTAAATACTATGATGATGCAGTAAGCGTTCTTGATAAGGGCGGAGATATCGAAAAGATTTCAACTCTCCCAGTTCGTGAACAGATAGGCAGATTCAAGTATGTTGAAGAAAAGGATATAAATACTGAATATGAAAAGGTAAATGCTGAGATTTCAAAGCAGATGCAGACAACCATTGTGAAGGAGGAATTCTGATATGGCAAAAGAATATAGAACAATTGAAGAAGTATCAGGTCCTCTTATGCTTGTTCGCGGCGTAGAAGGCGTATGCTATAACGAACTCGGCGAAATCGAGCTTGAAAATGGCGAAAAGAGAAGATGTCGAGTACTTGAAATCAACGGAAGCAATGCCCTTGTTCAGCTTTTTGAAAGCTCTACTGGTATTAACCTTTCCAACAGTACGGTAAAATTCCTTGGACGTCAGATGGAACTCGGCGTTTCGGAAGATATGCTTGGACGTGTTTTTGACGGCTTAGGACGTCCTATAGATAACGGACCTGAGATTATCCCTGACAAGAGAATGGATGTAAACGGTGCGCCTATTAACCCCGCAGCCCGTGCTTATCCCAACGAATTTATTCAGACAGGTATTTCTGCAATTGACGGTCTTAATACACTTGTAAGAGGTCAGAAGCTTCCTATTTTCTCTGCATCCGGTCTTCCTCATTCAAATCTTGCAGCTCAGATTGCAAGACAGGCAAAGGTTAGAGGAACAGATGAGCAGTTTGCTGTTGTATTTGCGGCAATGGGTATTACCTTTGAAGAGTCAAACTACTTTGTTCAGTCTTTCACAGAAACAGGTGCTATTGATAGAACTGTTCTCTTTATTAACCTTGCAAATGATCCCGCCATTGAAAGAATTGCAACACCTAAGATGGCGCTTACCGCGGCAGAATACCTTGCATTTGAAAAGAATATGCATGTACTTGTAATTCTTACTGATATCACAAACTACGCTGATGCTCTTCGTGAAGTATCGGCTGCACGTAAGGAAGTACCGGGACGACGCGGTTATCCGGGTTATATGTATACAGACCTTGCTTCAATTTATGAAAGAGCAGGCAGACAGCAGGGAAAGAACGGCTCAATCACAATGATTCCCATTCTTACCATGCCCGAAGATGATAAAACACATCCTATTCCTGACCTTACCGGTTATATAACCGAGGGACAGATTATCCTCTCGCGTGAACTCTACAGAAAGGGAATTACTCCTCCTGTTGATGTACTTCCTTCGCTTTCAAGACTTAAAGATAAAGGTATTGGTGAAGGTAAAACAAGAGCCGATCATTCAAATACTATGAATCAGCTCTTCTCGGCATATGCAAGAGGTAAGGATGCAAAGGAACTTATGGTAATCCTTGGTGAATCTGCACTTACTGATATTGATAAACTCTATGCTAAGTTTGCCGATGAATTTGAAAAGAAGTATGTATCACAGGGCTATGAGGCTGACAGAAGTATTGAGGAAACCCTCGATATAGGCTGGGAGCTTCTCAGAATACTTCCCAGAAGTGAGCTCAAGCGTATTTCAGATAAGTTCCTAGATATGTACTATGAAAAAGCGTAACGGGGTGAGAATATGGCAGTAATGAATGTCAATCCCACCAGAATGGAGCTTACAAACCTTAAAAGAAAGCTGACAACAGCCCGTAGAGGTCATAAGCTTCTCAAGGATAAAAGAGACGAACTCATGCGTAGATTTCTTGATATGGTGCGTGAGAATAAGGAACTTAGACGTGAAGTTGAGAAGGCAATCCTTGACTCAAATAAGCATATAGCAGTTGCGCGATCCGTTATGTCGGGTGAAGCTCTTGACGTTGCACTTTTGCTTCCCAAACAGGAAGTCAGCCTTGATGTTACAAGCAGAAATGTAATGAGTGTTGATATTCCCGTGTTTGATATTAAGTTCAGAAGTGATAATGAGGCAGATGCTTATTCATATGGTCTGGCTTTTACCTCCGGAGATCTCGATACAGCGGTAGAAGAACTTTCTGTTGTCTTTAAAAAAATGATTCGTCTTGCAGAAATAGAAAAATCATGTCAGATGATGTCGGCTGAAATTGAAAAAACTAGACGCCGTGTCAATGCACTTGAACATGTGTTGATTCCTCAGTATATTGATACAATAAAATATATCACAATGAAACTTGATGAAAACGAGAGAAGTACAACAACTCGTCTTATGAAGGTCAAGGACATGATGATGAATCAGCAGATTGAGATGCAGAAGAGGGCAGAGCGCCTTTTAAATGCGTAAAAGAAAAGCAGGTGATTTTCTCACCTGCTTGCTTTTTTATGTTTTTTTACTGTGTAATATGTACATCAAGCTGATTGTAGGGAATAACAATACCGTTCTTGGTAAACTCTTCGCGAACCTTTTCAATAAGGTCAAAGTAAAGTGTCCAGTAGTTTTCAGCCTTACACCAAACTCTTGCAGTAATTTCAATGGAGTTCTGAGAGTGCGCCGATTCTCTTACAAAAGGCTCGGCAGGTTCTGTTATAGTGTACATATGAGCCATGGCTGTTCTGAAGATGATTTCCTCAGCAAGTCTTGCGTCGCTGTCATAGCTTATGGAGAAGACAAGGTCAACTCTTCTGTTTTCGCAGTTGGAGTAGTTTACAACCGTGCTGTTTACGACAACGCTGTTGGGCATTATGATTTCCTTGTTGTCAACTGTTGTAATAACAGTATGGATAAGCTGAATATCCTTTACTGTACCTACTGAGCCCGAGATGTCAATAAAGTCGCCTGTTTTGAAGGGGCGGGTCATAAGAATAAAGATGCCTCCGGCAATGTTGGAAAGCGAACCCTGAAGAGCAAGAGCAATGGCTGCTGCAACGGCTGATACACCTGCAATAAGTCCTGTTGTGGGGATTCCCAAAAGACCAATGGCAATAATTATAGTTAATACAATAATTGCTACCTTTGCACTTCTTGCAAGGAATCTGATTAGGGATACATCAAAGCTTGACTTTTCCATGATCTTTGTGATTAATTTCTTTGAAACGCCTGCTAAAACGAATCCTGCAACAAGCACAAGGATAAGTTTAATAAGGGTTGGTAGAAGAACGGTTAAAATGAATTCCATAATTTCAATCCTTTCATTAATTTATATTACTATTTTATCATTATTAAAGAATAACTGTATAGAAAATTTTTTAACTTTTGATATATTTATGTCGACAAAATACATATTATATGATATAATCAAAATATCAATTATAACCGAGGTAAATCATGAGTAATACGTTTATCGATAATTTAAAGGATTTCAAAGTAAAGTGCGATGGTTTTATTGCCTGCGGCGGACTTTCTGATTTTCTTTCCACATTCGGTCTTGACGGTGTTATGGGTGAGTATATCGATGCACTTATCAGACATTCCGACGGCGGAAAGAGAATAAGAGCATACCTTGTCAGCCTCGGATACGGTCTTTTTAAGGGACTTAATAAAATGGGAGACGTACTTGTGCCGTCCCTATCGTATGAGCTTTTCCAGACAGGCATTCTTGCCCATGATGATATAATAGATAATAGCGACTACCGTAGATTTAAACCCAGTATGCATAAGGATTTGGGTGAAGGTCATGACGGTGTTTCAAAGTCAATTTGTGTCGGCGACTTCGGCATAGTTTCGGCAATTGAAATACTGCAGCATTGTCACTTTTCCGACCAAGTCAAGATCAGAGCAATATCCCATCAGAATAAGGTTTTCTCTGCCACAATTGCAGGCGAGCTCAAGGATATCGAATTTTCTTATACTGATCGTGTTTCTGAAGAAGATATTCTCGAAATGTACAGACTTAAAACTGCACAGTATACTGTTTCCGGACCTCTTGTTCTCGGAGCAATTTTGGCTGAAGCAAGCGATGAGGACTTAAAAATCCTTTCGGAATTTGGTGATGCTGTGGGAATCAGCTTCCAGATTCGTGACGATATTCTGGGTATGTTCGGCGATGAACAAAAGCTTGGAAAATCAAATACTTCCGACATGTGCGAGGGAAAGAAAACAGTTCTCGTTTCTCATTTTGATAAAAATGCTGCTGACGATACTAAAAAAGAGTTTTATTCCGTTTACGGGCATGAAAACAGCGGCGTTTCTGAACTTGAAACAGCAAGGGGAATTCTTTTTTCATCAGGATCGTTGAAATATGCCGAAGATTTGTGTAAATCCTATGTTCAAAAGGCTACTGAATCGCTAAATAAACTCAGCATGTCTGATGGCGGAAAAGAACTTATGCTTGGTCTTCTTGAGTATATGACAAGCAGAAATAACTAAAGGAGTGTATTATATGGCAGAAAAAGCAACCAGCCTTCAGCACGTCGGCGTTATTATGGACGGTAACAGACGCTGGGCAAGACAACATAAATTTGAAACTGTTATCAAGGGTCATGAAAAAGGCGTTGATAAGTTTATGGAACTGTGCATGTGGTGTCAGGAACGCTCTATCAGGCATTTGACAGTATATGCCTTTTCATATGATAATTGGAATAGAACAGATGATGAAGTTGACGGTCTCATGGATTTAATGGAACGTTTTTTTACCAGTAAGGTGCAGACCTGTATTAACAGAGGAATCCGACTTGTTCCAATCGGCAATTTTTCTGTTATGAAGGATAAGAACAGGGAAACACTCTTTAAAGCAGCAGAAATGACAAAGGACTGTACATCTTTGACTGTAAATGTTGCCATCAGCTATGGTGGACATGATGAAACGGTGAGAATTGCAAAAAGGATTGCTGAGGATGCTGTTGCAGGAAAAATAAAAACAGAGGATATTACTCCCGATCTTTACATAAAGTATCTCGACCTTGCCCACAGCCCCGAAATGGATCTTGTTATCCGAACGGGGGGAGATAAACGTTTGTCGGGCTTTTTCCCTTGGGAAACCTCATATAGCGAGTTTTGCTATCTCGATGTACTCTGGCCTGATTTTTCCCATGAACAGTTTGACTATGCTGTTGATGAATACTACGCAAAAACCAGAATAAATAAAGGAAAGTAAATATAAAAGTTGAACCTCGTACTGTGAAAGTACGAGGCTTTTTGTTAGTCTGAAAGAAATTCTCGTATAGCTTTTTCGGCATCAGTCAGCTCTTTTATAAAAGACATTGCCGGAACTCTAAGGGCACCGCTTCCGAGAATAATCATTTGCTCCGGACCGTCGCTTGTTGCAACCCTTACAATGTGGTCTTTACTGAGCTTGTATGCTGCTTTTTCGATGTAAGTGTCGGCGGTTTCAGCTTCTTTTGTATATACAACCTTGATGTTTCTGAAACTCTCAATACTTCCCGGATTTTTATGAACTTTGTATGCATCAAAAACAAGTATGATTTCCTGTTTTGAGAACCCTTGATAGTTGCATAGCCTTTCGGTCAGCTCGTGTCTTGCATGTTCAAGATTTGACATGGCTGTTTTCTTCAGTTCTTCCCATGCAAAAATGATATTGTATCCGTCTATCAGCAGATACTCCGGTCCCGTCGGCATGTGGCTGGGTTTTGCTTTAACTGTTTTCAGCGGTTTTGTAACCGATGGATTGAATTTTGTTTTCGGCTCCTGTCGTTTTCTTATAGGACCGTATGTTTTCTCAAATATTTCCATCAGTTCTTTGTCGGTGGCAACGGCACTGCAGTACTCAGCAGCCCTTCGCTTGAGTTCCTTTTTTTGCTCAAGCTCTTCTTTGTCTATAGTAAAAATGCTTGGTAAGTGCATGTAGCTTTCAACTTCATTCCATCTGACAAAGAGGGCAGAGCCACCCGAACAAAATATCGAATCGGGGCTGTTTTTTAAATCTGCTTCTGCTGAATATCCAATGCTATTTATTACTTCATCGCTGTTGTGGCATAGGTCATACCCTTTAAGATTGAGATTTATCCTTCCTGTGCCTCGGGTAAAAGAGGCAAGATCCGATGAGTATAATCTCATCTCTGACACAGGCGCAGCGCCTTTGAGTGTGGCAAATTCTCCGTCGTTTTCAGGGATGTTCATTGTGCCGGACATTTTTTGAATATCAGTCATAACCCTTCCGATGTTTTCAGAGGGAACAGTGATTTCGTAGTTATACCAAGGCTCAAGAAGTACACTTTTTGCTTTCATCAACCCTTGACGAACAGCTCTGTATGTTGCTTGTCTGAAATCTCCGCCTTCAGTGTGTTTTTTGTGTGCTTTACCCGAAACAAGAGTAATCTTAATGTCGGTTATTGGTGAGCCTGTGAGGACGCCGAGGTGTGTTTTCTCCTCAAGATGCGTTAGAATAAGTCTCTGCCAGTTTTTTTCAAGAAAATCCGTATCGCAGTCTGTATCAAAAATCAGTCCTGTTCCGCGCTCTGCAGGTGATAACAGAAGATGAACTTCCGAATAATGACGAAGCGGCTCATAGTGACCAACGCCTTCAACGGTGTCCGTGATTGTTTCACGGTATACAATACCGCCGTCGCTAAATGTTACTGAAAATCCAAATCTTGATACAATCTGGTGAGTTATCACTTCGAGCTGAATTTCACCCATTAGCAGAAGGTGTATTTCTTTTAAGTCTTCGTTGAATGTCACTTTTAGCATTGGGTCTTCAGCTTCAAGAATTCTTAATTTTGACAGCGCAGTGTGCTCATCAATGTCCTTTGGAAGATTGATTTTGTAGCTGAGAATCGGTGTAAGAACGGGAGGCTCACTCGCTGTTTCATATCCGAGTACACTTCCCGAGACCAATTCTGTGGGTCCTGTGACAGCACATATTGTACCTGCGGGCACTTGATTAACAGCTGTATATTTGTCACCTTGAAAAATTCTTATTTGCTCAATTTTTTCACTTATTATTATGCCGGATTGATTGCAGTACTCTAAAAAATCCTTAACAGATAGTTTGCAGCCGGTTATTTTCATGTGGGTGAGACGTTCGCCGTTCTCTCCGTGAGTAATTTTGAAAACTTTTGCACCGAAATCTTCTGAGTAGTCTGGCGCAGATGCATAGTTGTCAATTGTATTCAGTAAATCTTTGATTCCGTCCAGCTTCAATGCCGAGCCGAAAACGCATGGGAACAGATGACAGTTATTAATTTCACTTTTAAGCATTTCGTCAGAAATTTTTCCGTCAGAGAGGAAAGCGTCCATCATTTCTTCCGAGCACATTGCCAATTCTTCAGAATTGGAAAACGATTCAATCGGTATTGCATTTGAAGAAAGCTTCTTTTTTATACCTTTGAGTAAAGTTTCCTTGTCAGCGTTGGATAAATCCATTTTGTTGATGAATATGAATGTCGGGATGTTGTATTTTCTGAGCAGTGCCCATAATGTTTCGGTGTGACTTTGAACACCCGACGATGCGCTTACAAGAATAATTGCTAAATCCAACACTGAAAGTGTTCTCTCAGTTTCAGCGGAAAAGTCAACGTGACCGGGGGTATCCAGAAGAGTAACGTCAAAATTTTCGGTAGAAAACTGTGCTTGCTTTGAGAAAATAGTAATACCCCTTTTTCTTTCCAGCTCAAAGCTGTCGAGAAAGCAGTTCTTGCTATCAACTCTGCCCAGCTTTCTTATAACACCTGTTTCATATAACAGCGCTTCTGATAAAGTTGTTTTTCCGCAGTCTACATGGGCAACAATGCCCATAGTAAGCTTATTCATCTTTCACATCCGTTCGTGTTTCTATTCTTATAACATTAAGGTAATTGCCGTCAACTTTGAACTTTACATCAAACTCTCCAAACTTCATTGAGTAAATCCTGTCAGAATTGTCCTGATATGATGGCCGTGGGTCTTGCTTGAGAAGCTGTGTGATTTCATTTATAACTTCATCTTTAATTGATGAAATGTCAGTATCAAACATGACAGTTAATTCATAGTCTTTTGTGTTTTCAGCAAAGCCGCAAATAGCATCTTCTCTGCAATCTGTAAAAGAAAGATAGGGCTTTATGTCGATAATCGGCGTGCCGCAAAGCAGGTCTGCACCTTCGACACTAATCACGGTTCCGTTATTAACAGTTTTTTCAAAAGAGATGATTTTCACGCATGATAATCCTATTCCGTTAGGATGATAGGGGGAACGTGTTGCAAAAACACCCATACGCTTGTTTCCGCCAAGGCGTGGGGGTCTGACGGTAGGAGACCATTCCTTGTTAGCGTTTTTGTCGTTGAAAATCCATAAAAGCCATATGTGCGAATATTCTTCGAGACCTCTCAGAGAATTGTCATCCTGATACTTCTTCTCAAAAACAATTGTGGAAATGCTGTCTTTGATAATACCGCTTTGCCTTGGAATTCCGAATTTTTCTACATAATTGTTGTGTATATATGCAATTGGCTCGATATTGTAGTTCATTGCTGAATCCTCCATCCGATACAACAATATTGTACTATATATTTGTTACATTTTCAACGCACAAACTTTTTAATTAAAATCTTTAAAAGGTATTGCAAAACCGAAAGAATTGTGATATTATATTTAAATGAAAACGCCGGTGTGGTGGAATGGCAGACGCGACGGACTCAAAATCCGTTGGTAGCGATACCGTGTGGGTTCAAGTCCCACCACCGGCACCAAAAAAGCTGATGCAGAAACGTGTCAGCTTTTTTTTATTTTGGGATTTGAACCCTATGAGGGCTTGTCGCGTAAAAAAGTTGCCTTAATGGCAAGTTTTTAGCGACAAGGTGGGAAACTGGAACCAAAATCAAATGATTTTGGTCGTTGAGCAGTAAGAATGACGGAGTCAGTCTTGTCCCACCACCGGCACCAAAAAACGACAAGTTAATGCTTGTCGTTTTTTTCATTTATTTGTTTAGCATGTATTTCAGAAGCTTTATTGAAAATTCTGCAGTTTCAATCTCAAAGCCTTTGCCGAAGTGCTGAAGGTTGAGCTCAAGATTGTAAACTCCGTTATATCCCACTTCGTCTAACGCACTCAGAACATCATCCCAGTCAATAACACCTGTTTTTGGGGGCTTGTGCTGGTCTGTGAGTGTGTTGTTGTCATTGAGATGAAGACATTTGACAGCACTTCCCATTTGCCTTATAAAATCACCCGGAGTGGGGTTGTTATCAAATCTCATTGCCTTGTTGATATGACCTGTATCGATACAGCAGAAGAAATAATCTGCGTTGTCCTCAAATGCACAGATTCGGTCATAAGCCTTTTTGAACTCTGTAAGATGTCCGAAAAAGTCGCAACATCCGTAAACCGGGGCATCACCCATAGTTTCCATTGCTATCTTCACATCATATTCCTTTGCGTATGAAATAATCTTGTTAAAGGTGTCAAAACATAAATCATGCATAAATCCGCTTTCGGCATCGGGACCCGTAATTGATGTTGCAATGGCGTGCATGACCGTGTAAGGGGCGCCGAGAATTTTTGTAACCATGCAGTCTATGCGTGCATCTTTAAAGACTGCATCATCCTTTGCAGGGTCTGCAAAGTAAATGCGAAGACGCCCGTGAGTTTGAGATATGATTAGACCCAGCTCATCTGCCTTCTTTTTAACGGCAGTAAAATGGGCAACAATTTCTTCCTCTGATTTTGAGTAAATTGAGTTTTTGTTGAGTACGCTGTAAGTGTCAAGCGAAAAATCAACTGCATCAGCACCTATTGCTTTTGCAATTTCCAACGCCTTAAAATCACCGTATAGGCTTTGAAGTGTAAACGTTGAAATACCGACCAACTTTTTCATATAAATCACCTATTGGAATTATAACTCTTTTAAGAAAGTATGTCAATAATAAAGGACGGAATTAGTCCGTCCTTTGATTTATAATATTTTTTCTGCAAGCCAGAGCATAAGAGGCATTGTTACAAGACAGAACAGGGTAGTCATACCAACAAGCCTTGCAGCTAACGCTGAGTCGTTTTCATATACTTCAGCAGTTACGGCAGTGTTTGCTGCGACGGGAGCTGCACACATTGTAATGCCAACAATTGAAAGATATTCCGGAAGTCCCAAAAGCTTTGCAACTATAAGCATAATTCCCGGAATTACCAACAATCCCAATGCTGAAAACAGGTAAAGTTTCTTTTGAGAGAAAATCTTTAAAAGATTCATGTCGGCAAGTAGACTTCCTATAATTATCATGGAAAGAGGGAAGGTCATGTCGCCGACAAGTGTCAGACCGTCGTTAATTGTCTTGGGAAGCATTATTCTTCCAAGGAATAAAATTATGCTGACGAAAACGGCGATTAATGCAGGATTGTAAATAAGCTTTTTCCACGGAATTTTGTTTTGATTGCTCATTACAATTATGCCGTGTGTCCATGAAAATAAATTAAATACTGTAACAAAAATCACACCGTAAAACAAACCGAGCTGAGGATCTTCCTTGAATATTGCCATCATAAGAGGGAAGCCCATGTATCCGCAGTTGCTGTATGTCAAACCGTAGGTGTAAACGCTTCTTTCTCTTCTGTCTTTTACGCGTTTAAAAATAAAATGTGAGAAAATTGCAAGAAATGAGTGTACAAAAACAGACAGTGTAAACACACAAGCCGCTGTAATAAGAAGCTTATTATCATACTCTCTCTGCAATGAACAAACTATAAGGCATGGATTTGTTATATAAACAAGCATTGAGGAAAGAGACTTGGTGCTCTCGCCACTCAGCAGCCTTCCTTTTTTGGCTATAAAGCCTGCGATCATCGCAATGAAAAGAACAATAATTTTTTCAATAACACGAATACTGTAATCTCCCATTAATTTTCCTCCGCACAGTGACCGCTGCAACCGTCATGAGCACCGTCAAAATACCCTATAAGATTGATCCTCATTCCGCTGTCATCAATTTTAAAGCCAAGAGCTTTTGCAAGCTTTTCGTCGGTACCGATATATGAAACATCTTTTGCACCCGATAAATCAAGAAAATTAAGAGCAGCCTTTCCGATAAGGAATCTGTCGATATAATCGTCATATCCGTCAATAAGGCTCATCATGTGTATTGTGCCGTAATTTCCTTCGTAGGAAACAAGTGCAGCACCCACAAATCTGCCGTCATTGATGGCGGCAATTACCACCTGATTTTCTTCAGGTACTATACCGAACGGCTTCATATATTCTTCGCGTTCATAGCTTGTATAAACGGGTCTAATCGCAATCATTCTGACACCTCTTTAGGACATATTCTTTAGAATACCGATTTCATTGTAATTCATATACTTCCACTGACCCGGCTTTAACATACCGATTGTAAGGTCTCCGACAGCAACTCTCTTGAGTCGTGTAATTTTGAGATTGACCTGCTCACACATCTTTCTGATTTGTCGGTTTCTTCCTTCAGAAAGAATGAATCTTAAAATAGTATTTCCTTCTTTTCTTTCAATTATTGATACCTGAACAGGCTTGATTTTATAATCGTCAATAACCATAGGTCCGTTAAGAGAAACTAAAACCTCAGGCTCGATTTCACCTTTAACTTTGACATGATAAATCTTCTCTACATGATGTTTGGGGTGCATAAGCTTGTTTGCAACCTCGCCGTCATTTGTGAGTATAAGCAAGCCTTCCGAATCCATGTCAAGTCTGCCGCAGGGATAAACACGCTCAGGAATGTCCTTTAAAAGCTCGGGAATGCATTTTCTGCCTTCGTCATCACTCATGGTGGTAACGTATCCTCTCGGCTTGTAGAGCATTACATAGACCTTCTTGGAACTGCCTTTGACAGGCTTGCCTTTGTATTCAACTTCATCCTTGTCCGGGTCAATCTTCTGACCGATTGTGGCTTTTACACCGTTTACTTTGAAAAAGCCCTGTTCAATTTCCTTTTCAGCAGCACGTCTTGACATAAGACCGCAGTCTGAAATGTATTTCTGAATTCTGATTTCTTCCATAGTTTTCTCCTTATATAACTTCACAGCCATATGTTATAGATAACGCCGTTTATAAAAAACACCGCCGTCGGCGTTTGACGGCGGTGTTTGGTTATTTGCGCGATTGATAAAGCTTTGTTTTCGCGAATATGATCCGCGAAATTGCCAGCGGGTGTTACCCGCTAAATAGCGTCTTTTCTGGAAAGATTGAGTCTGCCCTTGTCGTCGATTTCAAGAACCTTAACCTTGATTTCGTCGCCGACATTTACAACGTCTTCAACCTTTTCAACTCTTTCCTTTGCGAGCTTAGAAATGTGTACAAGACCTTCCTTACCGGGTGCGATTTCAACAAATGCACCAAAGCTCAT
Source organism: Clostridia bacterium (assembly GCA_017620655.1). Taxonomy (GTDB): domain Bacteria; phylum Bacillota; class Clostridia; order Oscillospirales; family CAG-382; genus UMGS1387. The sequence goes on along the minus strand of JAGAUT010000074.1, from coordinate 796 downwards.
AAGTCTTGTAACCTTGCCTGTGAAAACAGCGCCGGGTTCGGGATCAAATGCAATTGCTTCAACGATGGACTTAGCCTTAAGACCTGCATTCTTGTCGATGGCAGCGATAAATACTGTACCGTCGTCCTCAATGTCAATCTTAGCACCTGTTTCTGCAGTGATAGCCTGAATAACCTTGCCACCCTTACCGATAACATCGCCAATCTTTTCAGGATCGATCTTAATTGTGATCATCTTGGGAGCGTAGTCAGAAACGTCAGCACGGGGCTTGTCGATAGCCTTAAGCATTACTTCGTCAAGAATGTAATCTCTTGCTGTGTGTGTCTGAGCAAAAGCTGCTTTGATGATTTCGGGTGTTAGACCGTCAATCTTGAGGTCCATCTGAATAGCTGTAATACCGTTCTTTGTACCAGCCACCTTAAAGTCCATATCGCCGAAGAAGTCTTCGAGACCCTGAATGTCAACCATTGTCATCCATCTGTCGCCTTCGGTGATAAGACCGCAGGAGATACCTGCAACGGGATCCTTAATCGGAACACCTGCATCCATAAGAGCAAGAGTTGAAGCACAGATAGAACCCTGTGATGTAGAACCGTTGGAAGAAACTACTTCGGAAACAAGTCTGATAGAGTAGGGGAATTCTTCAACGGAAGGAATTACGGGAAGAAGTGCACGTTCTGCAAGTGCGCCGTGACCGATTTCACGTCTGCCGGGACCGCTGGAGGGCTTTGTTTCACCTACAGAGTAGCTGGGCATGTTGTAGTGGTGCATATATCTCTTGTATTCTTCGTCATCT
>JAGAUT010000073.1 GCA_017620655.1 Clostridia bacterium | reverse complement strand
TCGGGAAAATGAACCAAAACCGACCGCTCTGCAAAAATTACCGCTTCGCTCAGATTTTTGCGAGCCGCGGAGGCTCCCCCATCCGCAATCTCGCTTTTGCGTTACACAAACTACTATCCTACAGTTTCATCTATCGTCCGACTGGCGTCGGTGATGGCGGGCTGGGTTTATTTTACACAAACCGTCTTTGTCGCCCAAATGCCGACGATGCAATCGGAATGTTGCCCCCTCAATGTTATCTTACACTAAATGTGGGGAGATAAGCCGCCACGGCGAAAGAGGGGAAGTCAGCGGAGGTTTGGCGGTAGTGCGTTTGATGAGAAGTGCCTGCGGATTTTGACCGCAATGTAGAAGAATCACTTGTAGTTCAGCTCGTCAAAATTCGACAAATAAATGAAAGTCTGTCCAAACCGAGCCATCCCCTCTTTTTGAGTGGAGCGTCTTTGCCTTCTTTCGGGGCGGGCCGAAAGAAGGTCGGCACCGCAGTGCCGAAACAGCTCACGGCATATGCTCGTGATGGGCAAACCCTCGTTGTCGCTTAAATAACCCCGTTTGGTCGGCATAAATCCAACCGACCAAACTCGTTTCTGATAAAAGAAGCCCCGAAACCTTACAGCCTCGGGGATTCCATATTATTCTTCTATCTCGTGAATGGGAGTCGGGTCAAACTTTTCAGGTCTGAATAACCAGTTGTAGCAACGGCGGATATGTCTCATGCCGTCCTTGTGCCATGTGCCGTCGTCTTCGACATCCTTTTCTTCCATGCCGTCCATAAAGCTCCTTGCAGGAACCCATGTGGTTTCCATAACACCGAGAATGTTGTCCGAGCCGTGCTCCTTGGCATAGTCAAGGAACAGCTTTGCGTTTTCTGCAATGTTGAAGGGACAAAGCCACATCTTAAAGCCTTTTTCTGCAAACACTTCAACAGAACGGAAGTGATGCCAGTTGTGATAGTGCCAGTCGGTGATGATGAAGTCCTTGTCGAGAAGGTCAATTGCTGTCCATGTTTCGTTCTGGCTTGCATCCCAGGGACCGTAGCCGAAATCAAAGGAATTGAGAAGTCTGTCGCCCCACATCATGGGAACGGCACCCTTTTCCTTGATACGCTTTGCAAGAGCATTGCACCATTCGGCAAGAAGCTCGCCGTTGGTCTTGCCTGTTGCCTTGCATCTGTCGCACATACCTATGTAGAATACTTCGTCAATGCCGATGTGCATGTACTTTGCTTCAAACACATCCATAATTTCATCCATAAGGTCCATAACTATGGGCATTGCGTCGGGATGGGTGGGACAAATGCTGTAGCAGTATTCGGGCTTTTCTTCAATGGGGGTTTCGGAAAGCTCGGGATGACCCTTGAGAAGTCCGTCGGGTCGGGAATATTCCTGCACCGTCTGATGACCGAGAAGATTCATGTCGGGAATAAGCTCGATGTTGTGCTTGCGGCAAACGTCAAGCATCTTTTTGATGTCCTCTTTTGAAAGAGGAGCTTCGCCGCGGCATTCGGGATGGCTCTCGAACATATAGTTGTATCTGATAATTAAAAGAATCGTGTCGATTCCGTCGGGAACGAGTTCCTTTTCGATAAAGTTGCAGAAACGGTCAACATCTTCAGGGATTGGTGCGAAAATATTAAGACCTCTCTGCTTCCAAGGATAATTTGCAAGACTCATGGTGAGTTCTCCTTTCGGGATTTGTTTGTCAAATTATATCATAAAAACATAAAACTTTCAATATATTTCTGTAAAAAACGAATATAAAAACAAAGACATACAAAAAATAGAAAAAAATCCTTGACAAACCACTTTCTTTGTGGTATATTATTTAGGCTATCCGAAAGCGGTTGCCAATTCGCAATGAGTTTGACTGCTCGGATTTATGGCAGTCAAACGGTGTTGGTTAAGCGACACCGAAGGTATGTTTCTTGCAAACATGTGCCGTGAATTGCCGGCGGCGGTTCGCCGCCAAACGGTGTTTTTTAAGCGACACCAAAGGTATGTTTCTTGCAAACATGTGCCGTGAATTGCCAGCGGCGGTTCGCCGCCAAACGGTGTTGGTTAAGCGACACCGAAGACTTGTTAAAAACAGAGTTGTCCCGTGCGTTGTCAGCGGGGACTCCCCGCCGCCCCTGTAGCTCAGCCGGTAGAGCACTAGACTTTTAATCTAGGTGTCCGGAGTTCGATTCTCCGCAGGAGCACCAAGTAAAAAAGCACTTCGAAAGAGGTGCTTTTTTCATTTCCGCTTTTTTCAACCCACAGTTGCAAAAAATACAACCCAAAGTATCTTGAAAAGCACCCCGAAAGGTGATAAAATAAGAAAAAAACAACCGTGGGGTGAAAAACATGAATATAGGCGAATATATCAAAAAACTCCGTAAGGATAAAAACATGACAAGGGAACAGTTCGGAAACGTTTTCGGCGTGTCGGGACAGTCGGTGCAGAAGTGGGAAAACGGTCAGAGCCTTCCCGAAACGGCAAAACTCATAAAAATCGCACAGTATTTCGGCACATCGCTTGACGATATGCTCCTTTCCCGCGACGCAAGAGTCGTTGAAATCATAAAGGAAAATAAGCAGGTTAAACCCGAATACGAAAAAATCCACGTCTGGGAAGATTATGCCTTTGACGTAATGGACGAATACAAGCACAGCGTCGAAGAAGGTCTCGACATAGAGGTATACAGCGAGCTTTTCAAGGCAGTCGCATCACTTCCCAGAAACGAAATCCGCCAGAAGCTGGGGGATGTTATATTTGAAATTGTTTCAAACGCAAAGCAGGTCGAAGGCTATAAATATAATGAGCCGTCAGACCTTGAATCCATAAAGGCTCTCAGAAAGCCTTACCCGCTTTCGGGCAAGGTGGACGAAAAAACTCTCGCCGATAAAATCCACGGCGCATGGGTGGGCAGAATCGCAGGCTGTTTCCTCGGTAAAGCAGTTGAGGGCATCAGAACAAACGAGTTTGTACCCTTCCTAAAAAGGACAAATAACTACCCCATGTACAGATATATTCTTTCGACAGACTGCACAGACGAAAACTGCGAGGGTATGAATTACCGCATAGGTCCGAGAAACGTCTTTCCCGACACACTCGATTATATGCCCACCGATGACGACACAAACTATATGGTTATCGGTCAGCTTGTGGTTGAAAACTACGGCAGAGACTTTACTCCCGACGATATGATGGAAACATGGTTGAAGTATCAGCCTAAAGACGCCTACTGCACAGCCGAAAGACGTGCTTTCATCAACTTCGTGGCAGGCTTCAGACCTCCTCATTCCGCATCCTACAAGAACCCCTACCGTGAATGGATAGGCGCACAGATAAGAGGCGACTATTTCGGCTACATAAATCCGGGTAACACCGAAAAAGCTGCCGAAATGGGCTGGCGTGATGCTTGTATTTCCCACGTAAAGAACGGTATCTACGGCGAAATGTTCGCAAGTGCCATGATTGCGGCGGCAGCACTCACAGACAATGTTGAAGAAATAATCCTTGCAGGTCTCGGAGAAATTCCCGAAACTTCCCGTCTTTATGAGTCGGTAATGACAATCATCGATATGTATAAGTCAGGCAAGACAAGCGAGGAAACCTTCGATTATATCCACTCTGTATGGGACGAATACACAGGTCACGGCTGGTGCCATACAATATCAAATGCCATGGTTGTTGCCGCATCTCTGCTTTACGGCAAGGGTGACTTCGGCAAGTCCATCTGCCTTTCGGTGCAGACAGGCTTTGACACCGACTGCAACGGTGCTACCGTAGGCTCAATACTCGGTATGGCAGGCGGCTATGATTATGTTCCCGATGAATGGAAGAAGCACCTCTGCGACACTCTCGAAACAAGCATTTTCGGATATGAAAGGGTAAAGATTTCCGAGTGTGCGAAGAAAACATTAAGTCACATAAAGATTTAAATTTATATTTAAACGAAAGCACTCCGCCCCGAGGCGGAGTGCTTTTTCCGTTCATTTTCACTCGGGAAAATGAACCAAAACCGACCGCTCTGCAAAAATTACCGCTTCGCTCAGATTTTTGCGAGCCGCGGAGGCTCCCCCATCCGAAATCAACATTTTACGTTACACAAACTACTATCCCACAATACTCTCCATCGTCCGACTGGCGTCGGTAATGGCGAAGAAGCTTTATTTTTTGC
>JAGAUT010000072.1 GCA_017620655.1 Clostridia bacterium | reverse complement strand
GGAATACTAAAAAGTTCTGAGTGTATCCCACTTCATCATTCTGCTTTCCATGGTAGCATACCAACCAGTGCTTATCGTCAATCTTAAGGGGCGGAGCACTTGCGCCGATTCTGTCTGCTTCCCATTCAAATTGGGGCTCTAAAATAAGCACCTTTTTGTTTTCGGACTTTGCAAATTCGTAGAAGGTCTCGGCTGCGGAAAATACCATTGATGGCTTTTCTGCTGTAAGGAAAGGATTTCTGAAGGGTTCAACGGGTCTTTCCATCATGACATACTGGAGCTTTCCGTCAATCATCTTTCTTTCGGGCAGGAACACAATGTCTCTGTTCTGACCGAAGTCGGGATTTGAAAGGTGTGTAAGATAGAAAAACGCCTTTTCGTAGTCACGTCTCACAAGAGCTTCGAGGTCAACCTCATAAAGCACCGTAACCGTAGGATTGTCCTTTGCGGATTTGCCAAAGGGGTTATTTTCGTTATGTGCCCACTCGGGAACCATTCTTACAAGGCTGCTGTCCCACCAGAGGTTACCCATAGGGAAAAGTCTGCATGCAACCGTAAGATAGCACTTGTCCTCTATCATAAAGAGTCTGGGGTCTTCGATACTGCCGTTGGCAAAATTAGCAACCTTTTCGCCGTATTTGTTTGTGATGTAAACCTTGTCAATATCAAGCTCACATTCGGGATAGAGTGCAGGACGAGAATAGTCAAATTCCCAGGTTTCTCCGCCGTCTGTGCTGAAGCCGTAGCCGAGTGCAATGGGATAAATTGCATCGGGGTCGTCCCATGCCTTACCTTCACTTCCGTTTGAACGGAAAAGCATAATCATTTTATCCTTGTACTCGAGAATTGCGGGGTTAAGGGCTGCAATATCCATCCAGGGTGCATCTTTTGTAGGGCCTAAAAGCTGTCTTCTTCTGATGTTCATTTGGGTCACTCCTTATGATTTTTGTACAACAATTATACTTTAAACTATACGATATCAACCGACACATATTTACTTTTTTGGGACAATTTTGTGGTAAAAAATGACCTGCAAAAAAGAAAAGTTTCACCGTGAAACTTTTCTACGAAGGTAAATGCACCGCTTATAATCATTGTATCAAAATTGACCGTCTTTGCCAAATAAGAACGGTAATTTTGATAAAAAGTTACCGTTCCTTTTTTATGCCAAGAAAACTGCTAAAAGCAAATTGTCATTTTTACAATTGTGCTGTGAAAACAGAAGGATAAATGAAAAACCATTATGCCGTTTTGATATTATAAAAACAAAATTGTTACGAAATTAATATAAAAATACCCTAAAATATCCAAAGCAGGGATAACTTTTACAAAAGTGAGATATTTACACCCGTGGCTGCCTTTTGATATACTTAAAGTGTAATAATTTATAAGGAGGAAAATACCTATGAAAAGGCTACTCTCTCTTTTATTGGCAATTATAATGATAGTTTTGTCGGTACCTATGACAGCACTTGCAGAAGATGAAACAGCTTCTCTTGCTGCTGAAGGTTTGACACTCACTCCGGGTAAGAACTTCTTTACCGGTGCGAATGTTGCAAATAACTTTACCGATACCTGGATGCAGTCCTGGTGGACGGGCGGTCAGCTGCAAGGCTATCTTGTAACAAACGAACAAAGAACCATAGCGGATGACGGTGACGACAGAGGTGCGTATATCCGCTTCTCGTGGGATGCGGCAAATGACGGCTTCATCTACGGCACCCACTATCCTGCAAATGACGTTGCAGGCTACGCAATAGAAACAGACAGACCTGTTTTTGTCGGTTTCTACGGACGTTCATCGCAGGACGGTTATTTCCTTGTCGGAGGTAACAGCGAAAGCGAAGTTGATTACGATTTTTCGAGACATTGTTTCTTCTTGGGTAAGGAATGGGATTACTACAGCTCAGATTTTACAATCAAAGACGATGCCTCTGTTTTGTCAAATTACTGGGTGCGTGTAGGTGCTACCGTTCAGGATACGGCACAGACTGTTGACCTTGACGATGTCACAATCGCAGCGTACTACAGATTTGACTACTATGTTGACGGCGAAAGCTATGACTATGCCTATGTTTCACCCGTAGACGGCACAAACGGCGCATATCTTTCATCGGCTTCTGCTTCGCAGATTGATGACCCTGTAAAAGACGGCTATACCTTTGTCGGCTGGTCACTTACCGACGGCTCTGCTGAAACAGTAGATACTGTATCGCTCAGTAATGCGGACGTATCCCTCTATGCAGTTTTTGAAGAAAATGCAACAGAGCCCGAACCCGAACCCAATCCCGATGAAACAGTCGGTATCGGCTCACCCGGTATCAACCTTTTTACAACAGAGGAAAACTTTGTGGACTTTGATGACGGCGACTGGCAGAATGCATGGTGGCTCGGCGGACAGTTCCAGTCGTACCTTGTTGAAGGCGAACAGAGAATCATTGAAAACGACGGCGGCGACAGGGGAGACTATCTCCACATTTCCTGGGATAAGACAAATGACGGTATTCTCTATGCCCACTACTATCCCAACGATTTAGACGGTCTTGTTGTCGAAGAAGACAGACCCTTCTATGCAGGCTTCTATGCAAAGGCATCGGGCGAAACCTACGTCAAGTTCGGTAACTTCTCGGGTACAAACTATGACGGCGGCGATATTGCATACGAATGGGCAAAGCACTGTCTGTATGTAAGAAACCCCGGCTGGAATTATTTCAACACAAGCTTTACAAGACTTCCCGATAAGGAAGTGTTCCAGCAGTTCAGAATTTCCTACGGTGCAGGTGACGGCTCTGCCGCTTGCACTCTTGACATTGACGATATGATTGTAACACCCTACTACAGAATTGATTATCTTGTAGACGGTTCTGAATACAATCACGCATATGTTTCACCCATAAGAGTCCTTGACGGCACGTTTATTTCTAGCACAGAAGCAGATCAGCTCGGCGGTCTTACACCCTATAAGTCGGGTTATAAATTCCTTGGCTGGTCTCTTGACGGAGAAAATGTTGTGACAACTGTAAACCTTGAAAACAAAGACATTACACTTGAAGCTGTATTTGAAGAAACAGATGAGGAGATACTTCCCGATGCGCCTACTGCACCCGCAGGTGCTAAGGTCGGCGACCCGGGTATCAATATGTATAATGTAAACTCCATTAAGTACGGCTTTGATAAGGGTACTGTAGGCGTGCCTGACAGCACAGTGGATTTCGGCACATACGGCGGTGCAGTAAGTGCAAATGTTTACCTTGACGGCGACAACAAGGTGACATATGCAAACATTCCTTCGGGCGGTGCTTCCCACTATGCAAGACTTCAGAACTACTCCTTCGAGCTTGCTCGTCCCATAACCGTTTGCTTCGACGCAAAGGGAAGCGGTACTGTAAATGTACTCAATTATGCTGCCGATGTACAGCTTCTTGCCAACACGAACCTTACTTCTGACTGGAAAACATATTCTACAGAAGTTTCTGCAAATGAAGGAATTGTAATTATCCACGCTTTCAGCGGAGATGCTTACTTTGATAATGTGTACATCGCGGCAAACTATAAGTTCAATTACTATGTAGGCGGCTCGGTTTATGAATCTGTTTACGTTTCACCCCTTAATGACGACGGCACCCTTGCTCTCACAAAGGATGCAAAGCAGATTGCTGACCCCTCAAAGCCGGGTTATACCTTCCTCGGCTGGTCGCTTACCGACGGCGGTGAGGTAGTAGACGAAATTACCCTCGGCTGCAAGGATGTAAACCTTTACGCAGTATGGAACTTCGAAGGCACACTTCCCGGTATGAACGTACTTACAGACGATAACACATCCTTCGACTTTGAAGACGGAAATGCAGGCTACGTTAATTTTGACGGTGCAACCCAGACTGTTTCTGACGGTGTTCTCGGTACACAAGGCAACGGTGCATGGTATGTTTACATGAACCGCAGCTACTATAACCTTACAGGCTACGGCAGACCCGTTGCAATTGCCTTTAAGTATAAGGAAGAAGCCGATAACAGCGACGATTTCGTTCAGATAATCGGTAACGGCGTATGGGATGGCACACAGACCTATTCACCTACAACCGAATGGCAGTCGGCACACTATCTTGCAGATACAACAAACGGTGCAAACCTTTCTGACCCCTCGTTCATTATCTACGCAGTTGCAGGCTCAGGAGAGCTTTGCTTTGATGACTTTGTTCTGGCTCCTGCATACAGCTTTACATATTTTGTAGACGGTGAGGAGTATAAGACAGAATATATTTCTCCTCTTGATGAAAACGGAGATTACAGAAACAGCGTTGTTCCTAACGTAGAAGTGCCCGTAAAAGAAGGCTACAAGTTTGTAGGCTGGTCGGCATCTCCTGCGGCAACAGAAGCGCTTGATGCAGTAGCACTCAATAACGAAGACGTTGTTCTCTACGCAGTATATGAGCTTGATGAAAATTACTACTTAGGTGACGGTATGGCAACAGCATTTGACAGCAAAATCAAGGGTCCCTACGGCACTCTTATCTACAGACAGAACTTTGATGATGCTGACTCAATCAAAGACTATGAATATGATGAAGACTATGTAAGTGATTATGCCGATGACGGTGCAGCACTTGGCGATACTTCTTATGTTTATACACAGGACGGCGACGGTTCAGCACCCCTCTTTACACTTGTAACTG
>JAGAUT010000071.1 GCA_017620655.1 Clostridia bacterium | reverse complement strand
TATAATCTGCGGTTATGCCGATATATTCACCGTTTTTATCGTGACCGATGATGCCGTAGCAGACATTGCCCTCGCAAATCAGATCGACCACTGTAAAATTTTCAATAAGTGTGATATTCGGTCTGTTTCTTGCGGTTTCAAGCAGATGAGATGTGATTTCCTTGCCCGTTTCATCCTCGTGAAAAAGAATTCTCGGCTTTGAGTGTGCGCCCTCACGGGTGTATGTGAAAGCTTCACCGTCTTTCTCAAACCGTACACCGAACGAAACAAGGTCACCGATTATTTCCTGAGATGAGCGAATCATAATCTCTACGGAATCGGGATTGTTTTCGTAGTGTCCTGCTTTCATAGTGTCCTCAAAAAAAGATTTGTAATCTTCTTCATTACGAAGAACGCATATACCGCCTTGAGCAAGAAACGAATCGCTTTTGGGTGCTTCGTTTTTGGTAACTACCGTTATTCTTTTATCTTGCGGCATATTCAATGCACAGTAAAGACCTGCAACACCGCAACCGACTATTATAATATCTGTATTCATTTCACTTTCCAAGCTCCAACATCCTTTCAAGCGGTAAAAGTGAACCAATGCGAACAGCATCATCAACAATAACTTCTTTGTCTTCATTCAGCAAAACCGAAAGAACGGATTCAATTGTGTTAAGCTTCATATCGGCACAGCAGGGATGAGGTTCAGGATAATAAAACCGTTTTTCGGGATTATCCGTTATCAGCTTATAGTTCACTCCGTCTTCTGTGCAGATAATGAATTCATCCGCATTATTCTGCTTTGCATAAGCGATTATATCTGCCGTGCTTCCTATATAATCGGACAAAACAAGAACATCGGATTCGCATTCGGGATGAGTTAAAACTTCGGCTTTCGGGTGTTTTACTTTTTCTGACAGAAGTTGCTCTGCTGTGATTTTGGCATGAACAGGACAAAATCCGTCGTTGATTATTATGTTCTTCTCGGGAACCTGTTCAGCAACAAACCTGCCGAGATTTTTATCGGGAATAAAGAAAATGTTTTTGTTCGGAAGTGCTTTAACAATTTTTACTGCATTTGATGAAGTAACACAAACGTCGCTCTGACATTTCAGCTTAGCGGTTGAGTTGATATAACACACAACCGCAAGGTCATCGTACTTATTACGCATTTCATCAATAATGCCGTCAGCAACCATGTGAGCCATAGCACAGTCGGCGGTAAGGTCGGGCATAAGCACTTTTTTATCGGGGTTGAGAATTTTTGCGCTTTCACCCATAAAATATACACCGCAGAAAACGATGATATCAGCCTTGCTCTGCTTTGCGATTTTTGCAAGATAAAACGAATCACCGACGAAGTCCGCAATCTCCTGTACTTCGGCAGGCGCATAATAATGAGCAAGAATAACTGCATTTTTTTCTTTTTTCAGTTGTTCAATCTGATTTTTCATATACATTATTCCTTATTTTGCAAACAAAATATTTTCATTAATTTTAACATTTGCGTTTACATCTGTCAACTTATCTGTAAACATTCGATTGTAGATTGTCATTAACATAAAACCGATAATTTTGTTAATATTGTACAGCGGTTGAATCTGTATAAAAAAAGAAACAAACATCACTTTTAAAGATTAGTTTGTTTCTTCAAATATTAACTTAATGATTCCATTTTTTTAGTCACAAAGAAGATTATGATGCTACAATGCTTTGCCAATAAAGTGTATTAACAATAATATAATTATTTGTTGTTCCCCCGACAATCGTTTGTTTTACCTTCTCGGCTTATATAATTTAACAGAAATGCCTGTCATTATTATGTATGCTACTTTTCTTTTCTTTTGTTTAGAAAATGCCACATTATAAACCATAGAATCACAAGTGCCTGAAAGATACTTGCCACAATAATTATGGAGCCAATTCCGGGGACTTGGAATGCAAGAAGCACAAAAAGCACAAGTGACCAGATAAGAGAGCTTATACAGACAAATCTTGCGAGCAACCCCCACCATATAGCAGAAAACACTATAAGCGGAATGCAAGCGACAGGCATTGCTAGAATGAAAACAAGCCAGCTTCTTTCTAGTTCGGGAAGAAAAACCTTTAACCCAAAGAACACGATGGATGCAACAAAAAATGCAAGACTTGCACTGAGCAAGGGAATAATAATCTTATTAACCATTGAGGACTTGTGGCGGCTTTTTTTAACCTGGATTTCTTCCTTGATCAGATCGTTCAAAGTAACCCCGAAGAGTTCTGCAATATTTTGAAGTACTACAACATCAGGAATTCCGTCGCCACGTTCCCATTTTGAAACTGATTTGTCCGAATAGTTTAAAGATTCAGCGAGCTCAGCCTGAGTCATTCCGTTTTTCTTTCTCAATTCAGTTATGTTTATAGCTATGTTTGCTTTAATTTGCTCTTCGGTCATTTTCATCACCTCTGTTTGAATTATTATAATACAGTTGCTTTATAAAGGCAAGAAATTGTTGATATTGCGAGGGCTCTACTGTCTGTAGAGTTGAGATTCTGCTTTGTAGGGTGACTTTTTGAGGCGTTGGGAATATAATTGTACCATAGATTTAATGCCAAACGCGTATTAAAAGGAGGATAAAATGAAGAGAACAAAAATTAAGGACAGAAAGCTCCCTGATTATACCAAGGGAGAGGAAATTTTCAATATGGTTTCACATATTGTAGGCGGAGGAATCGGAGTGATTGCAACGGTTTTGTGTGTTGTTTTTGCTGCCATGCACAAGAATGTTTACGGCATAATCAGCGGGTCCGTTTTCGGTGTAATGATGATTGTGCTTTATACCATGTCAAGTATTTATCACGGATTAAGACCGAATACTGCAAAAAAAGTTCTTCAGGTTATAGACCATTGTTCAATCTATCTTTTGATAGCAGGAACGTACACACCTTTCTGCCTTTGCAGTCTTCGCACATATAATCCGGCTCTCGGATGGACAGTTTTTGGTATAATATGGGGTCTTGCCGCTCTTGGAGTAATACTAAATGCAATTGATTTGAGAAAGTTCCGGACTGTTTCCATGGTACTTTATATCGGTATGGGATGGTGCGTTATTTTTACCGTCAGAATTATTATTGAAGTCCTCGGTACAGTCGGTTTTTCGCTCTTGTTGGCCGGAGGCGTATCGTATACAGTTGGAGCGATTTTTTACGGAATCGGTGCAAAGAAAAGATATATTCATTCTGTTTTTCATCTTTTTGTTGTACTTGGAAGTATTCTTCACTTTCTTTGCATACTGTTGTTTGTAATGTAAAAAACGCATTGCATTTAAAACTTACTTAAGTCGTATAAACAGCTCAAGAAAGAAATTCTGTTGCAAAAATTAATAATCTGGTGAAGTTAACGCACCAAAATCAGCACACCCTGCCAATGAACAGAGCCTAAAAAGCAAAGAATAATTTTGCTTTTTAGGCTTTCTGCCATTTCTGAAGAAATTATTTCAACAATTTGTTTCACAACCTAACCTATGGTCTTTAAAGAATAAAAGAGATGATGTGATTTGGATTATTATGGTTACTATTACCTGCTTACAGTATATCGATATATTCTCCGTTCAGCGCCTTGTTCATACTTCTGACAGCACAGAATTTTCCGCACATTGAACAACTGTCCTCGTGTTCGGGTGCACGGCTGTCACGAATTGCCTTTGCTGTTTCGGGGTCGATTGAGCATTCCCACTGTTTATCCCAGTCGAAAGTTCTTCGTGCATCTGCCATTTGGTCATCAATGTCCCTTGCATGAGGAACTTTCTTCGCAATATCTGCAGCATGTGCAGCGATACGGGATGCTATAATGCCTTGTTTTACATCATCTACATTCGGAAGAGCAAGATGTTCTGCGGGAGTTACATAGCAAAGAAAAGCTGCACCCGAAGCAGCGGCGATTGCACCGCCGATAGCAGAAGTAATGTGGTCATAGCCGGGAGCAATATCGGTAACTATAGGACCGAGAACATAGAAAGGTGCACCCATACAGATAGTCTGCTGAATTTTCATATTTGCTTCAATCTGGTCCATAGGCATATGTCCGGGACCTTCAACCATAACCTGAACATCCTTTGCCCATGCTCGTTTGGTAAGCTCGCCGAGACGGACAAGTTCTTCAATCTGACAAACATCACTTCCGTCAGCAAGACAGCCGGGACGGCAGGCATCACCGAGAGAAACAGTTACATCATACTCACGGCAGATTTCAAGAATTTCATCGAAATATTCATAGAATGGATTTTCTTCTCCTGTCATACTCATCCACGCAAACACAAGTGATCCGCCTCGGGAAACAATATTCATTTTTCTTTTATGTTTTCTGATTTGTTCAATTGTCTTGCGGGTAATACCGCAATGAAGTGTTACAAAATCCACACCGTCCTGTGCATGAAGACGGACAACATCAATGAAATCTTTTGCGGTAAGGGTGGCAAGGTCTCTCTGGTAGTGAATAACACTGTCATACACCGGTACAGTGCCGATCATAGCGGGACACTCTGCGGTCAGTTTCTGACGGAAAGGTTGTGTGTTGCCGTGACTTGACAAATCCATAATAGCCTCTGCTCCCATATCAACAGCCGCCATAACCTTCTGCATTTCAATATCATAATCCTTACAGTCACGGGATACTCCGAGGTTCACGTTAATCTTGGTGCGAAGCATAGAGCCGACACCGTTGGGATCAATGCAGGTGTGAAGCTTGTTGGCACAGATAGCTACCTGTCCTTTCGCAACAAGGTCACGGATTTCTTCTTCTGTTCTGTATTCTTTGGCGGCAACTGCCTTCATTTCAGGTGTAATTATACCACGCTTTGCGGCATCCATCTGTGTTGTGTAATTTCTCATTTTATTATTTCCTTTCAGTCAGATATTTAATCGGCATATTGGGTGTTCAGCCCGAAATTATGTTGCATAGGACCTGAACCTTGTCCTAAATCAAGCTGTGCCGAAAGTGCATCGGAAATGTAGTCCTTTGCTCTCTTTACAGACAGAGTAAGGTCAAAGCCTTTTGCAAGGTTGGAAGCAATTGCTGATGAAAGTGTGCATCCCGTGCCGTGGGTGTTAGGATTATTGATTCGCTTGCCTTCAAACCATTTTATTTCACCGTTTGCATACAAAAGGTCATTGGCATCGTTTATGTTGTGACCGCCTTTGAGAAGAACAGCACAGCCGTATGTATCACCGATGAATTTTGCTGCAGAAAGCATATCTTCTTTGCTTTCGATTGCTTTTCCCGAAAGCACCTGTGCTTCGGGGATATTCGGCGTAACGAGGGTTGCAATGGGCAGAAGCTTCTCGATTAAGGTCTGCACAGCATCGGTTTTCATTAAGGAAGAACCGCTTGTTGCCACCATAACGGGATCTACTACCACATTTTTTGCCTTATGGTAGCTGAGCCTGTCTGCAATCACGCAAATCAGTTCTGAAGAAGATACCATACCAATTTTGACAGAATCGGGAAAAATGTCCTCGAATACCGCATCTAATTGTTGCTTCAGAAAATCAGGCGTTGATTCTTGAATCGCTCTTACGCCGGTTGTGTTCTGTGCCGTCAGTGCCGTTATGACACTCATAGCATAAACACCATTCATCGTCATTGTTTTCAAATCTGCCTGAATACCGGCGCCTCCACTGCAGTCACTTCCTGCAATGGTCAATGCTGTTTTCATTTTCATAAAAAGACTCCTTTCGTTTTTCAGCATCGTTTTATATAGCGGCATAAGGTGGTGCCCCCAATCTGCCGCCTGAAGCTTGCGGTTATAAACCGTAAGCAAACTTCCAAAAAGTATCTGTTTCTGTATAATTTTCAAAGTAAAAGTCAGATAAAGCTTGCAATTCTTTTTGCTTTTCTTCGTGAGAATCATACACAGCAACGGTTACGAACCCATCTGCCTTTGCTGTTTTGGCAGCGTGGTAAGCATCCTCAAAAACAACCGTATTTTCCCTTGTTGTTCCAAGGTAATCCATAGCCTTTTGGAAAATAATAGGTTCATCCTTGCCGTGCCCTACATCAGAACAAGTAAATATCTCAGAAAAGAAAGACTCCATACCGCAACGCTTCAAAGCCGCCTCTACTTGATAACGGTCGGTAGCGGTAGCGATACACATTTTTATCCCTTTTACTTTCATTTGTTCAAGAAGTGTAATTACGCATTCCTTAGGCTGTACCGTGTAAAAATAAAAGTCTTCTACCGTGCGGTTGATACCATCCATAATTTCTTTAAGCGTTAACTCAACCGCATACTTTTCACGGATATATGTTGCTGATTGAAGAAGGCTCATCGTCTTTAATACTTTCCGTAAATCTTCCCTTGGTTCTATACCGATGGAACGCAGATATGTTTCACCTGCGGTATTCCATATAAACATAGTATCAAACAATGTTCCGTCAAAATCAAAAATTGCTCCCTTTAGCATAAACCAAGCTCCCGTGCTCTCGCTTTCAGTTCTCTTGCTGCTTTTTCAGGATCATCAGCCTTCATAATTGTCGAAACAACACAAATCCCCGAAATGCCGATTCCTTTAAGGATATCAAGGTTATCTTTATTCAGACCGCCGATTGCGTTGACGGGAATAGGCACAGCTTTTGTTATTGCATCAAGAGTTTCGGTTGAAGTAAGAACCGTTACCACTTTGGTAGTTGTAGGATAAATCGCACCCACACCGAGATAATCTGCACCTTGCTCATAGGCTTCTTTTGCCCAAGGTACGGTTTTGGCGGTAGCACCGACAATTTTATCTTCACCCATCAACTTTCTTGCAATAGCAATGGGCATATCTGATGCTCCGACGTGAACACCTTCAGCATCAATTGCAAGAGCAACGTCAACTCGGTCGTCAATAATAAGCGGTACATTGTATTGCTTCGTAATTTCGTGTACTTTTTCTGCAAGCTCAATATATTCACGGGTGGACTTTTCCTTTTCACGAAGCTGAAGAAGTGTTGCACCGCCCTTGAGTGCCTGTTCAACACTGAAAAGAAATTCTTCCTCTGTGTAATTAGTGCTGTCAGTTATAAAATATAAAGTCGGGTCAAATTTTCTCATATTCATTACCTCACACATACAGATAGTCGTTCAGAAC
>JAGAUT010000070.1 GCA_017620655.1 Clostridia bacterium | reverse complement strand
GGGGTCAGACATGGGAAAAGGTCGGAGGAATAATCGGCAGCCAGGGCGTTTATCTTATCGGAGACCCCGTTAACAAGGATTATGTTTACGGCTGCGCAAACAGTATCTTTTACGTCAGCGCAGACGGCGGCAAAACCTTCAAGAGAAAATTTGACACCATGAGTAGCTTCAAGCGTCTTGCCATTGCCCCCGACATTGAGGGAACGGTCTATATCCCCGGAGGCGGAAGCGGACTTCTCAAGACCGAAGACCACGGCGAAAACATTGCTCTTGTTGATGGTCTGAAATTCTGCGGCGCAGTAGGACTTGGAAAAGCCAAGAACGACGGCGACCCATACGTTATCTATGTCTGGGGAACTCCCAAGGACAGCGACGTTACGGGAATTTACATGTCCGAGGACGAGGGTAAGACATGGACAAGAGTAAACGACGACCTGCACCAGTTCGGCGGCACAGGAAACGGCGAATTTGTTGTGGGAGATATGAACGTTTACGGCAGATGCTACATGTCTACAGTCGGTCTGGGAATCGCATACTGCGATAAAAATGAAAAATAAAGCGGCATAGCCTTTGAAAGCCGCAGGGTCGGTACAGACTCTGCGGCTTCAGTCTGTCGAAAAAGTCACCCGAAAGGGTGGCTTTTTTATATATGATATGGTATAATAAAAAGGGTGATGAAAATGCTGCAAAAGGAAAAAAAGGAAAGAAATCAGCTTGAGTTTGTAAGTATAGAAGAGCTTGTGCCGGAAGATCATCTGCTTAGAAAAATCGACGCAGCAGTAGATTTCAACAAGATATATGAATTTGTGGAAGACTTGTACTGCCCGGACAACGGCAGACCAAGTATAGATCCTGTAGTGCTGTTCAAAATGACCCTGATACAAAATTTATTCGGCATACCCTCACTTCGCAGAACAGCAGAAGAAGTAAAAGCAAACATATATTATCGCTGGTTTCTCGGCTATCTTCTCAATGAGGAAACACCGCACTTTTCAACTCTCAGCTTCAATTTCAAGCATAGATATACACCCGAAACGGTAGAAAATATCTTCTATTGGATACTTGATGAGATCAACAATGCAGGATACCTTTCCCCCGAAGCGGTATTTGTTGACGGAACACATATCAAAGCCAATGCAAACATCAAAAAGGTGGTAAAAAAGGAAATACCCAAGGCTGCAAAAATCTATGAAGAACAGCTTCTTAAAGAGATAAACGAGGACAGAGAGGAGCATGGAAAGAAGCCCTTTGACGGACCAAAGCCGCCCGAAAAGAAAATTGTAAATGAATCCACCACAGACCCCGACAGCGGAGTTTTCCACAAGGGAGAACACAAGAAATGTCTTGCATATACAGCTCAGACAGCCTGTGATGAACATGGATATGTGGTTGATGTAACGGTAAATCCGGGTAATGTGCATGACAGCGTGGCATTCGATGGACTTTATGACCGCA
This sequence comes from Clostridia bacterium, assembly GCA_017620655.1. Lineage (GTDB taxonomy): Bacteria > Bacillota > Clostridia > Oscillospirales > CAG-382 > UMGS1387. The sequence continues at coordinate 1,183 of JAGAUT010000070.1, read as the reverse complement.
TGACTGAAAAGCACCCAGAAATCAAAGCAGTAGTAATGGATGCAGGCTACAAGACCCCATGGATATGCAAAAAAGTATTTGATGATAACAGAGTACCCGTTCTGCCATACAAAAGACCTATGGGAAAAGCAGGCTTTTTCAGACCATATTCCTACGTTCTTGATGAATTTTATGATTGTGTTATCTGCCCCGAAAATCACATTCTGAACTATGCGACCACCAACAGAGAAGGTTATAGAGAATTTAAAAGCAAGGGTTATTCATGTGCTTTATGCCCTTCAATAGAACATTGTACCGAAAGCACCAAGCATGAAAAGCTTGTTACAAAGCATATCTGGGAAGAATATGTTGAGCGTTCCGAGGATATTCGCCATACACCCAAATACAAGGCTCTTTATGAAAAGAGAAAAGAAACAATTGAGCGAGTGTTTGCGGACGCAAAAGAAAAATACGCTATGCGTTATACAAATCTCCGAGGCTTATCTCAGGTCACAAACTGGGTTAGGCTTAAATTTGCTGCCATGAACCTCAAAAAATATGCAATTCATAGGTGGAAACACCTTTGCATATCCCTTTATATTTGGATTTTTTCTCCTGATTTTTCCTGAATATACTTTTTAACCCCTAATCCGCTTGCGAATTAGGGGTTATTCGACAGACTGAAATAACGTATTACGTTATTTGCGGTTTAACAAAAGTACCGGAGGTATATATATGATAACAGTTAATCTGAGACGCTTGCTTGAAGAGCGGGGCATGAATCAGACTGAGCTTGCAAGAATTACAGGAATTCGACCCTCTACAATTTGCGAGATATACAATAACAACTGCACTTTTTTAAAGCTTGATAATATTGATAGGATTTGTAAAGCACTGGACTGCAATATTTCTGATCTGCTTTGTTTTTCACATAATGAGTAAAGCTTATTTGTAGACTTGGGTTAATAAAAAATACTTATATTCTAATCTATACTAAAATTTATAACGCCTTTAAATTTGCTTTTTTCAGCTCTTTTAAAGGCGTTTTTTTGCGTTTTGCGTGTCAATTTTTTGCGTTTTGCGTGGCAAGCTACACATACCAAGCCCACAAAGCCGAAGCGTACCGATGAGGAGAAATTGCAGGAGTGCTATGAAAGGCGTGACAGGCTTCGTGAGCAGAAAACCGCCCACAAGAATAAGGGGC
>JAGAUT010000069.1 GCA_017620655.1 Clostridia bacterium | reverse complement strand
TTATGGGTAACAGTAGAATTTTCGGTTATGACAAAGATGATTGTAAACTTGTTATCAATGAACCCGAAGCCGAAATGGTACGATTCATATTTGAAACATATGCAACAGGTGAATATAGCACAAGAAAAATTGAAGATATGATTTACGATAAAGGTTATCGTGGTAGAAACGGTACTCGTATTCATCACAATACAATTTCCGGTATAATCCAAAATCCAAAGTACAAAGGTTATTATTGCGGTAACAAGGTTAAAATCGTTGACTATCGTACTAAAGAACAAAGATTTCTTCCTGAAGACGAATGGATAATGTATAAAGACGAAACAGGTGAAGTTGTCCCTGCTATTGTCGATGAAGATTTATGGGAAAGATGCAACGAAATTTTTAGAGAACGTAGTACTGCAATAAAAAGTCGTGAACGTTCTTTTAAAGATAAAAGTGTTTTCACAGGAAAGGTTTGGTGTAAGGTACACAAGAAACCATATTGGAGAACTAACTTTTCAAATAAAAAGTCAAAAGGTGAACAAGTTTATCAATGGCTTTGTAGCGAAAAAAGAAGGTTCGGTGCAAAAAGTTGTGAATCCATTGCTATTATGGAAAGTGACCTCTACACGATGCTTGGAGATTACTTCAAAAACATAATGGAAAATATTGAAGAATATGTTGATTCCTTCATCCAAATCTATCAAGAAAGTGATAAAGATACTGTTAATCAAAGAAAAGTTCAATCCCTTAAATCACAACTTGAAAAAGAAAGAAACAGACGAAATAAACTTCTTGAACTTCTTGAGGAAGATATTATTACAAAACAAGAGTTTAAGGAAAGAAATGGTTAACAAAATGTTTTCATCAGTCAACTTGAGGAAGAACTTTTCGCTCTTGAAAATTCTGTGAAGGATGAAAGTGATTATTTTAAAAGTCTTCAAGACATAAAAAAAATGTTCAAAAAAATGTACGACCCCGACAGTGATATGGATAAGGATGCAGTTGATAATTTAGTTAAAACACTTGTTGACAGAATTGATGTAGTGCCTGTAACCGCAACCGAAATGAGGTTGGAAATGAAGATTAAAGTTTCCTCGTCATTCAAGGAAATGACGTACATTCGCAACGGTTTAAGATATGGTGCTCGTTCTGGTAACATCGTCAATATCATCATAGGGATCGGGATCTATATACCGAGGTTTAGAATAAACCAACCACCAATTCAGATAATCAACAGCATCGAGCACTAAAATATATTCTGAACTATCATGTTCTGTATAAAGATTCGGGAAATGATTCTCTAATAATTTCACGCCATATTCCAATGCGGCATCGTAATTTCCATAAGTTTTACTGTTGTTTGCTTCGTCAACTTTATCCTTGGTTGGTTTTATAACTGTTATTTCTTTTGTTTCGGGATTGTATGATACGTTAGCACCAAAAGCCTCACAAATAAATCTTAAGGGCACCATAGATGTTGAATTTTTAAGTTCTGGTGCTTCGGGTAAAACTTCGGTTTCCCAAAACATAATGCCAACAGTTTTGCTTCCAATCCACAATTCAATGTATCGACCACTTTCACCTTCAGTATATAGAAATATTTTTTTCTCTGATGAATCCCAACCAACTTCAACACCGAAAGCTTCGGATATAACTCTTACTGGAACAAGCGTTGTACCTTCACCAACAATATAGGGCGTTTCTACTTTTGTTTCTTGATTATTTATAAAAATGGTGTCTTGTCCAACTGTAAAACGAATTTCAACCTGTTCATCTGTGATTTTAGCACACACAAACAATGATAATACACACATTAAACACAAAATCGCAAAAACAAATCTTTTCATCTCAATACATTCCTTTCTCAGTCTATACTTTCATTATACTACCTCCCCGATTTTTGTCAAGCATAACAAAAAAACATCCCGACCGCCGTAGTTTGGTGGTCGGGATGAATTGCACTCGGGCATCTTAGATAAATTTACGATAAAAATACAGTCCCGAATTATTTTCTCTTTGGTTCTTTCTCTTTTTATCAAAGAGAAAGAACAGGATAGCCTGCCTTTTCGTGTGCTTCGTAAAGTTCGTCGCACATCTTGATAATGTCGTCTACCGAAAGTTCGGCGGATGTGTGAGGATCGAGCATCGCCGCATGATAGATGTGTTCCTTCTTGCCTGTTACAGCCGCTTCAATTGTAAGAAGCTGAGGATTGATGTTTGTCATGTTCATTGCCGCAAGCTGAACGGGAAGTCTTCCAACGTGACAGCCCTGAATGCCGTTTCCGTCAACAAGACAAGGTACTTCTACGCAGGCATCGGAAGGAAGGTTTGTGATAAAACCGTTGTTGATAACATTGCCGCCGATTTTGTAGGGTTTGTTTGTTGTAATAGCTTCCATAATCCGGGATGCATACTCGTGGGAACGTGTGTGTTCGATGTCGCCGCCGTTAAGGATTTCTTCCTTCTGCTTCTTCCAACCCTCAATCTGATTCACACAACGTCTGGGATATTCGTCAAGAGGAATACCGAATCTGTCGATAAGCTCGGGGTACTTTGACTTTATGTAGAAGGGGTTGTATTCCGCATTGTGTTCGCTGGATTCTGTCACGTAGTAACCGAACTTGTTGATGTAGTCAATACGTACCATGTTCCAGTGCTTTTCGTCGTTTCTTGTTGCAGCTCTTCTTCTGATTTCGGGGTAAAGGTCGTTGCCGTCCTTGTCATATACTTCAAGAAGCCATGCCATGTGGTTGATACCTGCAATAAGCTCTCTGCCCACTTCAACATTTTCCATCTTAAGTGTGTCAAAAAGGCTCTTTGTACAAACCTGTACACTGTGGCAAAGACCGACAGTCTTAACCCCTGTGTATCTCTGCATATAGCCCGAAAGAATTGCCATGGGGTTTGTGTAGTTAAGGAACCATGCGTCGGGACATACTTCTTCCATGTCTTTTGCAAAGTCCTTGAGAACATGAATTGTACGAAGACCTCTGAAAATACCGCCTATGCCGAGAGTGTCAGCAATTGTCTGACGAAGACCGTACTTCTTGGGAATTTCAAAGTCGAGGATTGTACAGGGGTCATAAAGACCTACCTGAATTGCATTTACAACAAAGTTTGCACCTCTGAGAGCTTCCTTTCTGTTGGGAACGCCGTGGTACATTTCAATCTTTGCCTTACCGCCGTTATACTTGTTGTTAATGGCGGTGAGCATCGCATAGGACTCTTCAAGTCTTTCCTTGTCAATGTCATAAAGTGCGATTTCGGAATCGTGGAGTGCTTCTGTGAGCATACAGTCGCCGAGAACGTTCTTTGCAAACACGGTGCTTCCTGCACCCATAAATGTAATCTTTGGCATAAATTAACATCCTTTCGTTTGTTGTTTTGTGTCCTTATACTCAAATAATATCACACAAATATGCAAAAATCCATTGATTTTTGTAACCTCTTCATGTTATAATAAAACGACTTAACGACATTATTATCAGGGGGTGTCATTTTGCCTCAGATTAATCTTACCCAGGGTATAATGAAATACAGCGACATAAAGCCCATTTTTGCCGGCATGTCCCAGTGCAAGAGTCTTCATTCCTACGGTCCCGCCGTAAGACATCATTGTATTATACACTACTGCGTAAGGGGCAAGGGAATATTTCGCAACAAAAACGGCACTTATGAAATAGGTCCCGGACAGGCGTTTATCATCAATCCCAATGAAATCACCTTTTATCAGGCGGATGAAAAAGACCCCTGGCTCTATACATGGATTGCCTTCTCGGGAAGCATCTGCGACAGAATAAAAGAACTGTTTCCCGTAATCGATATCAAAAACAGCTCGGTTTTCGAGGATATACTCGGCCTTGTAAGAGACGGCATCTACTATCCCGAAGAATATCTTATACGGTTGATAAGACTTTTCGAGGAGATTCTTCCCGCCTCCCCTGACAATATGCCGGGATATGCTCTGAGGGCAAAGGATTATATCAAGCTTCACTATATGGAAGACATAAGCGTAGAACAGCTTGCCGCCTCATTCAATATAGACAGGCGTTATCTGTTACGGCTTTTCAAGAAGGAGTTCGGCATTACAATCGTCAACTGCATTGTACGAACAAGGCTTGATGCGGCATATGATTTTCTGCGTGCGGGCTTTTCGGTGAGCAAGGCGGCCGTCATGTGCGGATATACCGACGCCTACAACTTTTCAAAGATGTTCAAAAAATATCACGGCATATCTCCGTCAGAGGTTGAGCATGGACAGTCCGCGGTTCATCCCGGTGCAAAAGACAAAGATGAATACATACCCTGCAAATAGAAAAATCCCCGAAAGGGGATTTTTTATATATCTGAAATTGTAAAGTACATATCCGAAAGTACTCTGTCGTCAACGATTGCATCAATCCGCCTTGAAATGAATGCGACGTCTGAAATTACCGCCTCCGCACGTTTTTCCACATCGGCATGTACGGCAAATGTGTATTCGCCGTCATTTTCCAAGGCTTCGCTTTTCATGCCTCTCTCATTAAAGGCGGACACAAGCGCCTTCTGATAAATGCTGTCTGTTTTGCCGTTTGTCTTGCAAGAAAAAGTGATTGTTACCTTTCCGTCCTGCTCGCGCTCCCCGACAGAAACCCTTACCCTCGCATTTGTGCTAAGCCTGTGCACAAGAGCCATGGTACTCACGGCAAGCTTGAAAAAGGCTTCCGGCACATTGACAACCGATGTCACGGGATTTCCGGCATTTACAAGCTCGATTTTTGCACCGTTGGCTTTTGAAGCAAAGGCGCCCAGCTTTTCAAGGGCAAGCATTATGGGAAAAGAAATGCGCTTTTCCGATGAATCCGTTCCCGACGAAAGCTCCCACAGCTCCATGGCACCGCTTATTTTCATTCTGAAAAGGCGTTTTACGGGAAGTCTTGCCATTGAAGAAAAGGCAAGACTTGCAAAGGAGTCGAGATAATCCTTATAGCTGCACAGCTTTTCTATATAATCATGAAGCTTTATGCATTTATCCTCAGAATAGGAACAGACAACACATCTTGAAAACCCGTCTCTGTCCTTTGAAACGACTATAAAGCATTTGCCGTCATCGGCTTTTCCTTTGACAGCATAGGCGTCACACGCACGCTCGCTTTCATTTATAAACGAAGTCTCGGTATCGCTGACAAGATTATATATACTTTCAAAATCATCTTTTGACGTAGAAAGCTTTCTCTTATTTATTATTCTTCCGCGACGGTCAATGAGAAAGATCGGCGTATATGAAGGAAGCATTTCCATGTCGGCACAGAATTTTGAGAAAACTAATGCCGATTTATGCAACTTTACGGGACAAGTTTCCGGCATTTATCGGCTACCTCCCCCGCTCTTCTGGAAAAACTGTACTGAGAGAATGCCGCCTCATTCCGTTTGATTTCAGAAATCCTTGAAGCGACAATCATCTTTCTGTCATCTCTGTATTCTTTAAGCATCCTTCTGCCCGTTTCACTCGCCGCCAGCACCTGCGTATAAAGGGGAATCTGCTTTGCCATTACCTTTGTTACGCCGAAGAAAGCAAAGAGAAGCATTCTTCTTATTTTGGCGTCCGTCAGCGTTTTGGATGAAAGAAGCGAGCACAGCTCATCAAAGCTTTTTGCCTTGACAGCATTCTTGACTATGGCGTATTCGCATCCGCCGCCTATCTCGGCAATGTCCGAGAGCTCCTCGGGTGACTTTTGCATAAGTGAAACAAGGACATGATTGTAAAACGCCGCGTCTGTTTCATATATTCCGTCAAAGCAATAGTTTTCGGGAAGCCATTCCGAAGCCGAGTTGTTCTGCTTTGTCTCGCCGATTATTTTTCTTATGTAGGAGGACGAGGCAAACCTTTCATCATGTCCGCCTCTCGGTGTTTCCCTCTTTACAGCAATGGGACAAAGGGTTTTATTAGCCTTTATATATTCAACCGCAAGTATATCATTTGGCGTTGTCAGAACAGCCGCATGCTCTACCGACAGTTTTTGCTCAACAAGATTCTGTCTTGCCGAAGCATAGCTGAGGCTCGGCCTGCTTTTCTGCAGTGCTAAGGTCTGCGAGTAAAGGTCTTCGTCAAGAACCGAGGCGACTTCGGAAAGCTTCCCGACATCGGCACACTCAGAGCCAAACCCGAAGGATGAACAAAGTCCGCTGTTTTCAAGGACGGCTATTCCCGCCCTTGCAAATCCCTCTGCACCAAAAGACGAAAAAGGAAACGGTATTTCAAGGACAACATCTGCACCGTTCATGACAGCGTTTTTTGCTCTTGCGTTTTTGTCCTGAAAGGCACATTCTCCCCTCTGCACAAAATCGCCGCTCATGGCACAGACAATAAACTTGGCACCCATATCCTTCAGCTTGCGGATCTGGTATGCATGACCTTTATGAAATGGGTTGTATTCACATACAATGCCCGTACCCTTATCAAACATGTCCACTTTTTCACCTTCTTTACTTCAAAAAATCAAGTATTTTAAGCTTTACTCTGCAACCAAAAATTTCAACGCCGCCATCATCCGCCGTGATATCATCCAAAGCTTTTTCTTCGCTTTCTATGCCTATATCGCAGAAAGACGGAAAAAGTACGCACCACCAGTTTCTGCCGTTTCCGTCTCCCAGCACCACCCTCACCGAGAGGTACTCACCCTCCGGAAACACTCTGCTACCAAGCGTTTTTTCGGGGTAATACGCCTTTCCGACCAAGACTTTCGCCCTGCGGTCACCGCCGCTTTGCTCCAGAACCCGTCTTGCTGCGGTTTCAAAAAGAGCTTTATTATCATGGGCAATTTCCAATGCCTCGGTCACCGTACCGCACTCTGAAAACAAGTCCCGAAACAGCGGTGTCACTTCATCCCTTACCTTATACTTCATAGATTGGTCGGCATAAGAATCGGAGTTTGCTATAATATGAAGCCTCAAAATGTCCGAGTACACACCCGCAGACTTTTCCGAATCATATGCGGACGTGCAAAGGCATGCTGAAAGCACAAATGCACAGACAACCGCGAAAAGTGTCGAAAAATACTTCTTCAAAATGACCACACTCCTTATTCAAAAGGATTATGGTCATCTTTTTTATGTGTTATTCACCTTTATACATTTTTTCGAAATCGGCGTAGTCAAAAGAATATACCTCTGTAAGACCGTCCGACTTCAATGCCGCAGCACACGCCTCTGCCGCTTCATGCGAGTCAAACAACCCGAAAACCGCAGAACCGCTTCCCGACATCTGACTGCAGACGGCACCTTCTTCAAGCATCCTTCTTTTGATGGTTTCAATTTCAGGAAGACGAGGAATACACACAAGCTCAAAATCGTTCACAAGACTTAGCTTTATCTTTTTAAGGTCTCCCTCTCCAAGCGCCTTTTCCATATTATCGGTATCCGTTTTTGTATAGTCATCGCCGTACTTTTTATCGTATTCGCCGTATATTCCCTTTGTGTTTATGGATTCCTTCGGCTTTGCAACGACAAGGCTTGTTCCCTCGGGGAGAGTGTCAATGTTCCTGCAGATTTCTCCTCTGCCGGTGCAATAAGCGCTCATGTATCTTTTAAGGCAAAAGGGAACGTCACTTCCGAGTGCCGATGCCAAAGCCAGCACCTCATCATCGGAAACACCTCCGACAAGTGTCTGCATGCAATCAAGCACCGCCGCCGCATCTGCGCTGCCGCCTCCCAGACCTGCTCCCGCGGGGGTAACCTTTGTAAGATGCAACCTGACATCTGCGTTTTTGTCCGTATTTTTTCTAAAAACTTCGAGGTAGCTTTGCGCCGCCCTGTATGCGAGGTTATCGCACGGCTCGCACACATCGCTGTCGCACGCAAAATCAATTATGCCATCGCCGTCATTTGCCTCAACTTCGATTATGTCGCCGAGGGGTATTTTATGCATGACGCTTTTTATGTCATGAAATCCGTCGCCGCGTTTTGTGCCGAGAATTTCAAGCGTCAGATTGATTTTGCAGTATGCAGTTGTGTTCATATGCGTACACCCCCGAAAGCACTTACAGACTTTTTATAAGTATATCACATATTCTCTCATTTGTCCATAGCAACTTAAGAGGCGTTGCTTTTGTTCTTGAGTCTCAGGCTGTCGGCAACAAGGGCGATAAACTCAGAATTTGTAGGCTTTCCTCTTGAGCTTTGCACGGTATAGCCGAAGAAAGAGTTTATGACGTCAACGTCTCCTCTGTCCCAAGCCACCTCAATGGCATGTCTTATTGCTCTTTCAACCCTTGAGGAGGTTGTGCCGTACTGCTTTGCAACTCCCGGGTAAAGCTGTTTTGTTATGGAATTGATAAGCTCATTGTCGTGCATTGTCATGATTATTGCGCTTCTTAAATACTGGTATCCCTTTATGTGAGCAGGAACCCCTATCTGATGAATTATCTTTGTAACCTGTGTTTCAAGGTCTGCTTCGGGGTCTCTTTCCTTGGTGCCGAAAACAAGATTTGAACTTTCGGGGTTATCCCTGTCATTGAGAGCGTTTTCAATTCTGTTGGAAAGCGCGATGTACTCGCAGGGCTTTATTATGCAGTAGTAGGCTCCTGCATTTGTGGCTTCGGTCAGCATCTTGGGATTGCTCACACCCGTTACAACAATAAAAACGGGAGAATAGGACAAAAGCTTATTCTTTGTTTCGTTCATTACCTCAATGCCGTCAAGCCTCGGAAGCAGAATGTCGAGAATTATTACATCGGGGCGTGTTTCCTCAATCAGTCTTATTGCCTCGTAGCCGTCGGAGCAGTCGCCCACAACCTGATACCCTTTCTTTGTCAGAAAGCTCTTGAGACCGATTCTGAATTCGGGTGCGGAATCTGCGATTAAAATTCTTTTTGTGCTCATTTTTTCTCACCTTTCTTTGAAGTTCTTCGTCAAACCTCATCGTTTTTAGTGACTGTATTCTACCATTCGTGAAAATAGCAGTGTATCCAACACACAAAATGTTAATTATTGAAATTATACCCTCTTTTTCCATTATAAAACAATCATAGAATGCCGTAGATGCGTGATTTTTAATGTCGACAAGGCACGAAAAAAAGAGGTTTTTCACAACCCCTTTTCCTTTAAAAACAAACAAATCTGCGAGAAAATGACGGCAGGCGACATATTTTCCCCTGTTACGTTATCAATCAACACACAAATCGAAATGCGCGGTTTATCTGCCGGATACACCCCGCAAAACCATTTATGCACATATTCGACGCCGTATTCATCAAATCGACCCGTTTGTGCCGTTGCTGTTTTTCCGCCGACCCGAACATCCTGTACCTTTGCACCGATACCTGTTCCGCTTTCCACGCATTTTTCCATCATTGCACACATTTTTTTGCAGGTATTTTCGCAAAATATCTTTTTTCTTTGTCCTCTTTCGTTAAAGACAAACGCTCCCTCTCTTATTTCACCAAAAACCGTCGACAGCTCCGGCAGGCATCCCGTAGCGCAAGCCGAGGTGACCCTTACCATATCAAGGGGCGAAAGGCACAAATCCCCCTGCCCGAAGGATATGTTTGCAAGATATCCGGGTCTTTCGTTTTCTGCTTCGGGAAAGAAGTTCCTGCTTTCCTTTACAAAATCCGCCTCGGTTACTGTGTCAAGCTCCAATTCTTTCATGACATCAGTGATTTCGGAAAGTCCGATTATGCTGCCGAGATTTATAAAATAAGTGTTACAAGACTCGGAAAAAGCCTCTGACATATCAATTTCGCCGTGACCCGAACGGTTATGACACCTGAAAACGTCATCTCCCACGGCAATTTCTCCCACACATGTGTACTTATAATCAAACAGTGTCTCGTCCTTTTCAAGGGCAGACGCCGCCACTATCATCTTGAACACTGACCCCGGCACAAAGGACTCGGTGCATCTGTTCAGCAGTTCCCCTTTATCCGAATCGAGAAGCTCGCCTATTTTGTCTGCATCATAGTCGGGAAAGCTTGACATTGCAAGTATTTCCCCTGTGTTTACATCCGAAACAACCACAGCACCGCTCGGAATCTGTTCTGAAAGACCGTCGGTAAAACTCTGCAAGTCTTTGTCGATGGTTGTCACAATACCGTCACGAGAAAGATACTTTTGCGTATCAATTTCAAACGACGAAAGACTTGCCCTCTTTGCGTTTGTGTCAAATCTTGCAGCCACTTTCGAATAAAGCTCGCCGTTAAGAAAGCCGTCATATGCACCCCGAAGTCCGCTCACGCCTCTGCCGTCAGCATTGTTATAGCCGAGAAAATGCTTGGCAAGCGAATTGTTTTCTTCATATGAATCAAAAAAGGTTACTCCGTCGGGAACAGACAGCGTTTTTTCTCCGCCGAGACTTACGGTAAAGGGCACGCCCCTTATTATCCTTTCATAAATATCAGAGCAGCTTGCAACAAGTGCTGTTTCGGAAAGTTTTTCGGCACAGCTTACCGCATCTGTACATTCGGCAGGATTTACAAGGGCAATCCGCCCTGCATGGTTATGGGACAAAAGATATCCGTTTCTGTCATAGACAAATCCACTTCGGCTGCAGACCTCGATTTTTCCTGTATACTGTCCGTCAAGCACCTGCAGAGACTTATTGGTTTCGGGCTTTGAAAGGTTATAAAGGCGGGCGAGCAGAAAGGACGCCGCAATAACAAGCGTGCAGTAAAGAAGGCACACTCTTTTTCCGTAGTTCAAGAAATCATCTCCCTGAGCATATTTTTGCCGCAAATTACAAAAAAATACCGCTTTATCTTTTCAAAGCGGAAAATGTATGGTATAATAAATAAAACAATTCTTCGGAGGCAGAAAAATGTATCAGTTACTTGACGTAGCAAAGGGCTTCTTGGAAAGCATGAACATAAAAGAGGACTATGTTCTCTGCGATTTTACAATGGGAAACGGTTATGATACCGAGTATTTATGCAAGAAGGTACCAAAGGGCAAGGTTTATGCCTTTGACATTCAGGCGCAGGCAGTAGAAAACACAAGAAAGAGGCTGTCGGATGCAGGTCTTACAAATGCCGAAATCATACACGACAGCCACGCAAAGGTGCTGGAATATGTAAAAGAGCCGATTAACGGCGGTATGTTTAATCTCGGCTACTTACCCGGCGGCGACAAGTCGGTACACACCATGAGAGAAAGCACCATGCCTGCTATTGAGGGTGCGATATCCCTTCTCAAAAAGGGCGGTATACTTGTTATTTCAATCTATCCCGGACACGAGGAAGGCACGCTTGAAGGGCAGATGCTACTCGAAAAGTTATCACAGCTTTCAAGGTTTGAGTATTGTGTTACGAATTTCAGGATTATCAATTCTCCCGATGCACCGTTTATTATTGCGGTGGAGAGGTATGACAAATAGATGTCACTTGAATATAACAGAAAAAACATTACTCTTGCAAGAAACCTGCGAAAAAATGCAACAAACCAAGAAAAGCATTTGTGGTATGATTATTTGGCTAATTACAAGCCTCGTTTTCAACGTCAAAAAGCAATAGACAGTTTCATCGCAGATTTCTATTGCCACGAAGCCAAACTGATTATCGAGCTTGACGGGTCTCAGCACTATACAGAAAGCGGATTCAAAAAAGACAAAAGACGCACAGAAATCCTGGAAGGATACGATTTGAAAATCCTTCGTTTTACAAACGCAGAAATTGACAGAGAGTTCAGTTGGGTTTGCGAATGTATAGATTTTGCGGTTGAAGCCTCCCTCCGAGAGGGAGGTGGCACGGCAAAGCCGTGACGGTGGGAGCTTTCGTTTGCTTTGGCTCAATGCAAAGCTCTATGTAACGCACTCTCCCTCAGCCGCCATACGGCGACAGCTCCCTCTCGGAGGGAGCCTTTAAAGAATCATTCACCAAAAGAAAGGCAAATTACGATGATTGTTTTAACTTCAAACGGGTTATCAAATGAAAAGTTACTGGATGAGATAAAAAAGCTCTCTCTTTCGGGTAAAGCCGCACTTGTAGTAACAGCAGACAACGAATACAAAGAGAAAAACTATCATGTAGAACGCCTGACAAGCGAACTTCAAAGCCTCGGTTTGACAGTGGAATGTTTTGATTTTGATACACAATCTCCAAAGGAACTTATTGCATTTGATGTGGTTGAATTAATCGGCGGAAATCCTTACTATTTACTAAACTCCATTTTGACAAACGGTTTCATAGATGTTTTGAGGGATTTTGCTGACAACAAATGCATAATAGGATGCTCCGCAGGTGCTGTTGTACTCACTCCAACACTCAGGTTGATTGACATTTTCACACCCGAAATGAATATTGTTAATCTAAACAATTTTTCTGCATGCAATTTAACAGATGTGCAAATATTTCCTCATTACAACAAATTTATAAAGAGGTTTGACAAACTGGAAGAAAAAGTCTCAAATTACGAGAAGGCAAACAATTGCAATGTTGTTCGTCTGAACGACGGTGAAGCGGTAATAGTCAACAATAATAGCATAAACTTAACATATGCCTCCCTCCGAGAGGGAGGGGGACCGCGGTAGCGGTGGAAGGAGATTGCGACAAGCTAAGTTAAGTAAAAATCTTATTCAACGCATTCTCCCTCAGTCGCCATACGGCGACAGCTCCTTCCCAGAGGGAGCCTTTTCAAAAAACTCAAGGAGTACAAAAATATGATTGATTCAAGATGCGGACTGCATTGCAGCAGTTGTACATACAAAGAGCCCTGCAACTGCAAAGGTTGTATTGAAACAAACGGTCATCCCTTTCACGGAGACTGTCCCGTTGCAAATTGCTGTCAGAACAAAGGTTTCACGCATTGCGGTGAATGTCCTGACATCCCTTGCGAACTTTTGACACAGTATTCCTGCGACCCTGAACACGGTGATTCTCCTGCCGGTGCTCGAATTGAGCAATGCAAAAGGTGGGCAGGCAAACAAATATAGCAAGAAAAGCAGCCTTTCGGCTGCTTTTCTTAATCTTTTCTATGTGTCACAAACACAATTATAATTGCCACAACAACAATTATGCCGAGAACCACAAGTGCCATGGGAAGCACAGGTCCTGAAACCATAACCGAGGTCGGACCGTCAGCGCCGCCGATTACTCCGACAGATGCCGATTCCTTTGTACAGCCTGTCAGAAATGAGAGGACAAGTGCTAATAAAACAAATATCTTTTTCATTGTTTCTCCTTTTGAGTTTGACCGCTTTGATTTATGGCGGTCAAACGGTGCAGCCCGTGCGACACCGTTTGTTTGTTTTTAGTCAAGAATTTCCCGTGGATTTGCTGTCGGGCTTTCCCGACTTGAAGCTGTCCTTGAGAGTAACAATTCTATTGATAACATTCTTGTCGTGAATATCAACGCAGAAATAGCCTGTTCTTACGAACTGGAACTTATCTTCGCAGTTCGCTTCAGCCATTGCAGGCTCAAGCTTTGCGTTCTTCATAATCTTCAAAGAATCGGGGTTGATGTAGTCCTTGAAGTTGTCCATGTTGATAACACCTGTATCTTCGCAGGTAAAGAGGTTATCATAAAGTCTTACCTCTGCATCAACTGCAAACTTCTTGCTTACCCAGTGAATTGTACCCTTGATTTTTCTTCCGTCTGGAGGATTACAACCTGCTGTTTCTCTGTCGATTGTGCAGAGGAGCTTTGTTACATTGCCGTTTTCATCATAAAGTGCCTCGTTACACTTAACTACAAATGCACTCATAAAACGTACTTCGTGGTCAAGCTTCATTCTCTGGTACTTTGGCGGAGGATTGTCGGAAAAGTCTTCTCTTTCGATGTAAAGATGCTTTGTGAAAGGAACTTTTCTGGATGTAGGATTCTCGACTGTGGGATTATTCACAACATCAAAGTATACTACTTCATCTTCATCCATATTTGTGATTTCAACTTCAATAGGATCAAGCACTGCCATACGGCGGGGAGCCGTAGTATTGAGTTCTTCTCTCATGCAATGTTCAAGAAGTCCGTAGTCGCAGAGGCTTGTTGCCTTGGCAACACCTGCAAGCTGTACAAAGTTAAAGAGGGCCGAGGGTGTATAGCCACGTCTTCTGAGCGCACGAAGGGTAGGAAGTCTCGGGTCGTCCCAGCCGTCTGCGATTCCCTGCTCGATAAGAGCCTTGGAATAACGCTTACCAATCTTTGTATATGTGATGTTGAGCTTTGCAAATTCTCTCTGTTTTGGTGTGTGCTTGATATCAATGTTATTGATTACCCACTCATAGAGAGGTCTGTGATTTTCAAAATCAACGTCACAAAGTGAGTGTGTGATTTCTTCCATTGCGTCCTGAATGGGATGTACAAAGTCATAAAGAGGATAAATGCACCACTTATCGCCCGTTCTGTGATGATGCGCTCTGAGTATTCTGTAGATAACGGGGTCACGCATATTCATGTTGGGGCTCTTCATATCAATCTTGGCACGAAGTGTTTTTGAACCGTCGGGAAATTCGCCGTTTTTCATGCGTTCAAAGAGGTCCATGTTTTCTTCAACGCTTCTATTTCTGTAAGGACTTTCCTTGCCGGGTGTTGTGAGAGTGCCTCTGTACTCATTTATCTCATCGCCCGTAAGGTCGCATACGAAAGCAAGGCCTTTACGGATAAGCACCTTTGCGAATTCGTAGCATTCGTCAAAATAATCCGAGCCAAAGCAAATTTTATAGGGTGTAATTCCCAGCCATGCGAGGTCTTCCTGTATAGCGTTTACGTATTCGTCGCCCTCTTTTGCAGGGTTTGTATCGTCGAAACGGAGGTTAAAAAGTCCGCCGTATTTTTTTGCTGTGGAATAGTTGATCCAGATAGCCTTTGTGTGGCCGATATGAAGATAGCCGTTGGGTTCGGGCGGGAAACGTGTGTGGATTCTCGCAGAAAGTCCGTTTGCGATGTCTTCGTCAATTATCTTGTGTATAAAATTAGAGCTGATATTTTCTTCTGACATTGAATTTTACTCCTTAATCCTTATATTCAACAACCGCAGAATCTTTTGGCTTCCCCGTTTTCGAGGGAGCTGTACTGAGGAAGCAAAAAGGCATTCTTTTTTCAACCTCATCCGTCACTGCGTGACACCTTCCCCATGCTTTGGGGAAGGCTCTATTGTTATTTGCAAAAAATTTATTCCGCCGCAGCGAGAATTCTCTTATTTACTCTTTCGCTACCTAACACCTTCATAACAGTACAAAGGTCGGGAGAGTTATTTCTGCCTGTAACGGCAACTCTTATTACATTACTTACATCTGTAATGCTGCCCTTGAATGCATCGGGGTTTTCCTTATATGCCTTCATGTCGGAAGTGTAGCCGTACTTATCACAGATGGTCTTTATCTTTTCAAACCATGCGTTATTATCGTCTTCTGCAGAATAGATTTCAGCATAGTCCTTAAGGATTGCCCTCTTGTCTTCAGCCGAAACATTTTCGGGGAAAGCTTCTTCTATCTTGAAAAGCTCATCATAGTAGTAGGAAACAAAATCCTTAACTTCACTCCAGCACGAGAAATCCTTTCTCGGCTTCTTGCCGCCTCTGCCGATTGCAAAATACGACTTTGCGTATTCAGGGTCAGCCGACAGAATCTTATAGAAGTCCTCGTCGTTTTCCTTTGCCCATGTCGAAACGCCTTCATATACTTCATCGGCAGTCATCTGCGAGATGATGTTCTTTGATACGTCATTGAACTTTGCAAGGTCAAACATTGCGCCAGAGTTACCCATATTGGACGCCTTAAAGGGGAATTCTTTATAAGACGCTTCTTTATTTGCGCTTCTCCACTGTTCGTAGTTGGAGTTGAGAAGTGTCATAAGATATTCGATTGTACTCTTTGCGGGATAACCCTTTTCAAAGTAGAAACCGAGGGTACATTCGGGGTCTTTACGCTTACTCATCTTTCTCTTTGTGCCCGTTTCTTCGTCAAGCTTCATAACCTGTGCTGTGTGACAGAATCTCGGCATCTTAAAGCCGCAAGCACGCCAGAGTTCAACATGCCAGGGAAGTGTCGAGAGCCATTCTTCACCTCTTACTACGTCTGTTGTTCTCATGAAGTGGTCGTCAACAACGTGTGCAAAGTGATATGTGGGAATACCGTCGGACTTAAGAAGTACAAAGTCCTGATCGTTTTCGGGGAATGAAAGCTTGCCCTTAATCTGATCCTTGAAGTCAACCTTCTTTGAGGGGTCGCCAAGGCTCTTGAAACGAAGAACATAGCTTTCGCCGTTTTCGATTTTTGCAATAGCTTCATCAATATCGAAATCTCTGTACTTTGCCCACTTGCCGTAGTAGCCAAAGTTTTCCTTATTTTCTTCCTGTGCTGCATGAATTGCCGCAAGCTCTTCTTCTGTGCAGAAACAGGGGTATGCTCTTCCCTCTAAGATAAGCTTTCTTGCAACGATATGATAAATCTTTGCTCTGCTTCTCTGTCTGTAAGGACCGTATGCTCCGGAATCTCCGTCGGCTGTTGCACCTTCGTCAAATTCAATGCCGAATGCACCTAAATACTTGATAATCAAATCGACAGCACCGGGAACTTCTCTCTTGTCGTCGGTATCTTCGATTCTTAAAATGAACACACCGTCGTCGGTTGCAGTATGTGCAATTCTTTCGTCGGCAAGAGCACCGTAGAGGTTACCGATGTGCATTGAGCCTGTGGGGCTGGGTGCCATTCTTGTAACCTTTGCCCCTTCTTTGAGACCTCTTTCGGGGAAGAGTGCTTCAAGGGATTCTACTGTATCTTCATCTGTAAGTTCGGGGAAAATAACCTGTGATAATTTAATAAGCTTGTCCATGTTTATATATTTCCTTTCGTTATACTCACTTTTACTAATGAGTTTGACCGCTTTGATTTATGGCGGTCAAACGGTACACCACTCGGGCATCTGACATTTCAATTTAATCAAAAACGCAGTCTCGAAATAAAAAGGTCTTTACTTACTTTCTCCTCAAGAAAGTAAGTATGCCATTTCTATCATTACCTCGTTTTCCCCTATATCATCGTTTGAATAGAAGAAAAGGTTTGTGCCGCAGAAGGTAAATCCCGTTTTAAGGTAAAAGTCGATAGCAGGCACGTTTGTATTCTGCGTTTCAAGAGTGATTATTCTGTAATCTTCCTTGCGTGCATAGTCTTT
This sequence comes from Clostridia bacterium, assembly GCA_017620655.1. GTDB lineage: Bacteria > Bacillota > Clostridia > Oscillospirales > CAG-382 > UMGS1387. The sequence goes on along the minus strand of JAGAUT010000069.1, from coordinate 26,003 downwards.
GACAAAATCAAAGAGCATTTTGCCTATTCCCTTGCCTCTTTGAGACTCATCCACAAGAAGCTGGGTCATCATAATGCGGTTGTTCCATTCCTCGGTGTCAAACTCAAGGTATGCGACTATTTTTCCGTCATCGTCCTTTACGCCAAACGCCTTCGGGTTGTTCCAATACTCCTGAAACAGCGTGTCGGTATTGTCATATACAACCTCGTTTTCGAATTGCTGTCGCTCAAAGCTGACGCCGAAGCCTTCCTTGCCGCACACCCTTGTGACCTTATAGTATTCCTTCGTCACATAGTGATAATGCAAAGGAAAATAGTCGTATTCTTTTTTGTCAAGGCTGATTATTTCCATCTTTTCACCTTCAAAAAAGGATAAAGCTACCCTTTTATATAATTTATCAAGTTATTATATCATAAAACAAACCGTAATGCAAGAAAAATAAACGCTTTATGGCAAGATTTTTTATTTGTTCTCTGCCGACAGTTTATGTTTTTTCATATACTGAAACAGAGGGTTTCCTCATTCTTACACAGAAAGGATTTTGTTTATGAATAATACAAACATGACCGTTTCCTCCGCCCTCGACGGAACAAAAACCAAAGAAAATCTTCGTCAGGCATTCAGCAAGGAAGCAGAAGCCTTTGCAAAGGGCAGCATTTTCTCGTCCCTTGCAGGAAACGAAGGCAACATAACGGCACAGAGAGTAATGCTTGAAGAAGCTGACAATGACAAGCGTCTTTCTGAGCTCTGGCTGTCATACCTTGACGAGCTTGGAGACACCCTTGAAAACTTAGCTGAACTTTCAGCCCTCAAGGAGGCTCTCGGAGGCAACCTATACCCTGCCATGGCAGAAATTGCAGACGAGGAGGGCTTTGATGAAATTGCTGAAAAGATGCGCCTTGCCGCCTCAGTCAAGGGAGCTCAGAGCCGTGAATTAAAGTCCGAGGGCGACAGAATCGCAAGTGCCGACGCCCTTTATTCCGACAATCCCGAAACGGAATGGCACTGCAGGCTTTGCGGCTACGATATTAAAGGCAACCGTCCTCCCGAAAGATGTCCCCTCTGTTCATACCCCTTGTGTTTTTCAAAAAGAAGCTGACAATATCTGAATAAGCGGCGTTTTTTCGGGAAAAATAAGGAGGACAAAGCACAAAGGAAGGGATAAATACATGAAAAACAAGAACAATGCATCCAAAAGCACAAAACGCCAGCTTATAAGCGGAACCGTCTATATTGCCCTTGCCGCCGTTGTTGCGGCTGTCACGGTTAACACAACTGTCGGCATTCTTTCGGGCGGAAACTCCAATCTTTCCGACAGCACTCCCTACGACATCAGCATTGACTTGCCGGAAATTCCCGAATTACAGAAGATTGACATTCCCGAGCTTCCCCTCTCGGTCACCGAAACGCCCTCTCTCTCTGACGACACTTCCCCTGTTTCCGACACTGTCAGCGGGGTAGATTCGGTTGTTACGGAAGATGTTGCAACAATCAAGGAAGACATTCCTTTCATCCCCGAAGACGCCGAGCTTGGCATTGACAGATTTATAAAGCCCTGCGACGGATATGTAGCAAAGGAACATTCAGCAGACGTTCCTGTCTACTCCACAACCCTGTCCGATTACAGAATTCACGTCGGCGTAGATGTGACAGGTGAAATCGGCACCCCCGTTTCTGCCGTTATCGGCGGTGTTGTCACGGATATTTACAACGACGACTTATACGGCACAACCGTATGCACAAAAAGCAAGGACGGCTATACCGTAAAGTATTCAAATCTTCTTCCCACGGTCAATTCAAACATTACAAAAGACGCCCTCATAACCACAGGTCAGACTATAGGCGGCATCGGCGACACGGCTCTTTGCGAGGCGGTAGAGCCTTCACATCTTCATCTTGAAATATATGACAGTGACGGAACTCCCGTAAATCCCGAAGATTTAATTTCCTTCTGACAAATCAAAAGCTCCCCGTACCTTTCGGTACAGGGAGCAATTTTTGTTTGATTACTGAGCGAAAAATTCAAGAATTCTTGCTGTGATTGCCGCAACCTCTGCTCTTGTTGCATTTCCCTGAGGCTTCAATGTGCCGTCAGCATAGCCTGTAATAATTTCCTTACCTACAAGCCAATTCATGGGAGCAACTGCATAGGACGAAATTTCGTCTGCATCGTCAAAGAAGAGATTTTCGGAAAGCTCAATCGCCTGAATGCCCTTGAATGCTGCATAGCGGAAGATAATTGCCGCGATCTGTTCTCTTGTGATATTTTCATCGGGAGCGAATTCTGTTTCGCTGTAGCCGTTAACAATACCGTTTTCAGCCGCCCATGCCACTGCATCTGCGTAGTAGGAACCTTCGGCAACATCATCAAACTTTGTTTCGTTTATTGCGTAAGGCTCATCCTCTGCTCTGTGGAGCATTGTAACAACCATTGCACGGGTAACGAGCATATCGGGAGCGAACTTATCTTCTGCAACGCCGTTCATGAGACCTGCCTGTGTCACTGTCTTTACAACATCATAGAACCAGTCTTCTTTGTCAACGTCTACATAGGGGCTCTTCCATGCATCGGGCTTATCTTCGCCTTCACCCTCGCCTTCAGTGGGATCCTTGCCGTTGCCTTCGTCGGGTGTTTCAACCTTTGTCCACTTTGCATAAAGTGTGATGCTCATATCAACAGCCTTATCAAAGTCATATTCTTCTGTGTATTCTGCGTCTGTGAACCAGCCTTCGAAGGTGTGGCCTTCAAGCGCAGGATCTTCGGGTCTCTGAACCTTAGCACCCTTATCGACGAATACTGTGTTTGTCACACCTTCGCTTACATTAAAGTAAACCGTTCTCTTGGGTGTTCCGCCACCGCCGACAGATCCACCGGACTTCTTGAACTTTGCTGTAAGCTCGATATCTTCTTCTGCTGTGAATGTGTATTCTGCAGCGGAGGATACCTTTTCTTCTCCGACATACCAGCCGTCAAACTTATAGTTTCTGGCGGGTGTTGCCTTGAGAGTAACCTCGGAGCCTGCGATGTAGGAGCCCATGCCCTCTACAGTGCCGTTTTCGGCAGTTGCTGTTACATTAACAAGTTCGATTTCATCGGAAATGGGAACAAGTACGGATTCTGTTGTAAGTACATAATTTGCACTCTTGTCGCCTGCAAGTGTAAGACCTGTTACAACGTAGTTTTCAGGTGTCTGACCTTCGCCCACTTCCTCGGGAACGAATGTAAGCTTATTGAAATCAACTGAAAGCATGCCTGCATCTGCCGCAATCATACCTTCAAACACAACTGTCTTATTTACTACGTCAAGTTCCTCAATTGCAACTTCCTTGGTAAGAACTGTTACTGCAATTTCAGCACTTGATGCTGCATATTCGTTGTCGCCGTCGTAGTAAACAGTTACTGTAGCAGTACCTGCACCTACGATTATTGCAGTTCCCTCATCTTCTTCGGGGAACATAACAACATTTTCATTATCAGAGCTGTATCTGAATGGTAAACTGAAGCCTTCGCCGGGAAGCTCAATCTCAGCAACTTCTGCTTCGATTTCAAAATAAACGTCGCCGTATGTCTTTTCGATTTCTGCTTCTGTTACAACTGTGGAGGGAAGCTTATCGATAATTGTAAGTGTACCCTTATTTACCTTTACATCGTAAAGGGCAGTATCCACGTCAACAACAGCGGTAATATCATACTTTCCGAGCTCTTCGCCCTCTTCTCTTGTAATGGTTACACCGAGAGTACCGTTTTCGAGGTTTTCACCGCCGGGGCCGTACTCATGTGTTTCAAGAGAGAATGTATATTCGGGGTCTGCGTTGCCTATCTTCTTGACCTTATCTTCAACTGTTACAATATAGGGACACTTCTTGACAACAAGTGTAATGCTGTCTTCCCAGTCGTTATACTTTTCATTACCTGTGTACTTGGCTGTAAGAACGGTCTTGCCCACAGACTTGATAACTATAGAGCCGTTTTCCCTGCCTGCATAGTCTTCAAGAACAACAACATCTTCGTTACTTGATGTAACTGTAAGAACGCCGTCTTCATATACCTCTTCACCAAGGTTTACATACCATGTGAGGGTTACCTCGCCGTACATTGTTTCTTCGGGAGCGATGAATGTGATATCCTGATCAACCTTAGCAAGTACCGAGAGCTTTGCGCCGACGAACGTTACCTTATAGTTATCATTAAGTGCAAGAGTACCGATCTTGATATCGTACTTTCTGCCTGCCTTATTACCGTCTGTTACAGTAAGAGCACCTGTAAATTCATCGTCACCTACAAGCTCGCCTTCAACTGTATATGTAAGTTCGGGTGTAGCCTGGCCTACATACTTTTCCTTAGCGTCTGCAACAACCTTGATCTGCTTCTTTGCAACTGTTACCGTTACATCCTTTTCGAAGGCTGCATAGTCGTCATTACCTGCCTTGGTAACTGCAATCTTTGCTGTACCTGCACCAAGGATTGTTACATTACCATCGCTGTCAACAGAAACGTTTTCTGTCTTTGCTGTATATACAACGGGTGAATCTGTAACATCTTCGCCGAGTGTTACTTCAATTGCAAAGTCTGCATCGCCGTATGTCTTGCTGAAGGATGTCTGTGCGATTTCAACGTCCTGAGGAGTCTTATCGAAGATTGTGAATGTACCCCACGAGAAGCCTATGTTATAGTTTTCGGGGCAGGATACCGTAAGAGTACCGGGTTTGATATCGTATGAGCCGACTTCTTCGCCCTCTTCTCTTTCGGGTGCACCGGAAACTGTATCACCGTCAACAAGTCCTGTATATGTGAATGTGAGTTCGGGATCCGCAGTGCCGATCTTCTTGGAGTTATCGTCAATAACAAAGTCAAGGTCTCTTCTGTCAACAATAAGTGATACATAGTCGGAATATGCATTATACTTGTAGTTACCTTCTACAGTAACCTTGATATCTGCAACACCTGCACCAACAATTGTAATGTTGCCTTCTTCATCAACCGTTGCCACATTTTCATCGGAGGAGCTGATTACAACTTCCGCATCTGCATTGAAGTCACCCTTTGTTACTGCAAGTGTCTGACCTTCGCCGCCGTAAACTGCTGTTTCAAGCTCGCCGAGGGTGATATCCTGGTCAACCTTTGCAAGTACCGAGAGTTTTGCACCTACGAATGTTACCTTATAGTTATCATTAAGTGCGAGAGTACCGATCTTGATATCGTAGCTCCTGCCTGCAACGTTCCTGTCTGTTACAGTAAGAGCACCTGTAAATTCATCGTCACCTACAAGCTCGCCTTCAACTTTATATGTAAGTTCGGGTGTAGCCTGATCTACATACTTTTCCTTAGCATCCGCTGTTACCTTGACAGCCTTCTTTGCAACTGTTACTGTTACATCTTCGGAGAAGTCTGCAAGGTCTGCGTCACCCTTCTTTGCAACTGTAATCTTTGCACTGCCTGCACCGACGATTGTTACGTTACCCTGTGCATCTACTGTTGCAACGTCTTCATTATCAGAAACGAATGTTGTTTCATTGGAAGAAACGTTCACTGTGCCATAGTTTATCTGGATTGCAAAAGGAGCATCACCGTATGTCTTGCCTTCAACATCGGCAACCTCGATATTCTGAGGAGTCTTATCGAAGATTGTGAATGTTGCGCCGATGAAGTTTACATCATAATTCTTGGAGTTTGTGATGTCGAGTGTGCCGGGACCGATAATATATGTGCCGACTTCTTCGCCTTCTTCTCTGGAAACATTACCTGAGAAAGCATCGTTGCCGACAAGTGTGCCGGTTACTGTATAAGTGAGCTCTGGGTCAGCCTCGCCAACCTTCTTTGAAGCGTCTTTTGCTGTGACTGTGATGGGCTTCTTTGCAACAACAACTTCGATTTCTTCCTTGAAATCTGCGATTGTAGCGTTACCTGCCTTGGAAACTGTAATAACCGCTTCACCTGCACCGACAACAGTTACGTTACCCTGTGCATCAACCGCTACTACTTCCTCGTCATCGGAAGCAAATACTGTTTCTGCTTCTGTTACGACATCACCGTAAGCCACATCAATTTTGAAGCCTTCGTCGCCGTATGTGAGATCAGAAGGAACATTGGGTGTAACTGTGATATCCTGCTTTGTCTTATCAATAACGGAAAGTGTACCGTTTACTGTTGTGATATTATAGTTTGCGTTTGCTGCAACCTTTACCGTGATTGGATAATCCTTTACTGTGTTGGAGTTCTTTGCTGTGGTTGTAAGAGTTACTGCAAGTTCGTCACCCTTTACAAGACCTTCGACAGTGTACTCTGTAAGTGCGGGAATCGCATCGCCCTTTGTTACTGTAACATCAGTCGCCTTGACTGTTACGTTCTTCTTCGCAACAGTAAATGTTACGGTTTCGGAGAAGTCTGCGTATTCATTATCGCCTGCCTTAGATACTGTAATCTTGGCTGTACCTGCGCCGACAATCATTACATAACCTTCATCTGTTACGGAAACAACGCCGGGTGTTTCAGACTTATATGCAACCTTGCTTTCGTTTGCAACTTCACCGACAGCAACATCAAGCATGAAATCGTCGTCGCCGTATGTCTTACCTTCAACAGGAGCAACTGTTACATCCTGTGCAGTCTTGTCGATAACCTTGAAGGTGCCGTTTACTGTTGTGATCTTATAGTTCTTATCATAATTTGTATTAGCCTTGGCTGTGATGGGGTATTCTCTGACAGTCTTGGTGTTAGCCGTTGTTGTAAGAGTGATGCCGAGAAGAGTATCGCCCTCAACAAGGCCATCGGCTGTATATGTAAGAGTGGGCATATCAGCGCCAACCTTGACCGTTATGTCATCAGCCTTTACTGTAATGGGCTTGGGTGTGATAGTTGCCTTTGCCTCTTTCCATGATTCAATCAGGTTATAGTTCGGAAGGTCTCCGCCTCTGACACCTGCATTACCTGCAAGAGTCCATGTGCCTGCGTGAGATGCAAAGTAGGAAAGGTTAAGGTTTGAATAATCAATACTTACGTTGTCACCTTCAACAACGCCTTCAAGTGTAACGTAATCTGCAAAATTTTCAATTGTTGCAGTACCGTCATATACCTTATCAGGAACATTTGCATCAAGTACAAGGTCCTTCTTATTGATTGTAAGAGTCGCTGTCTCTTCCCACTTGTTAAAGCCGGGAGCTGTAACCGTCGCAGTAACTTCATATGTACCTGCCATCTTTGTGCCTCTAAAAGCCTCTCCGTCAACTGTGTATGCAACAGTTGCATTTGCAGGAACACCTGTAACCTCTACGTTCTGAATCTCACCGTTGTAAGTTACTGTCTTATCATTGAGGGAAAGACCTGAGAAGTCCTGACCCAGTACTGTAACAGTGCCGGGAATAAGGAAGGCTTCTACAACAGCTGAAGTATCCTGAAAGCTGGGAGTACCGGCGATTGTGTATTCACCGACTTCTGCGTCTTTATTAACTGTAAAGTGGAGTGTAAGAATTTTTCCTTCATAAGAATCAATCGCAGTCATGGCTGCTGCAACAAGTGTCATGTTGTTGGCAGTAAAGCTCTTTACAAACATGAGGTCGCCGAAAGCCGCTTCGATTGTTGCGCCGTCAAATGTAAGTGCATTCTTATCATAAGTGATGCCTGTAATACCTGCAGCCTTAAACGCCGTAAAGGTTTCAAGAGAAAGACTTACTGATATGTTTTCTTCGGGATAAGCAGACACATTGCTAAATGTATATACTGCCTTTGCCGAGGAAGGAACTTCAACCGCGGAAATATTCGCCGCAAGAGGAAGAACACACATAAGCACGGCAAGGAAAACTGATAATATTCTTTTCATTTTTCTGATTCCTTTCTACAAAAAGTTTCCCGTTATTCAATGGGGAACAAGTCTTTACCAAACAACGCATACTGGAGAAGTCTGATTGCGTCATCCGAGTTTTCAAGTCCGTCCTTATTGAAATCGAGTGTTCCCTTATAATCAATGGGGAACGCCGCATTGCCGAACAACAAGTGCTGGAGAAGAAGCACTGCGTCATCGGAGTTTACTGTTTCGTCAAGATTGATGTCGCCCACGAGCTGGCTCGTAATCTCAATACCGCCGTCTGTAATGTTAGGTGTAAGATCGGCAATATCCATCTTGTTGCCGTACCAGCATAATGTTTCAACGGGAACATACGAAATATCTACGAATCCGTCTTCCGCCGTATCAAGCACCTTAAACTTAACCTTTATTACATCACCGTCGCCCACAGCGTTCATTCCTCCTGCTGAAAGCGGGAATCTGACCTTATTTGTGAAAGCATCGGGGTTGGGCATAACGAAGTTTGCTCCAAACATGCCGAGTGTGACTCCGGTTTCGTAATCTACACGTCCTACTATCTGTGAAGAAACATATTTAATCTTTGTGTCGTCAAAAACAAGTTCAAAGTCAAGGCTCGCAACACCGCCGTGATTTGCAACACCTATAAGCACTTCAACCTCATCGCCAGCCTTTGCCTCTGCGGTTGAAACATTGATATCAATGCTTCCTGCAACAAGTGCCAGCTTCTTCCACACAGCATACAAGGTAAGATCATTGTTTTCGCTGTACTTATAGCCTGCAGTATATTCCGCCTTGGTTGCCATCTTGTCTGTTGCCCAGCCTTCGAAGCTGTAGCCGTCTCTTGAGGGTCGCACAGAGCTTATATATACAAAATCGTTCTTTGACTTCTTCTGGTCTTCGGGAGCACCGCTGCCGCCGTTTGCATCATATGAAACAACATAGCCCGGAATTATAACGCCGCCGCTTACGGTTGTGTTATATACAGAATAAAGGTTTTCATCAAGCACTTCAAGCTTGATTGTTCCTCCGCCGGGAAGAGCTGCCACGCCGCTTGTTATGAGCTTTATTTCATGTGTGCCCATTTTTGCATCCGGATTGATTTTGAAGGTGTATGTAATGAGAGTTCCGTCGCCGTAAACGTTTTCGGTTGCCGAAAGCATTGCGGTGTGCTTGCCTGCCTCAGCCGGACCTCCTACAAATTCAAAGCCCTCAACATTTCCGAGTGTCGGCTGCTGTTCAAGCGAGAGTGCGTCCTTATCATACAAAAGCTGATATGTCATGCCCGAAAAGCCGCCGTTCTTTGTAACATTGATGCTCACCTTTACGGTTTCATCATCGTTGTCTACAAGAACCGTGTCAACGGCAAATTTCATTATATACTGGTCCGTGATATCCGTTTCGACATCAGAACCTGTTGCATAGACACCTGCCGGAAGCATCGAAAGTACAAACAGCACTGCCAACGCAAAGGAAAATAATCGTTTCTTCATGTTCTTTCTCCTTAATTTTTATGACAATTTGGATTATATATTCTCAATCATTGTAATTGTATCATAAAAAGAGCCTATTGTCAACGAATTTTTGGAGCAGAAAGGGTGAGTATTTGTTACTTTTTTAGTAAATTTTTCTGCCGATAAAAAGAAACTGCCCTCCTGCACAAACGCAGGAGGGCAGAGTTGTGATTTGACAAATCAGTTTTGTTCGAGAATATAATATCCCACAGCATTGCAATCCTTATCAAGACCGATGAGCAAAACCTGAAGATCGAGGTCAAACTCATCTTCATCTATGGGGTGCATTGTTCTGATTTCAAACGGAATTCTGTTGTAATCGCCAACTTCAAAGCCGTGGCTTTTCCACATATTTGCATACCAGACGGCTTCTTCGTAAATTTCTTTTTGTGACATGTCAGAAATGTCTGTTCCCCAATTGGCAATGAGTACCTCTTTCACATCAGAGGGGCCCATAACCGTTGCCGAAATTTCCATTCCGCCCACAGCCCCGGGGTTTGCTTCAACAATGTATTCATCTTCGATAAACACATAGGATACATCGGTCAAAACCAGTTCGCCGAATGTCGAAGGTACTGCGGCTTTTTCAACCTTTACGGTGCAGGTTGCCTTCTTGCCGCTGCCGGAAGTCGCTGTTATCTTTACACTGCCTTCCTTGAGAGTGGTTACAACACCTTCATCGTCGACAACTGCAACGCTTTCGTTTGAGCTCGACCAGGAAAGTGTATCTGTGTTTGTTTCGGGTGACATAGTTGCCTGAAGATATACCTTTTCGCCTGCTGTTACCGTCGCCTTTTTGATGTTAAGCACTACCTTTGTTGCAGGAATGCAAACGTTGATTACAACTTCAGCAAAAGCTGTTTCTGTACCCGCTTCGGCTGTGGCTCTTACTACAACTTCGCCTGTTGCTATACCCTTGAGCTTGCCCTTGGCGTCGATTGTAGCATATTCATGTCCTTCGATGATTTCAAACACTACGTTTGTGCTTACGGGCTTCACCTTATCATCACGGGACGCCTTTGCCTTGAGTGAAAGTGTCTTGCCTACTGCAAGCGATGTAGATTTGAGTGATGAGAATTCAACCTTTGTTGCAGGCTCGCCGACTGTAATGGAACAGGTTGCCTTTTTGCCGCTTCCTGCAAGTGCTGTTACCTTGACTTTACCTGCACTGTGTGCTGTTACAACACCGTACTCGTCTACTGTTGCAATTTCGGGCTTATCAACAGACCATGTGAGTGTATCTGTATTGTTTTCGGGTAAAAGCGTTGCTTCAAGGCACAAGTCCTTTCCGCCATTTATCATGGATGCCTTTGTTGTATTGAGAGTCACCTTTGTTGCAGGGATGCAAACGTTGATTACTACATCTGCATACGCTGTCTCTGTACCCGCTTCGGCCGTAGCTCTTACTACAACTTCGCCTGTTGCTATACCCTTGAGCTTGCCCTTGGCGTCGATTGTAGCATATTCATGTCCTTCGATGATTTCAAATACAACATTTGTGCTTACAGGCTTTGTCTTATCTGCACAAGACGCCTTTGCCTTGAGCGAAAGTGTCTTGCCTACCGCAAGAGATGTGCTCTTGAGGGATGTAAATTCAACCGTATCTGCAGGCGCGCCGACCGTGATTGTACAGGTTGCCTTCTTGCCGCTTCCTGCAAGTGCAGTAACCTTAACCTTGCCCGCCTTATGTGCAGTTACAACGCCGTATTCGTCTACTGTTGCAATTTCGGGCTTATCAACAGACCACGTGAGTGTATCTGTATTATTTTCGGGTAAAAGTGTTGCTTCAAGGCACAAGTCCTTGCCGCCCTTTATCATGGCCGCCTTTGTTGTATTGAGAGTAACCTTTGTTGCAGGAATGCAAACGTTGATTACCACATCTGCATACGCTGTTTCTGTGCCCTCTTCGGCAGATGCTCTGACGGTAACCTTGCCGGGAGCTATACCCTTGAGCTTGCCCTTTGCATCGATTTCGGCATATTCTTCGCCATCCACGATTTCATATACAACCTTTGTGTTTTCGGGCTTTCTGCCGTCTTTGCGGAATGCCTTTGCACTGAGGGAAAGTGTCTTGCCCACTGCAAGAGATGTGCTCTTGAGCGCAGAGAACTGAACCGTGTCTGCAAGAATAACCTTTTCTTCTTCACCTACATTGTAAACTCTGCTGATATAGTCGTCATCAACACTGAACACGCTTACATCAAACAAGGTTGTTTCGGAGAAATCAAAGTCATATTCCTCAGGAATCTCAAATTCCCATGTAATACTGTCCGAAGTGTATGTCATGTCAGCATCCGCAATCCAATCACCGCTTAAATCCGATTCCACCCAAACCGAATGCTGCATTTCATCGATTGTAATTTCTTCGTTTCTGCCGGGATCGGATGCCCAGAAGACTGTTGAAACGGAATATGATACTTCCGAATCCGAACGCAATTCAACGTTCCAATCGAATTCGCTGTAATCCCGTTCTGTGGATGAACGGTTTACAAGGTACTTGTCTTTTATGGAAATGCCGCTGAGAGTTACTGTAAGATCTCTGCCATCTGCCTCAACATAAAGACCGGGAGCTTCCATTGCTCCGTCAACTATTTCAACGTTTGTTACATAGTCATTAGGAATCTTCACACCCTGCCATACAGCATAAAGTGTAACGGATTTATTTGCAGTATACTTATCACCGGGGTCATATTCAACCTTGCCGCCGAGGGTTGTGGACCAGCCCTTGAAGGTATAGCCCGTTCTCGTGGGAACAACCTTGCTGAGAGTAAGTGTCTTGTTCTTTTCCTTGATCTGGCTTTCGGGAGCACCTGTACCGCCGTTGGCATTGTAGGTTACAGTATAAGAACTTCCTTCGCGGACAACAAAATCAAGCCAGTTTTCCTTGGCATATTTATGTGCCGCCGAGTTTTCGGGGGCGTAAATTGTAAGATTGTTGCAGAAAGCAAAAGCATCTCTTCCGATTTTTGTCGCACCCAGGATTGTTGCACTCTCAAGTCCGCTGCTGCAGAATGCTTCGATACCTATTGTTTTTACGTTTTCGGGAATTACTATGCTTGAAAGAGCGTTACAGCAATAGAATGCATAATCTCCAATGCTTGTAACACCCGAGCCGATTGTTATGTTCTTTAAACTCTGACACCATTCGAAGGCACTTCTTCCTATAGCCTTTACACCGTCGGGAATAACCATTTCTTCAAGCACGAAACAGTTGTAGAACGCCATGTTGCCGATACTCGTAACATTCGGACTCATAGTCAGCTTGCTAAGTTTGTGGCAATTGTAGAAAGCTCCTTCGCCGATTATTTCCACGCTGTCGGGAAGAGTAACCGCGGTCAGATTGTCACGGGTTTCAAAAACATAATCTGCTATAACACGGGTGCCGCTCTTTACATCACAGCTTCCGGAAATATAACGAGACGCAACAAGACAGTTGCCTATATATAACAGGTCCCCGTTCCAGTTGTTTTCATTCTCATAAAATGCCGTATTATTAAAAGCTTCCCTTCCAATGTGCTCTACATTGGTACCCACTGTGATATCTGTCAAATTGCTGCAGCCGTAAAACGCCCAGTTGCCGATAGATGTCACACTGTCGGGTATTGTTACGCTTCCTGTGCCGCCCCAGCCGAACGCACTGTCGGCAATTGTCTTTGTTCCGTCTTTTATTGTATAGCTTACACCATATTCAGAGAAAGACGCATTTATCAGGCAGTTACCGATATATAAAACTTCGTTTTCCCAGTTGTCATAGTTGTTGTAATATGCAGTATTGTAAAAAGCATATTCGCCAATCTTTTCAACATTGCTTCCCATTGTTATGTCTTCAAGCTTTTCGCTCCAGTAGAATGCATATGTTCCTATGCTCTTAACGCTGTCGGGAATAACAACGCTCTCAAGATTTGAAACATTTGCGAAGGCTTCTTCGCGTATAACCTCAACCGTGTCGGGAATCTCATAGGAAGTTTTTGTACTTGCCATGGGATATTTGATAAGCTCTGTCTTATCCTTGTTGTAAAGCACACCGTAGCTGTCGCTTGAAAAATATTCATTATCTTCATCGACTATTATTTTTTCAAGAGCCTCACAAATATCAAAGCACTCGTTGTTGATGGCTTGTAAACCGCTTCCGATTGTTATCGTCTTAAGGCTTGAACAGTTATTAAAAGCACTTCCGGACAACGATTCTACGCTATCGGGAATCTCAATGCTTGAAAGAGCTTCACAGCCGTTAAACGAATCATTTTCAACAAATCTTACGGAATTGGAAATTGTAACGCTTTCAAGGTTCTTTGCTCCCTTGAAGGCTTCTGTACAGATGTGTGATGTTCCGTAAGGAATTTCATAGGATGTTCTTTCGTTTCCTGTAGGATACTGTATAAGCAGGTCATAATTAAACAGTACGCCATAGCTGTCACTCGAAAAATTTGTATTATTCTCATCAACTGTTATGCTCTTAAGAGAAGTACAATTATAAAAACAGTAGCTGCCCATATCCGAAAGACCGCTTCCAATTGTTACGGTTTCAAGATTTGTACACTCTCTGAAAGCCATGTAGGATATGGATGTTACGCCGTCTTCCACCACAAGCTTCTTGATTGACAAGCGTTCATTGTACCACGGAATGTCGTATTCGCTGTACCAGGTTGCCATATTGCCCGTACCGCTGATAGTCAGTGTACCCTCATCGTCAAGAGTCCATGTCAGGTTGTCAGCCGTGTCACCGCACCAGCCTGATTCTGCGGCAAGAATTGCCGTTTCTTCCATAGGCATTTGGACAAATTCCATCGCTGAGTCGGCAACTTCTACCGCACTCGGTGCCGCAAATGCCGTCACTTCCGCCACGGGAACAACAAGCATTACGATTGTAAGTAATACGCTCAAAAGTTTTTTCATGTTTACACACTCCTATAAAGCATTATATGGCAAACACTGCCACCTATACCATGAATTATAACCTTGTTTGATGTTTTTGTCAACCTTCATGGGCGCAAAAAACACCAACATCCGAAAAACGAACATTGGTGTTTTTACATCTAATTAAACAGTTTTATGTTCTCCACCACGAAAAGAAGCAGCGGTGAAAGAATCATAATGGAATCAAATCTGTCAAGGACTCCTCCGTGGCCGGGGAAAAGATTGGAATAATCCTTGATGCCGTAGGTTCTCTTGATGGAGGAAGCAATAAGATCTCCCACCATGGAAACAACCGACATAAAGAAACCGACAACGGCAAGCATAACGAAGTTCATCCCAACGCCTGTTACCTTTTCTACACTGATTCCGTATACGATAAACGCTATGATACAGAAAATCACTCCGCCTATTGCCCCTTCTACAGTCTTCTTTGGACTGATTTTGGGTATAAGCTTGTGCCTGCCGAAAAGGAAGCCCGTAAAGTACGCAAAAGTATCTGTCACCCATGCGGCAACAAAAACGAGAAGATATATGTATTCAGCGCCCGTTTCAATGTATCTGAGTCTTAAAAGTGCAGTAAAGCACAGAACAACATAAAGGGTTGTCATAAAGACCTCGGACACGTTTACTACCTTTACCTTTTCGTCAAAGAACACACTCTCCGAAAGAAGAACAGCAATATACAGCATTACTATCACAAGCACCGAGCCGTAGCCGAAAAAGCAGGAAAGCAACGGTGAAATCAGCGACACAACCATCGCAGGAATACTCAGAAGCTTGTTTTCTCTCTGCCTTATACAGCCGAGCATTTCCCATGTGCCTGCAACACACAGCAGCGTCATTATTATGGGGTAAACAACCGTACCCGACAGCAAAAAGATTGCTATCATGAGAAGTGCGATTGCCGCACCCGTTATAATTCGTTGTTTCATTTATTCTTTTATCCTTATATATTTTCACGAAATACAGCCCGAAAACGCAGAACAACATTCCGCACTCCGCACTCCGCATTCCGCATTCCTCACTCATTTAAAAACGCACAGCGTTTTTAAATGGACATGATTTCCTTCTTCTTTGTTTCAACAGAAGCATCGGCAAGCTTTGTGTACTTGTCTGTAAGATCCTGAACGATCTTTTCGGAAGCCTTCTGTTCGTCTTCTGTCATTTCGCCGTTCTTCTTCATATCCTTAATCTTGTCATTTGCATCTCTGCGGATATTTCTGATAGCTACCTTACATTCTTCGCCGAGCTTTTCAACCTTCTTTGCAAGCTCCTTACGTCTTTCTTCTGTAGCCTGAGGGAATGCAAGTCTTATGGACTTACCGTCGTTCTGGGGGTTGATGCCAAGGTCGGACGCAAGAATTGCCTTTTCGATTTCCTTGAGAGCACTTACATCCCAGGGAGTGATGAGAAGTGTTCTGGGGTCGGGGTTTGCAACGCCTGCAATCTGGTTAATGGGCATGGATGAACCGAAGTATTCAACAGTGATTCTGTCAAGGGCGGAAGGACTTGCCTTACCTGCGCTGATGGAGCCGAATTCATATTCAAGGCTGGAAATGGACTTGGTCATTTTTTCTTCAAATGCTTTTGTTTCGATTTTCATATAAAAAATCCTCCTGAACTAGATTTATGTAAAATTAAATATGAACTATTGTGCCGATAGATTCGCCGTTTATTGCTCTGTAAATATTCTCGGGGTCGTTGAGACCGAAAATGAGAATGGGGAGCTTATTGTCTCTGCCGAATGTAGAAGCGGTAGAGTCAATTACGGTAAGATCGTTATGAATGATATCGTCATACTTCATTTCGTCGTACTTGACGGCATTGGGGTCCTTCTTGGGATCGGCGGAATATACGCCGTCAATGTTCTTTGCAAAGAGAACAACCTCTGCGCCGATTTCGGCAGCTCTGAGCACTGCCGCCGTGTCTGTCGAGAAGTAAGGGTTGCCCGAACCACAGGCAATGATAACTACCCTGCCCTTTTCCATATGGGAAACAGCCCTGTTTCTGATATAAGGCTCGGCAATCTGATTCATCTGAAGTGCTGTCATTGTTCTTGCGTCAACACCGTTGTCCTCAAGCACAGACTGAACCGCAAGGGAGTTGATAACAGTTGCGAGCATACCCATGTGGTCAGCTCTTGTTCTGTTGATTTCCTTGCCCGCACCTCTCCAGATATTACCGCCGCCGATAACAATGCCCATTGAAACACCCTCGTCAACGCATCTTTTAATCTGCTTTGCAAGTGTATCTACAAAATCGAAATCTATGATTCCGTCCTTTTTGCCGTTGAGAAGTGCTTCTCCCGAGAGCTTCAAAAGTACCTTTTTATACTTTGGCATGGTAATTACCCCTTTTCTTTATTTATTCACCATGGATTAATCAGTTGTTGTTCAGTGCTTTTTCAATGTATTCGAGCACCTGCTTTGAAAAAGCCTCTGTTCCCATATCGGTGTAGTAATGCACCGCATCGGAGTGTGCATCTTCCGGAAGTGTCTTTGACAGCGAATACAGGTCATTGACTTCAAAGCCGTACTTTGTGACAATCCTTACAGCCGCTTCGTTATACTTTTCTACATCCTCATTATAACGCATAAAATCGGATGCCATTTTCTCGGAAATAACCGATGTCGATGTGGCAAAGATGACCTTGGCGTTGGGACACAGCTTTCTGATTCTCTGACAGATTCTTTCTATGTAGTATTCGTATATCTCGATGGGAGTATTCGGTTCTTCCCCGAAAAGACGAAGCACGTCGTGAAGACCCGCGTTCCAATGAACCACATCAAAGTCTTTGCCGTCTACACCGTCAAACCATTCGGCAAAATATCTGCAGACATAAGCAGCAAACTGGCAGTTGTCCTCAGGGAAAACCACCTTTGCCCTGCCATCCAGTGCTTTTCTTATTTCTTTGTCATATCCCATTCTGATAGAATCTCCTATCAGAAGAACATTTTTACACTCTGACATTGCATTTACCGCTTTTCCTGTAATTTATCAAGTTATTATATCACACACACCCATCAATTTCAAGAGCATATATGTAAAAAAACTTATTCTCCGTCTTTTTCAAGAAAGGCTCGAAGCTCCGAGAGTGTCGGCAGTGACGGGAAGGCTCCCGCCTTTGTCACAACATAACCGCCGACGGCATTTGCAAACTCGCAGGCATCGAGAATATCTCCGCCGTTCTGCATGTATCTTACGGCGAGCGCCGCAGTGAAGGCATCCCCCGCCGCAGTTGTGTCAACAGGCTCTCCTATATCAAGGGGTGCAAGGTGATGGCAATGGGTGCCGTCATAGACGTAACAGCCTCTGTCACCGAGCTTTAAAACAACATATTTACAGAACGCTCTGTTCATAAGCTCAACGCACGCACGAAGACAGTTTGCCGCAGAATTGGGTTTGATACCCGTGAGAATTTCGGTCTCTGTTTCGTTGGGGCTGAGAACCTCAAGAGGACCGAGTTGTTCAAGGGGGAATTCTCTTGTGGCAGGGCCTGCATCAAGGAACACCTTTGCTCCCTTCGCCTTTGCCATATGCGTTGCCGCCACAACCGTATCGGTATCCGTTTCAAGCTGAAGCAGAAGTGCGTCGGGATAGCTTGTAAAGGCTTCCTCGGCATCCTCCCTCGAAAGGTTCATGTTAGCACCCGAGTACACAACAATTCTGTTATGTCCCGTTCCCTCAACCATAATAACCGCAAGGCCCGTTTTTGCCGCCCTGTCCATGGTTATAAATCTTGTGTCTATACCCTCGCCGGCATACTTTTCGCTGAGCTGTTTGCCGTAGGAGTCGTTGCCCACTCTTGTACAGAAAAGAACATCTCCGCCAAGGCGTGCAGCTGCAACTGCAGTGTTCGCTCCCTTACCGCCGGGAACAAAGGCATAGCTGCCGTCGGAAATCATCGTTTCGCCCTGCATGGGCACTCTGTCCATTCTGCAGACAAAGTCTATGTTTGACGAGCCTACAACAAGAATTCTTGGTTTCATTTTATCACCGTCTCTACATTTTTCTAAATAAATTATAGCATAAAAACCCAACTTGTCAAGCAAGCCCTTTCGGTGCAAAAAAACAACCTCCCGAGGGAGGCTGTCTTTTGTGTATGGTTTGTATGTTACTCAAATGGAGGTTATGTTTATTCTGAGGTTTTTTTGTCCGAAGAACAGCTGCAGCTGCAATTTTTACTGCCGCACTCCTTGGCGTAAGGACAGCCTATGCACTTCTGACCGCTTTTCTTTGCCTTAACTATATATCCTATCGCCAGACCGATTATTACAAGGATTACGGCAACAATGATAATATTCGTCATAAAAACAGCTCCTTAATTATTTTGCCTTCTTTTCAAGAGCAAGCTTTTTGTTTGTATTTGCTATGAGCAGAATAATAATTACAACAATCACCGCAACCGCCGCAAGACCGCCGGCAAAGCCTGTACCGAACGAGCCTGTTGTAATGAGTGTACCAATCTGATAAACAAGGAATGAAACCGTAAAACCTGTCGCGAACTGAAGACCTATGCCGCCCCAGAGCCACTTTGCGCTCTTCATTTCACTGTTCATGGCACCGATTGCCGCAAAGCAGGGAGGTGTAAAGAGGTTAAACATGAGGTATGCAAGAGCCGCAACCTTTGTAAGTCCCATAACAACCGCAACTTCGCCTGCACCGCCTGTAAGCTCAAGCGCTTCTGTGTCGATAAAGTTTGTAATACCGTAGCAGACAGCGATTGTACCTACAACGTTTTCCTTTGCAATAAAGCCTGTAACGGCTGCCGCCGCAAGCTGCCATGCCTTAATACCGATAACGGGGATAAGAACATATGCGAAGGGTTCGGCAATTGTAGCAAGAATGGATGTGTTTTCCATACCTTCTTCTACAACCTGAAGGCTCCAGTTGAAGGTCTGCATAATCTGAACAACTGTATTACATACAAGAATGATTGTACCTGCTTTTACTATGTACGCCCAGCCTCTTGAGCACATTGCCTTTGCGGCTCTGATTACGCTGGGAACCTTATACTCGGGAAGCTCAATGATAAAGTAAGACTTCTTTTTGCTGTTACCGGTAATGAGGTTTATGAGAAGTGCGCCGAGGAAAATAATGAGAATACCTGCAAAATACATGAGTGTGCCGACCCAGTTTGCATCGGCAAAGAATGCACCTGCAAAGAGGGCGATTACGGGGAGCTTGGCACCGCAAGGCATGAAGGGGGCAAGCATCGCCGTTGCTCTTCTTTCTCTTTCATTTCTGATTGTACGGCAAGCCATAACGCCGGGGATTGCACAGCCTGTACCGATAACAAAGGGAATTACGGATTTACCCGAAAGGCCAACCTTCTTGAAGATGGGGTCAAGCACAACCGAAACTCTCGCCATGTAGCCGCAGTCTTCGAGAAGTGCGATAAGGAAATACATTACCATAACTAAAGGTAAAAAGCCGACAACGGCAACAAAACCGCCGATAATACCGTCAACAAGCAGCGCCTGAAGGAAAGGAGATGCACCTTCAACAAGTCCGCCCACCCAACCCTGGAACACTTCAAGCCAGGCAACGAGTGTGTCTGCAATGAAAGGACCGAGGCTTGACTGGGAAATGTCAAACACGAGGAACATAACAAGTGCGAATATCGGAATACCCAGCCACTTATTTGTAAGAACTGCGTCGAGCTTATCCTGTGCATTCTTCTTGTTTGTCAAAACCTTTCTTGTTTCAACCTTCTTTACGATGCCGTTTACAAACTCAAATCTCTTTTTATCTGCTTCAACTACAGAAGCCTTGTCAAGATTTTCAAGACTTCCCTGAACAAAGGGCGCCTTCTGCATTGTGCCTCTAAGAGATACCGCCTTGCTAACAACTTCTGAAAGACCCTTGTCGCTTGAGTGTGTAGAAACCGTTTCAACAACAGGGCATCCGAGAAGCTCTGAAAGCTTGTTTTCATCGATTACCGTTCCCTTTTTGTCGTTGACGTCGCTCTTGTTGAGAGCAACAACCACAGGAATGCCAAGCTCAAGAAGCTGTGTTGTGAAGAAAAGGCTTCTTGAAAGGTTTGTGGCATCCACAATATTGATGATAACATCGGGGTTTTCATTCTTTACATAGCTGCTGGTGACGCTTTCTTCGGAAGTGAAGGGTGACATGGAGTATGCACCGGGAAGGTCTACTGCCACAAGCTCCTCTTCTCCGTTATAAAAGCTCTTTTTGATAAGTGCTTCTTTCTTTTCAACAGTAACGCCCGCCCAGTTGCCGACCTTTTCGTTTCTGCCCGTGAGAGCATTGTACATGGTGGTCTTACCGCTGTTGGGGTTACCCGTTAAAGCGATTCTCATTCATTTTCCTCCCATATTAAAGTTCTTCTCGAACTAAAATTACAACATATTGTGTCCGATGTGGTTAGCGACAACTAACCTTCGGGGTTAAAGCCAACCGACGACGCCGTCGGTCAGTTTTTTTAGATTTCTATTGCATCCGCAAGGTCATTATCAATTGTGTATCTTCCGTCTTTTATGGAAACAACACATCCGCCCTTCAGGTGGGAGATAACTGTTATTCTTTCCCCTGCATAGCATCCGAGTGAAAAGAGAAAAGCGTCAAGCTCCTCATCGTCTGTGACAATGCTCTTGATAACATATTCCTTTTCAGGCTCTGCGTTTCTCAGAGTCATGTTCACACCTCTTTTCGTAGCGGTTAGTTTACTCTAACCACTTTGTATTTTAGCAACATTATTACCTTTTGTCAAGTTTTTTCTACTTAAAATTACAAATTTGTATTTTTTTGCAAGTTTGTCGCGGCTAACCATCTTTATATTTATATATATTGCACTAAACTCGTTTTTATTCGCAAAAAAGAGATGCCGCAAGGCATCTCTTTAAAATTATTCTTGTGCAAGGTTGTTGAGAAATCCTGCAACATCCTCGGTATGATACGAACACACCGATTTCAGCTCATCCCCTGCCCTGTTTGCACTTACAGCAATCTTCGCCTTTTTCATCATTTCAATGTCGTTTACGCCGTCGCCGATTGCCACGGTATCAAACTTTGTAAGATAAAGTCTCATCTGCAGATCCGACACGGCAAGCCCTTTATTTGAAATGGCACTTGTATATTCGCACCACTCACCGACATTATATGCAACCCTTAAGGATTTGGGCAAGAAGTTCAAAGGTTCCGCGTTGCCGTCCTTTGACCAGACAGCAATTTTTACTATGGGTTCTTTTATGTCATAAAGTCTTTCGATATAGAATGTCTCCTCGCCGCTCTGGGTTTCGGCAGTGATGGCAAAATCCTCGCTTCCCTGTATTACATAGGGAATTTTCGGGGTACAAAGCAATATTCCGCAGTTTTCGTATTCGGGACGTCTTATAACATCAATTACGTCACCGACACCTATCTGCTTGCAGTATATAACCTTGTCGTTGTGTATTATCACAGCACCGTCGCAGCAGATGAAATACAAATCCTGCTTTACGGCATAAAACAGCTTTTCAAGGCTTCCGTAGGTTCTGCCCGAAGCAACTGCCACCGTTTTGCCCGACGCCTTCAGTGCATCAATGGCACAAAGCATTTCGCCCGACACTTCGGTCTGATCTTTTGTCAGTATTGTCCCGTCAACATCGCTTACAATAAGTTTAATCATTTTTACCTCTGTCAATCGAATTTTACAAACGATTCCTGTCTGTTATGGTATGTCATTACGCCCTCAACACCAAGACTCTTTATAAATTCCTGCACCTCGTCTATCTTTGTACCCACAAGGTCATAGTGATGACTGTCGGAGCCGAGAGTGAATTTCTTTCCGCCAAGGTCAACGTAAAGTTTTATAAGGTCAAAGCACGGAAGGGGCTGTCTGTAGTCTCCCCGCAGAGTTGAAGAATTAATCTCAAGGCTTTTTCCTCTTTTCATCAGCACTCTGAATAGCTCACTGTAGGGTTCAGAGTATTTTTTCATATCAATTATGCCGAGTCTTGAGTGCATGTGAAAATATCTGAGGGGATATGTGCAGTGTGCCAGCGAGTCAAAGTCGCAAAAGGATGCAAAATGAATTATCTGCGACAGATAATCGTCAAGGCTCGACAGCAGAAATTCGTCGCTGTACTGCGAAAAATCCATGGTATAGTAGTCGGTGCCGTCGTCGTTGATGTGCAGCGAGCCGAGAACAAAGTCAGGGTTCACCTCATCCAGTACCCTCTTGCCCTCTGCCGTACATTCGGGTCTGTGAATGTGGGCAAGCTCAATGCCGTGCATAATATCCAGTCTGTCGCCGTACCTTTCCTTGGCAAGACGTGCAGCCTCTTTAGCCTCGAGAGCATCGCAGGTGATTGCACCGGGGTCGGGTATTATATCATAATGCTCGGTAAAAGCAATGTGCTTTATTCCTCTTTTTATTGCAGTTTCGCAAAAAGACAACACATTATTCTCCAAAGACTGGTCTGCATCGGAGGATATGCGTGTATGCATATGCATGTCGCAGATGGGCATGATTCTCTTCCTTTTTCTCTGATTTACTCTATTGTAGCACAAACGGCGTCAAAAGTAAAGACGTTTTGCAAGCTATTTACATCTTACGTTTTTTGTGTTAAAATGTAGAAAAGGGGGCAGATATCATGGCAAAGCAAGCAGGACAAAAGCTGAAGCTTCTGTATCTTAACAAATTTCTTCTCGAAAACACCGACGAAAACCACACCGTCACCATCAATGAGATAATTGAATATCTCGCCTCTGTGGGAATTTCCGCCGAAAGAAAAAGTCTTTATGACGATTTTGAAAATCTGCGTCTTTTCGGCACAGACATTCTCAGCATAAAGCAGGGCGGAACAACGGGATACTATGTTGCAGGCAGAACCTTTGAGGTTTCAGAATTAAAGCTTCTTGTTGATGCCGTGCAGGTGGCAAAGTTTATCACCGACAAAAAGTCAAATCAGCTTATAGGAAAGCTGGAAACTCTCTGCAGCTTTCACGAAGCACAGACCCTTTCCCGTCAGGTGATAATCCCCTCCCGTATCAAGAGCATGAACGAGAGTATTTATTATAACGTGGACAAAATTCACACCGCAATTACCAACAATCTGTCCATCACATTCAAGTATTTTGAATACAATGTCAATAAGGAAAGAGTGCTTCGCCACGACGGAAGGCTTTACAGGGTAAGCCCCTTTGCCCTCAACTGGGATGACGAGAATTATTACCTGATTGCCTACGACGAGGAAAGCGAAATCATCAAGCACTACAGGGTTGACAAAATGCTGGAAATCCATGTGACGGATAAAGCAAGACGCGGACGCAAAGAATTTGAGGAGACAGATATTTCCATGTACTCAAAGAAGGTCTTCTCCATGTTCGGAGGCAAGGATACGCAGATATGCCTTGAGTTCGACGAAAAGCTCTGCGGAGTTGTGATTGACCGCTTCGGCAAGGACGTCATGATGAGAAAGAGCGAAAATGCGGGAAAGGTTTATGTTTACTGCAATGTGGTGGTAAGCCCCCACTTCTTCGGCTGGCTCTTTTCCTTCGGGGATATGGTAAAAATCGCAACACCTCAGAATGTCGCTGATGAATTTGTAAAATATGCGAAAGAAGTTCTTCAAAAATATAAGTAGCAAAAAAACTTGCATCGGCGTTTGATGCAAGTTTTTCGTTTGTTACGCGACCATTATTGCCTATTCAAATATTGTAATTCTCCGCGAAGTTGTCAGCGGCGACTCGCCGCAAAAACCCTTGCGCCGTTGTTTGGCGGTCGGGAAAGCCCGACAGCAAATTCACGCCGTATCTCGGCTGTAAACAAGCTCTCGGTGTCGCTTAACAAACCCCGTTTGGCAAGCAAAAACCCAACCGCCGTTGTTTGGTGGTTGGGTTTAGTTTGTTACGCGAATAACATAATATGTTTTCGTACTCAATTTCCCGCGAGTTCGCCCGCAGGTGCTACCTGCTATTCAGCTACGGGAGCTTCAACAGGGCAAGCTGCTGCGCAAGAGCCGCAGTCGATGCAATCATCCTTGTTGATTTCGTACTTTCCGTCCTTTTCGCTGATAGCGTCAACAGGACATTCTGCTGCACATGCACCGCAACCGATGCAAGCGTCTGTAATTACGTATGCCATTAAAATACACCTCCATAAAATATTTGCTGAAAGTTCGGCAGAAACCATACAATCCGCCGACTACGTTGCCATTATATCATATTTTTAATAAATTTCACAGCAATAAATTGAATAATATATAAACTTTTTATGACAATCACATGAAAAGCTAAATATATCTTCTGATTTTCGGTATGAGCGTTCTGTAAATCAAAAGGAACAGAACCGAGCTCATCGCCGTTTTGATAAGATTAAAGGGTACAACGCCCATGAGAATGTACTCGGCAGGGTCGCCCTGAATGCCGTATAACGGTATCATTATGTATTTGTTGCAAAGTGCGGCAACAACTACCTGAATCAGCATTGCAGATATCATGGTAAAGATAAGTCTGCACACCGATAATACTTTTTCCTTGGAATAAATGCGTGAAAATACGCCTGCGGAGATGACAAACAGCGCACTTATAATGAAGTTTGACAACTCGCCAACCATTCCCGTTGAAGAAATAAGTAAGTGAATGGAGTTTCTGATAAGTACCACAATTCCGCCGATTACGGGATTGATGAGAAGTGCCGCAAAAAGTGCAGGCACATCGGCAAAGTCTATCTTCAGCCACGGGAATGCGGGAATTATGGGAAATGTCGGATATACATAAAGTATCGTCGACATGGCTGTCAGTATGCCGGTTATTGATACCAGCCTTGCTTTGTTTTGCATAAGAATCCTCTTTTCATATGAATTTACGGCAAAAAATCCAATTTTAACACTTTCCACACAGTTTTCCACCGTAATTTTTTTGTTTCCACACAAATCCACCGACTTTTCCACCAAACAAGGTACATAAATACGTCATTTGTGCCGTGCTGTCGTTTGGTTTTCCACATTTCACCTAACTAAAATGTGGATTTTGTGGGTTAAAACTGTATGTTTTCCACCGTCGTTTTATTCTTTCAGAGGTCTATAAAAGAAAAAATCCCGACCTATTGTCGGGCTAAACACGGGATATCCCCGTGTTCTTCATCTTTCTTCATCCAGACTATACTGTCGGTTTTGGAGTTTCACCAAATCAACGATTCATCATCGCTCTCGGACTATACCGCCGGTGGGGACATTCTCCCCGCCCTAAAAGTTATTATTATGTTTGTGCGACATCTTCGGCTTGTTTTAAAACCAAGATGCCCCGTGAATTTGCAGCGGCGCTTCGCCGCCCCGCCCTAAAAGTTGTTATTATGTTTGTGCGACATCTTCGGCTTGCTTACTGCCAAGATGCCCCGTGAATTTGTAGCGGTGCTTCACCGCCCGCCGGTAGGGAAACACTCCCTGCCCCGAAAGATAATTTCAATATATGAGTGATGGGAAGCCTTGCGGCTTCCCATCAAAACCGCTTATCGCGGAAGTTTTTGTTCTAAAGTATCAATTAACCAAAGATCTTGGAAACGACACCGGAACCAACTGTTCTACCGCCTTCACGAATAGCGAAACGGAGACCTTCTTCCATAGCAACGGGAACGATGAGTTCAACATTCATGTTAACGTTGTCGCCAGGGTTGCACATTTCAACGCCGTCGGGAAGAGTGATGATACCTGTAACGTCAGTTGTTCTGAAGAAGAACTGAGGTCTGTAGTTGGAGAAGAAGGGCTTATGACGTCCGCCTTCCTTTTCTGTAAGAACGTAAACCTGACCTTCGAACTTTGTCTGGGGC
>JAGAUT010000068.1 GCA_017620655.1 Clostridia bacterium | reverse complement strand
GCACCGATACCGATAAAGAGAATAAGCGGGAATAATTCATTTGCAATACCTGCGTTGAAGAGTGTTGTGATGGCACCTTCTTCACCGATGAGATTTCCAAGTGCATCAAAGTGGGAGATTGCACCCGAAAGGGGAATGTTGACAAGGATTGTACCAAAACCCATAGGAAGAAGAAGGGTAGGCTCCATGTCCTTTTTGATTGCAAGGTATATGAGGATACCGCCGATAATCCACATTACTACCTGCTGCCACTGAAGGTTCAGCACGTTGCCGAACAAATCGCTGAAAATGCTCATGTGTGATTTCTCCTTTTTGATTTTGATTGTTTCAGTGCAAAAAAATAAAACCTTTACCTAAAGCTTAAGCTCTAAGTAAAAGTCTTGCCGTTGAAAGTCTGTGCGGACATAAGTCGTATTGACGCAACAAACTCCGAACAAAGTCGGTAGCTACTCCCTTTGTACTGATGTTAAATTTTACCTATTAATTATATGCTATAAATCAAATATTGTCAAGAGCTTTTTGCCGATTAAATGTTTTTGTTTAAAATTTCAAAAAATATTGATTATACATTTAATTTGTGATACTATGTGTGTTTGAGAGGTGATAAAGTGAACGTCTATGATTTTGATAATACGATATACCACGGTGAAAGTACTCTTGACTATTACTTTTTCTGCGTGAAGCATCATCCGAGACTCATTCGTTTTGTTTTTGTTGTGGTATATGAACTTATAAGATATAAAATGTGCCTTGTTTCCGAAGATGAGCTTATGTCGCTTTGCGAAAAATATGTGCGTTCGTTTCTTGATGATTGTCCCGATTCCTTGGTGCTTGCTGAAAAATTCTGGGATAAAAACATAAAAAAGATAAAGCCTTTTTATTATGCTCTTCATAACGAAAATGATGTTATTATATCCGCGTCTTTCGGTTTTATGCTGAGACCTGTAATGGAAAAACTGGGAATAAGCGAAATGGTTTCATCAGAGGTTGACCTTGAGACGGGTGAAATCTCACGTCTCTGCTTCCGCAGTAATAAGAAGAAGCTGTTTGATGAACTGTACGGCGGAAAAATTGAAAACTTTTATACAGATTCACTTAATGATGTGCTTCTTCTCGAGTATGCAGAAAATGCCTTTATCGTAAAGGGCGATAGAATTGAAAGGTGGAAGAATAATGCTAAATGATTTTTTGTATGCATTTAATGGCGTAATGCCGATTTTTGCAGTTGCCCTTGTCGGTTATATTTTAAAGCAAAAAGATTTCCTTACGGATGAATTTGTAAAAGTCGCAGATAAACTTGTGTTCCGTGTAATGCTGCCTTGCCTTTTGTTTACAAAGGTTGCATATACAGATATGTCAACGGTTACGGATAAAGACCTCGCACTCATGGCTTTTTGCGTTGTTGCAGCTGTTGTGCTGACATTGATTCTCAGCATTGTTGTTCCGCTTTTCGTTAAGGATAAAGCAAAGGTCGGGGCATTTATTCAGGGTGTGTTCAGATCAAATGTGGCTTTTCTCGGTGTCCCCTTTGCCATAAACCTTTTCGGAGAAGCCGGAGGTATGCTGGCTTCAATGGTACTTGCGGTTGTTGTGCCTGTTTATAATGTGCTTGCGGTTACTGTGCTTTGCGTCTTCAACCCTGAGAAGGACAATGAAAAAACGACACTTTCCAAAAGAATAGGAAATATATTGCTTGGTATTGTAAAGAATCCTTTGATTATCTCTATCGTGCTGGCGCTTCCTTTTGGAATTTTCGGTATCGGTTCATATCTTCCCGATTTTGTGGAAGGAACTGTTGATTATTTTGCAAAGGCTTCGACAACACTTGCACTTGTAACAATCGGTGCATCCTTTAAAATGAGTGAACTCCGCGGAAGAATAGGACTCGCTTTGGCAGCAACCGTGATAAAAACCGTGATACTTCCCGCATCGTTTATGACACTTACTCATTTTGCCTTTGGCTTTTCGGGTGTGCATCTCGGTATAATTATGATTGTTTTCGGAACACCTACGGCAATCAGCAGCTATATTATGGCAAAGAATATGCACGCCGATGCATCTCTTGCCAATCAGATAGTGCTTTTGTCAACGCTTTGCAGTATGTTTACAATCTTCTTTTTCAGTTTTATTCTGAGAAGAATTGGACTAGTTTAGCGGTTTTAACAAAAAGTTTAAATTTTTTTGGAATCATTTAGTAAAGAAAACTATTGACAAAACGTGCGATGTGGTGTATACTATTCGAGTAATTTGTAAAGGTATGCAATGAAATGTTTATATATGTTTCGATGCGATGAAAGAGAGGTGCAACGTAATGGTAAGAACATATCAGCCTAAGAAGCGTACAAGAAAGATTGAGCACGGCTTCAGAAAGCGTATGAAAACTGCTAACGGCAGAAAGGTATTAAAGAGAAGACGCGCTAAGGGAAGAGCGAGACTCACATACTAATTGCAGTCAAAAACATAAAGGGTGGAGTTCACTAAGTGCTGCGAACTTCACCTTTTTTACGTTTGACGGAAAAGTAGAGAGAACATGAACAGAAAACTGTATCCGCTTTGCGAGAATCATATGTTTTTGCAAGCATATAGAAAAGGTAAAAGCGGAGTTAATAAATATACTGCGGTGTATGTATTAAAGAACTACCGCACCAATAAAGACGGAAGTCCTGTGCATACAAAGCTCGGGATAGCCGTTAATGCGAAACTCGGGAAAGCATGTAAAAGAAGCAGAGTGAAGCGTATTGTCAGGGAGGCCTATAGGGCAAACCTTGACAGACTTAAGGACGGATATATTGTAATTATTGCGGCACGTGCGGCGATTTTTTCAAAGAATGTCAAAAGCACAGACGTTGAAAAACAGCTTGCTGTAACTCTTTCAAAACTTGAGGTGCTGAAGTAATGAAACATGTATGTATTTTTCTGATAGGTCTTTACAGAAAATATGTGTCCCCGATTAAAAGAAAAGCGACCTGCAGATTTTATCCTTCTTGCTCTTGCTATGCCCTTGAGGCTTATCAAAAGCATGGCTTTTTCGGAGGAAGCTACCTTACAATCAGAAGAATTGTGAGGTGTAATCCGTTCTGTAAGGGCGGAATTGATAAGGTGCCGGAGAAAATTGTCTTTGGCAGAAAAAACAATGTACAGTAATATGAATGGAGAATTGAAATGTATATTCCTGTAATATCCGATGTATTTGGCTGGCTTTTTAAACTGTTTTACGGTTTTTCCCAGCAGAATTATCTTATAACGCTGTTTTTGTTTGCAGTAGTTATGAAAATCGTTCTTTTGCCTTTTGGTATCAAACAGCAGAAGAATTCAATCAAGCAGGCAAGACTTCGTCCTAAAGAAATGGCGATAAGAAATAAGTATAAGGGACGTAACGATAAGGCGACCCAGCAGAAGCTCAGCGAAGAAATTATGAAGCTCTATCAGGAAGAAAATGTCAACCCTATGTCGGGATGTCTTCCCATGCTTATTCAGCTTCCCGTTCTTTTTGCACTTTATAATGTAATTATTAACCCTATCACTTATATTTCTTCCTATGCAGATTCTGCAGATGCTCTTACAAAAGCTTACAGACTTGCATTGGATCTTGGCGATAAGGTTCATGTAGCTCAGATTGATATTATCAGAGAAATATCAAAGGCGCCCGAAAAGTTAGCCGCACACTTCAGCGGTGAAGGTTTTGCTCAGATTTCCGAAGAACTCAGCGGTATCGGTCAGTCCTTCAACATTTTCGGCATTGACCTTATTGAGCACGCAAACTTTACATGGCCTCTTATCCTTATTCCGATTCTTACGTTTGTTTTTGCTTTTGCAAGTACAAAGATTATCCGTAAGTTCACTTATCAGCCTACCACAGGCGATGCTTCGACACAGGCAAGCATGGGTATGATGGACTGGATGATGCCCCTTCTTTCAGTTTATATCTCGTTCCAGTTTGCAGCTGCAATTGCAGTTTACTGGATGTTCCAGAATATTCTTTCCGCGGCTCAGCAGATACTGCTTTGTAAGCTTTATCCCGTTCCTCAGGTGACTGAAGAACAGATTAAGGAAGCTGAACTCCAGCTCAAGGGAAAGAGTAAACAGCATAAGGAAAAGAAAAATGTAGTTGTTGACGATTATGTTGTCGATGATTATGATAAGACAACTGAGACAGATAAGTCAGGCGGAAACAACAAGAAAAAAGAAGGCGTAATGTCAACCCGTAAGGTAGGTATAAGCTCCAAGGTGCGTAAGATTTATGCAGAAGGCAGACGCCTTACAGCAAGAAAGAAAATTTGAGGAATTTCCGCATGCGGCTGTAGTCCTGCGGAATCCGATTATTTATAATTCAATGAGTTTCGATTTAATGAAAGGAGAACGAAATGGAAGTTGTAGTAAGTGCAAAGACAGTTGAAGAAGCTGTCCAGCTCGGTGCAAAACAGCTTGGAAAGCTCGCAAGCGAAGTTGAGTACGAAGTTGTTGAAGAAGCAAAAAAAGGTTTCCTCGGAATTTTTAAGGCTGAAGCAACCGTTAAGGTTATTTCAAAGCTTACAATTCAGGATAAGATAGTTGAATTTCTCAATACTCTTATCAAGGATATGGGCGTTGATGCTGAAGCAAAGGTTGTAAAGATTGAAGAAAACCTCGCTGAAAACGGTACTCTTGAAAAGGATATCCACGTTGATATCGAAGGTAAGGGTCTCGGCATGATTATCGGCAGACACGGTGACGTGCTTGATTCAATCCAGTATCTCTGTAATATCATCGCAGGCAGATTCCCCAAGAGCGCTGATAAGCATGAATATGTGCGTATCATCGTTGACGTAGAAAATTACCGTAAGAAGAGAACAGATACCCTTAAGGCACTCGCAAGAAGAATGGCTGACAGAGTTCTTTCTTCGGGAAGAAATTACACACTCGAACCCATGAGCGGTTATGAGAGAAGAATTATTCATTCCGAAGTACAGAGTATTAAAGGTGTGCATACATACTCCATCGGCACAGAAGGTGACAGAAGAGTAGTAGTAGCATATGGTGACGAAGTCGATAGCACAGAAGAATAATTGATTATGAAAGGTCTGTGCTTTTGCATAGACCTTTTGCGTATTTCTTTTGTAAGGAGACTTTAAATGTATATTCTATCGGTTGATACAACCGCAAAAACGGCGTCTGCCGCAGTAAGTACCGTAAAAGACGGAAATGTATTTCCTCTTTGCGATGTACGCCTTAACAGTACACTTACACATAGTGAAAGTATTCTTCCTATGATCGATTTTTGCTTAAAGAATGCCGGTGTACCGCTTTCAGAGATTGATGTGCTGGCAATCAGTGCCGGCCCGGGTTCTTTTACCGGCGTCAGAATCGGAATAGCAACAATAAAAGGTCTTGCATTCGGTAGCGAAAACGTGAAATGCGTTCCCGTTTCTTCACTTGAAGCACTCTGTGAAAACGTCAGTGACGAACAGAGAGGAACTGTTATCTGCGCTTGTATGGATGCAAGGCGTAATCAGTTTTATAATGCACTCTTTTCGGCAAACGGAAAGGGAAATATCAAGAGACTTTGTGAGGACAGGGCAGTGAGCGCAGAGGACTTGTATTGCGAACTTAGTGAAAACTATTCAGGCAGAAAAATTGTCCTTGTAGGCGACGGTGCTTTGCTTGCATATAAGCTGTTTTCGTCATATGAAGGTTTTTCGGATATGAAAATCACCCCTGTCAGAAGCGACAGACTTCTTCAGGATGCTGTAAGCGTTGCAAGATGTGCCTATAGAAACATCAATAATTCCGTGCCTGCGGAAAAGCTGAATCCCGTATATCTCAGACTTTCACAGGCAGAACGTGAACGAAATGAAAGGATGGCAAAATCATGACATATGAAAATGATATAGCAAAAGTACTTGTTTCCGAAGAGGAAATTGCAGGTGCCGTAAAGAGAATTGCAAGACAGATGGAGGATGACTTTAAGGATTCCGATAAAAAGGTGTTATTCCTTTGCACTTTAAAGGGTGCGGTGGTTTTCCTTGCAGACCTTATGAAGAATTTCAACCTTGCTGCTGAAATTGACTTTATCAAGGTTTCCTCCTATGCTTCGGGAACCGAGTCCTCAGGCGTAATTTCTTTAAAGTCGGGTCCTGACCTTAAGGCTTTGTCCGAATACAATGTTGTTGTAATTGAAGATATCCTCGACACAGGCAACACTCTTTCATGGCTTCTTGACCATGTTAAGAATACATTAAATGCACATTCTGTTAAGCTTTGTGCTCTCTTCAATAAGCCTGACAGACGTGTGAAGGATGTTAAGATTGACTATCAGGGCTTCATTATTCCCGATGAATTTATTGTCGGCTACGGTCTTGACTATAATGAAATGTACAGAAACCTTCCTTACGTAGGTGTTCTCAAACCCGAAGTTTATAATAAATAAATAAATACATAAAGGAGTTTTTACCATGAAGTTTTTTAAGGAATTTAAGGAATTTATCAACAAGGGTAATGTTGTTGATATGGCAGTCGGTGTTGTTATCGCAACAGCTTTCGGTAACATCACAAAATCTCTTGTAGCGGATATCATTATGCCTCTTGTAGGTATGCTTACAGGCGGTGTCAGCGTGTCTGACCTCAAGTATGTACTTACCCCCGCACAGTTTGATGCTGCCGGTGTTGAAACTGTAGCAGAAAACGCAATAAGATACGGTCTTTTCATCCAGTTCATCATCGACTTCCTCATTATTGCACTTGCAGTATTCGTATTCGTAAAGGTACTTAACTCTGCAAAGAATCTCCGCAATAAGGAAGAGGTTGTAGAAGAAGCTCCTGCACCCGAATCCGAACCCACAAAGGAAGAAGTTCTTCTCGCAGAAATCAGAGACCTTCTTAAGGAAAAAAAGTAAATATATGATGAAAATCGGTCACTTTGCAGTGACCGATTTTTTAATCATTCTTTGTTCTTTCTTGTTGAAAAAAGCGATTTTTTTAAATAGTTTAAAATTTCTTTTTCCTTGTTTCTCCAGTAGATACGAGGATATAAAAAATTAATAGACGTAACAACTAATCCTACCAGTCCAAAAAACATAGCATCAGCAGGTGATCTTGTGTCAAAGCATAAAAGAATTGCTAACACACCCATAATTCCCAGATAAATATATTTACCGTTGCGGCTTTGAACAAACTTTCCTTCAAGCAAGCAACCATTTTCTGTTTCGGTTATGTGTACTTTGAAAGGGAATTGAACAGGTCTGAATTCGTTGAATTTATAACCGCCTATTTGCACGGAAACATTTTCTGTTTCATATTCCCATTGTGGACCAAAGGGCTCTTTCGAATATCTTTTTGAGCGCTTGTTGCAAAATGTCAGCAAAAAAGTGCTTTCATCTATAACTTCATGATAAAGTTTTCCATCGTAAGAATGCTTTGATTTTTCAATATTCAAAGAAGTTGAGGCAAGTCTTTTGAAAAGCTGCTCCTTGGTTAAGTGTGTGTAAAACGTATATTTCATACTAATTCTTCAAACTGTGAATCGGTGCAGGGATTCTTCCGCCGCGTTTTACAAATACTTCGCTTGAATACTTGTTGACAGGCATAATGGGGGCATAACCGAGAAGACCGCCGAATTCAACCATGTCGCCTACATTTTTGCCGTATGCAGGAATAAGACGTGCGGCGGTTGTCTTGTTGTTTATCATGCCGATTGCCGCTTCGTCTGCGATGATTGCTGAGATTGTCTCTTCGGGCGTGTCGCCGGGAATTGCGATCATGTCAAGACCTACAGAGCATACGCAGGTCATGGCTTCAAGCTTTTCAATACTGAGTGCACCTAAGTTTACCGCATCAATCATGCCCTGGTCCTCAGAAACGGGGATAAATGCACCAGAAAGACCGCCGACGTGGCTTGATGCCATGGCGCCGCCTTTTTTGACTGCATCGTTGAGCATGGCAAGAGCTGCTGTTGTGCCGTGTGTGCCGACTCTTTCAAGTCCCATAGCCTCTAAAATCTGTGCAACAGAGTCTCCGATTGCAGGCGTGGGGGCAAGGGAAAGGTCTACAATTCCGAAGGGAACACCCAGCCTTCTTGATGCTTCACATGCAACAAGCTGACCCATACGGGTTACCTTGAAGGCTGTTTTCTTTATAATGTCGGCAAGCTCGGAAAGATTGCAACCACCAGCCTTTTCGATTGCCGCTCTGACAACACCGGGACCCGATACGCCGACGTTGATTTCAACCTCAGGCTCGCCGACACCGTGGAAAGCACCTGCCATAAATGGGTTGTCCTCAGGAACATTGGCAAATACCACAAACTTTGCACAGCCTATAGAGTAGTTGTCACGGGTAAGGTACGCAAGCTTTTTTACTATGTGACCGCATATGTTGACAGCATCCATGTCAATACCCGTTCTTGTTGAGCCGACGTTTACGGATGAGCATACACGCTCTGTACATGCGAGTGCTTCGGGTATGGATGTGAGAAATGCAATGTCCTTGTTAGTCATACCCTTCTGTACAAGAGCCGAAAAACCGCCGAGGAAGTTTACGCCGACTTTCTTTGCGGCTCTGTCAAGGGTTTTCGCCGCTAATATGTAGTCTTCCTTTGTCTTGAGACCGCCGACAAGGGAAATGGGCGTAATCGAAATACGCTTGTGAATAATCGGAATTCCGTATTCCTTTTCAATGTCCTCACCGGTGGAAACAAGGTCTTTTGCGTAAGTTGTAATCTTGTTGTATATGTTCTCGCAGGTCTCTTCTGGTGTACCTGCGGCACAGTCGAGAAGAGAGATGCCCATTGTGATTGTGCGGACATCCAGATGCTCTTCTTCAATCATGTTTATGGTTTCTAAGATAACTTTTGTGTTAATCATTCTCTTTACCTCTGATTAAATTCTGTGCATGGAATTGAAAATGTCCTCGTGCATTGCCTGAATTTTAAGGTTTTCCTTATCACCAAGTTCTTTAAGCGCATCGGAAAGAGCAAGGAACTTCTTTTCTTTTTCGTCCATTTCTATAAGCATAATCATGGCAAAGTAATCCCCGACAAGACTCTGGGAAATGTCAAGTACATTTGCATCGTATTCGAACATTTTTGAAGTAACCTTTGCAATAATGCCTTTAGCATCCTTTGCTGTTACTGTTACTACTGCTTTCATTTTCAGTCTTTCCTTTCAAAAATATAATTTAGTATATTATACACCCAAAAAAAGCTTATTTCAAGCCGTTTTGTTTATATTTTGTCTCTGTCCGAGATAAGTATTGGTGTGTATAACTGACCCTTTTATTCATTTTCTATGAATGCCCACAGAAAATGAAAAGGAGCAAGGTGTATTTCAACCTTGCTCCTATCGGTCAGCATTCAGTTCACCAAATTGGAATTTGTCAGCCTTTACACACGGCTCAATGCTCCGTAAATAAGGAAACATATTATACCAAGCATGACCGCACAAAACACACAGTAAAACACAACTCTATTTCTTTTTCCCTTAATTACACGAGCCATAATAGCATCAATCTGCTTTGAGAATATGGCACAGAAAATAGCAATCAAGAAAATATACCAATAGTCTTTCATACAACCACACTCCTTGTCAAATTGTTATTCTGCTTCCTCAATCACTTTGATACTATATACTTCTCTTAATCTTGACAGATTTACTTCCATAATGACACCGCTATGAGTGATTTCGATAGTATCTCCTACTTCTGGTTCCAAAGAGGGGTCAAGTTTCTTTATGGGAACTTCAATCTGATTAGCAACACTTCCTTCATAACTATCTTCTAATGGTTCGACCAAATAAAAACCATCATAGAAATCCACAAGAATTGCTTGAAATGTCCAACTTTCATTCGCTTTTGTATCTTGAGTTGCAGTATTACAGCCAACTAAACTTAGAATACAAACCAATGCAAAAACTAATGCAATTAACTTCTTCATACAATAACACTCCTCTGTCAAATTCAAGTTTGTCTAACCGTTTCATTATCTATTTAGACGGAAAAATCAGCAAAAAGTTCCTAAATGCACCTATATCATAGCATACTTCTATCCATTTGTCTCACTCCAGAGCGAAGAGTTTACAATTTCACAACATTTATCAGCCTAACAGACCTTTCAAGTCAAAGGAAATAGGCTTGTGCTTGAACTTTGCAAGAGGTATCTTCTTGGACTGATTGGCTAATAAGGTGATAATATCATAGGCTTGTTCGATATATGGTCTGCTCTTATTCTTCTCAATCCAATAGAACAGAGCCAAATAGTAGTCAAGGAACTTGGAACTAACACCGTGATACATATACATAAAATCACTAATGTTGTGATGGTATCCGTTGATATGACCGAGGTGGTATCCACCGCTTGTATGTTTTCCGCTTGGGATTTGCTTTAAGGGTATCTTGTGTCTGCTGGCTACTGTCCTATATGCCCTATGGCTGTCTGTGACCAGAACAGTATCATCCGAGAAGTGGGGTACAAGGGATTTCTCAATATGAGCTGGCTGTATTCTGCCGACACAAACGGTCTGTAAAAAGTGGTTTTGGTTAGTGTCTACACAAGACAGACAGCAGACCTGCTGATTGCTGATACCTCTCTTTTTCTTCTGCTGTTCGTTCAAGGTCTTCAACACCTGAATGATTTTCTCCGTTTCCATATGATTGATAGCATTGGAAAATCTCTCTTGTGATTTCAAATCACCGCGTTCAACATAGGCTGACAGTTCATCCTTGTTCTGCTCTTCGTTTTTAATGTAGGTATGTAAGAAATCTATGTCAAAGCCTTGTGCCTTAACATATTTGATTTTCTTCCAATAACTCAAATGGGTGTATGGCATTCTGCCGAGTGTACTCAAGAAGAACATAGGGTCTTTTATATCCTTGAAAGACAGAGGATAGTAATACTCGTCACTCTCTGCCAAACTCTTGAAATCGTCCTGATTACTGACAAGCTGATGGAGGACAGAACACACCCTATGTCTGTTGTGGAGTGCGGTCTGCTTATTGATACCGAGTTCTTTTGCTATGGTACGGCAACTCTCACCCTGTAAGGTCAGCTTGATAAACTCAATCCATTGAGCAACAGACAGTTTGGAGCGAAATGCAACTGTACCGTTGGTATCACCGAAGGTCTTGTGACAATCTTTGCAGAAATATCTCTGTCTGCCGTTTCTTGTGCCGTGCTTGATAGACTTAACAGAGCCACAATGAGGGCAAACAACAGCATTAGTGTCTTTGTTGTT
>JAGAUT010000067.1 GCA_017620655.1 Clostridia bacterium | reverse complement strand
ATCGCGATATCTCTGTCCTTAGGAGCGATGTCGTTAACCAGCTTGTCGCCGATGAAGAGCTCGCCCTCGGTGATTTCCTCGAGACCTGCGATCATACGGAGAGTTGTGGACTTACCGCAACCGGAAGGACCTACGAGAATGATGAATTCCTTGTCTTTGATTTCAAGGCAGAAATCGCTAACAGCTGTAACGCCGCCGGGATATCTCTTGAAGATGTGCTTAAGTGATACACTTGCCATTTGTTTATAACCTCCTAATAAATAAACACAAATATCGCGTATTTCTACGCACTACTTTATTTTAACATATATTATAATATCAAAAAAATGTGAAAAAGAAAAGATGTTATTTTCCCAAATTTTGCACCCTCAACTTGTGCATATCTGACAAAATTGTGAAAAAGATAGAGTAAACGTCAGAAAAAACGAGAAAAACGCAGATATCAAATTTCTTTTTTCTACAAATTCCGACGAAAATTACAAGAACTTTACAACCTCTTCAAGATTTGTCGATTTTTCGGGGATAAGTTCCCAGTTTTCGATGTGTTCGGCGCTTTCGCCCGGTTTTAATGTATAAAGCGGTGAGAGTGATTCAACCTCAAGCATAAAATGACATGTATAAAGCTCTGTTGAGCAGCCGCCGTCGGGATACTCCGCACCCTGTACATGGTTGTATGTCTTTTTAAAAATACATCCGTTGTTGACTGTGATTACACTGCCCTTTGTGTTGTTCACACCAATCTTGAAAGGACCGTCGCAATTTACGTCCTGCTGAAGGGCATAGTAGTTCTTGTCAACGTAGAACCTCTTGTCGGCAGGGTTTGTGTAGTCCCACATAACAAAGGTTCTGTTGGGAAGAAAGTTCGTTTCAACCTTTGACTGCTCCATAATTGCTCTGCCGCCTGCCGCTGTCACTGATAATGCCCAGATAGAGCCCGTCTTTTCTTGTGCCGACTTGTTTGTAAGTATGTGACGTACCGATGCTTTTGCTTCTTCTTCGTCAAAGGTGATTTCAACCTGACAAAGCCAGCCTCTTACTTCCTGAACAGGGGGAGTAAAAGTAAATACGTTGCCGTTTCTTGTGTATTCAACAGGGTCGTTGTCAGGGTAATATGTGGAGTAGTCTTCGGGACTTATCCAAAATCTGTGACCGCCGTATAAGTACCAAGTCTTTCCTTCACCGTAAATGTCGCAAAATTCCTTGTCAGTCATGTTTGACTCTCTGATAAGGTCGTTGCAGAACATATTTTTGTATCCGATTAAGTTGTAACTGATAACTCTGGGACCCAGGTCAAGAGTTACTCTCATTTCCTGCTTGCCGTTCGCTATGTAAAGAACCTTGCCGTAGTTTTCATACTGTTCTTCTCTTACAATAAGTGACATAACATTTCCTCCGATTTGACGTTTTGAAATTTGGCTTCCCCGTTTACGGGGGAGCTGTCACAAAGTGACTGGGGAGGCAGTGCCTCCAAAATATGTGGATATATGTAGGGGACGACCGTTATGGACGTCCCGCATTTTTAATTATAACTGTGCAACTGCATCCTTAAGTGCCTGTGCCTTGTCTGTCTTTTCCCATACCACATTCAGATCTTCTCTGCCGAGATGACCGTATGAAGAAAGGGGTTCGTAAATAGGACGTCTCAAATCAAGCATTTCAATTATAGCCGCAGGTCTGAGGTCAAATACCTTTGAAACTGCCGCAGAAATCTTGTCTTCCGAAACTGTTGCTGTACCGAAGGTGTCAACAAGAACAGAGATAGGCTTTGCAACACCGATAGCATATGCAATCTGAACCTCGCACTTTTTAGCAAGACCTGCCGCAACTACATTCTTTGCAACGTATCTTGCAGCATATGCCGCACTTCTGTCAACTTTTGTCGGGTCCTTACCTGAGAAAGCACCGCCGCCGTGTCTTGCATATCCGCCGTAGGTGTCAACAATGATTTTTCTGCCGGTTAAACCTGTGTCGCCGTTGGGACCGCCGATAACAAATCTGCCTGTGGGGTTGATGTAAATTCTTGTGTTTTCGTCCATGAGAGAAGCGTCGATTGTGGGAGTGATAACTTCTCTGATTAAATCTTCACGAATCTGTGAAAGCTCAATTGCCGCATCGTGCTGTGAAGAAATAACGATAGCATCAATCCTTGTAGGTACACCGTCGTTGTATTCAACGGTAACCTGTGTCTTGCCGTCGGCTCTGAGATAGGGAAGAACACCTGTCTTTCTTACGGCTGTAAGCTTCTGTGCAAGCTTGTGTGCAAGGGAAATAGGAAGAGGCATAAGCTCCTTTGTTTCGTCGCACGCATAGCCGAAGATAAGGCCTTGGTCGCCTGCACCTATGTCAAATCTTGAATCGTCGCCTTCCTTTGCTTCAAGGCTTTTGTTGACACCCATGGCAATGTCGGGGCTCTGACCGTGAATTGCGCTGATAACTGCACAGGTGTCGCAGTCAAAACCGTATTTTGCTCTGTCGTAACCGATTCTTCTGACTGTTTCTCTTGCAATCTTTTGTACGTCAACGTCGGCAGTGGATGTAATCTCACCGCTTATAAGTATAAGACCTGTTGTTGCCATTGTTTCGCAGGCAACTCTTGACATGGGGTCCTGTTCGAGATACGCATCAAGAATCGCATCGGAAATGGCATCGCATATTTTGTCGGGATGTCCTTCTGTTACAGATTCGGATGTAAATAAAATCTTGCTCATAATTTTACCTTCCTTTGTATGTAAGTGTGTGAATTTTCAATAGCCTCCCTCCGAGAGGGAGGTGGCATTTTCAAGGGAAATGACGGAAGGAGCCTGCGTAGAGTTTGAGTGAGAAATACACTTGCCAAACGCGTTCTCCTTCAGTCAGCATACGCTGACAGCTTCCTCCCGGAGGAAGCCTTTTTCTGAAATCAAATTCCTAAAATTAAAACTGCCCTCGACTTTTATTAAGAGCAGTTAACATTAACTCATCTTCCATGGACTTTTGCAAATCCACGCAGGAAGTAGCACCTTACCGAAATCGGTAGGTTGCCGGGCGTCATAGGTCCTGTTCCCTCAGCCACTCTTGATAAGACTATTTACTTTTACATTAATATTATATATGACATTTTTCGAGTTGTCAAGAAGAAATGGTGAATAAAATTCTCTAAAAAATCGAGCGTTGGTTGTTGATAGTTGACAAACAGGAAAAAGAGGAGTATATTAAAAACTAGGATGACACTCTCGTTATATATGAATACGATGAGTTTGGAAATGTAACTTCGGAAACTGTTGTTGATGAAGATTATGCTGACTTTGATAATCCATACAGATACGCAACATGGAGTCGAACTTATTTTACGTCTCCAAAGAGAGTTAATGAGGTGTAATTATGTTAAAGAAATATGTGTTAATAATGGTTATATTATTGATGTTTTCTAGCTTAACCATATTTTCTCAAAACGAAGAAGAAAAGCAAGAAACTGTTAAATATCAGTTTTATGTCTCTTTTCCCATGAAAGATCTTGCCGATAAGGCTTTTAAAGACGGAATATATCATTCAGATTATAGGTACTATGTCTTTTCGCTTAATAATGACAAGGTTGTTGACACAAACGCAAACTCATATGAACCCGCAACCAAGGAAATTATTGAGTTCATTTCTGGAGGAAAAATTATCCAACTATTTACAGATGCAGGTATACAATATACGAGTTCATCCAATTTTATTGACATAATATATTGTCCCGAATTAGTTGATGGATATATTGCGTTAGCAAAAGGGAAGGATGAAACATATTTTTCGCCAATTTTGATTAATGGCGAAAAGTATGGGGCTTTTGAAAATAAAAAGGTTTATTCTAAAAATGAATTCTTGAATCTATGTAAAGTTGATGGCGAACTAATTGTTAATGAAGAAAAAGTTGAATGTGATGTGAAACCGCTTTTTGTTTATGGAGAACCTTGTATTCCGTTAAGAGCACTTCTTGAAAGCATCGGAACAGATGTTCAATGGGATGAGGAAAACAGAGTTGCATCTTGTGATGGTTTTAAACTGAAAATGGATACCGGAGAAAAGAAGAAGAGATATTTGGTACACTCCGACGGCGAAACACATCCGATAATTTGTGAAATTGTAAACGGGCGGATTCTTGTTGATGAATATTGCGTATCAATTTTATCAAATGAGCTTGGTTTTTCGTTTTCTTATAACAACGATTCTTACACTATTGGCATAAACACATAGGATTTAATAAGTGTTGGAGTAGTGCCGATTTAATTACCAAGAATACATTTTTTTAACAAAGTATGTAACTGACAACTAGACGCTTACACTGCCGATGGCAAGAAGTTTTCGTGAACGACAAACGGCATTATAATACATATTTAATTAACAAAAAAATCGGGCATCCGCCCGATTTTTTCTATCTATAAATTCCGCATTCCGCACTCAGCATTCCTCATTTCACAAACGCTGTGCGTTTGAGATTGTTCCTCCGCCGAGAACAAACTCGCCGTCGTAGAACACCGCCGCTTGCCCCGGAGTTACCGCCCTTTGAGGCTTGTCAAATTCTAAGAGAACCTTGCCACCCTCAAGCGGATGAATGACACACTCACTCTCACCCTGATGATATCTGAGCTTCGCTGTAGCCTTCATAGGCGAATCAAGCCCTGCCACTGCCATGAAATTAACGTCTTCCACGATAACTCTGTCTGTGAATAATTCTTCTTCCTTGCCAACCGTTACAATGCCTGTTTCAGCATCCTTGGAAATTACATAAAGCGGATGCTCCCACGCAATTCCCAGACCCTTTCGCTGACCGATTGTGTAGCATGGAACACCCTTGTGCTTTGCCACAAATGTTCCGTCAGAAAGCCTGAAATCGCCTTCTTCAAAAACTTTTCCCGTGTGATATTCAAGGAAGTTTCTGTAGTTGCCGTCTTTTATAAAACAGATGTCCTGACTGTCTTTTTTGCGTGCGTTGATAAAACCGTTTTCTTCAGCAATCTTGCGTACCTCTGCCTTAGTCATACCGCCGAGAGGGAAGAGGGTGCGGCTGAGTGTCTCCTGTGATAAGCCGTAGAGTACATATGTCTGGTCTTTTGAGTCGTCAACCGCTTTTTTTATAATATACCTGCCGCTTGCCTCATCATATATAATCGAACAGTAGTGACCCGTTGCAACGTGTGTAAAACCTTGCTTGTCGGCAATAGATAGAATCTGCGTAAATTTTATGTGCTTGTTGCATTCGATGCAAGGGTTGGGCGTAAGACCGCAAAGATATTTGTCTGCAAAATCGTCCATGACACACTTTTTGAACTGCTCTTTAAGAGTAAGAACTTGGTGCTCCATGCCTAAGCGTTCACAAACCTTTTTTGCGTCGGCAATATCATCTTCGCTTCCGCAGTTTCGCTTGTCAAATATTCCTATGTCCTCATTTTCAAAGAGCTTTAACGTGACGCCCTTACACTCATATCCTTTTTCTTTAAGTAAAAACGCCGCAACGGCGGAATCAACACCGCCGCTCATTGCCGCCATGATCTTCATGTCCATATTTTTCACCTGCTTTGTAATTATTTTATCATAATCAAATACAATATTCAACCGAAAATTAATTAAATTTGTCCCTTTTTTGTTGACTTTGTTTCCTGAATGTGTTAGAATAAGCAGGAAAAGGAGGTGTTTGACGTGGGATATTCCGCAGAAGTTGTAAAATCAGTCCGTGATATGTTTGAAAAAAAACGTGCAGATGCGGAAAATCTTTCCGTGCTGCACCTTAACGAAGTTGCCTTGAAAAATTCTGAAATTCTAAGTATTAACAAGGCCCTTTCACTTACCGGTCTTATGATTTATGAAGCTGCCATTAAAGGGCCGGAAGGACTTGAAGAACGTATTGAAAAAATCAAAAGAGAAAATCATGTTTTGATTGAGGCAAAGCAGCAGTTGCTTTGCGGTTTGGGCTATCCCGAGGACTATCTTGATATCAAATATTCCTGTGATAAGTGTAATGATACGGGCTATGAAGGCATCAATATGTGTTCCTGTATGAAAAAGGCGCTTGTCAAGGAGGCGTATGCTCAGTCCGGGCTCGGAAAATTCCTGAAATCCCAGACCTTCAAGACCTTCGACCTTTCTTTTTATGAAGAAGGCGAAGAGCGTGAGCAGATGGCTGCGATTCTTGAAAAAGCAAAAAAATATGTATCTGATTTTGGCAAACCCGATAAGGACTCAAATCTTCTTTTTGTCGGTACGACAGGACTTGGTAAGACACATATTACAACTGCCATTGCAAAGGGCGTAATTGATAAGGCGTACGGTGTTGTCTATGACAGCGCACAGAATATCATCCGTGCTTTTGAGAATGAACATTTTGAAAAGGATGAGAAGGCGTCGCGTGAGGTTCAGAGATACTTCGACTGCGACCTGCTTATCATAGATGACCTTGGTACAGAATTCAGAAATTCCTTTACCCAGTCGTGTATATATAATCTTCTGAATACGCGAATCAATGCCGGAAAGTGCATGATTATCAGCACAAATATCGATTCGACGTCAAAGCTTCGTGAAACATATGATGACAGAATTTTTTCGCGTCTTATCGGAAGCTTCAGACATTTTAAATTTGTCGGCAAGGATATAAGAATTGCCAAAATGAAAAATGGTACAAAATAATTTTTGAATAAAATCTTGGCAAAGGAGAAATGAAACTATGAAAATGAGTTTCCGCTGGTATGGTGATAATGACCCCGTAACACTCGAGTACATATCCCAGATTCCCGGCATGAGAAGCGTTGTTTCTGCGGTTTACTCTGTTCCTCCGGGAGAAGTGTGGCCTGAAGAAGCAATCAATGACATCAAGACAAAGTGCGAAGCACACGGTCTTGTGTTCGATATCGTTGAGAGCGTTCCCGTTCACGAAGATATCAAGCTCGGTAAGCCTACAAGAGATAAGCTTATCGACGTTTACTGTGAAAATATAAGACGTCTTGGTAAGGCAGGCATCAAGGTTATCTGCTATAACTTTATGCCCGTGTTTGACTGGCTTCGTTCCGATCTTTCCTATAAGAATGAAGACGGCTCCACATCCCTCGTTTACAGAGATGCAACCGTTCTTTCGCTCGACCCCAGAAAGGGCGACCTTTCACTTCCCGGTTGGGACTCTTCTTATACTAAGGAAGGTCTCGATGCACTCCTTAATGAATATAAGGATGTTGACGAAGAAAAGCTTTGGGAAAATATGAAGTATTTCCTTGAAAAGATTATCCCTGTTTGTGAGGAATGCGATGTCAAAATGGCAATCCACCCGGATGATCCGCCGTGGGGCATTTTCGGTCTTCCCAGAGTTATTACCAACGAAGAAAACCTCGATAGATTCTTAAAACTCGTTGAT
Source organism: Clostridia bacterium (assembly GCA_017620655.1). Classification (GTDB taxonomy): domain Bacteria; phylum Bacillota; class Clostridia; order Oscillospirales; family CAG-382; genus UMGS1387. The sequence goes on along the minus strand of JAGAUT010000067.1, from coordinate 1,042 downwards.
TCACCCTATAACGGACTTACCCTCTGCACAGGTTCTCTCGGTGTTAACCCCGATAACGATACTGCTGCAATGATCAGAAAGTACGGTAAGATGGGCAGAATCCACTTTGTACATGCAAGAAATATCAAGCATGTAGGCGAAAGAGACTTCAACGAAACAGCTCATAAGACAGAATGCGGCTCTCTCGATATGTACGATATCGTAAAGGCAATGCACGAGGTTGGCTTTGAAGGCTATCTCAGACCCGACCACGGTCGTATGATCTGGGGAGAAGAAGGCAGACCCGGCTACGGTCTCTATGACAGAGCACTCGGTGCTGTATATCTCAACGGTCTTTGGGAAGCAATCGACAGAGCGGAGAAGCTCCGCGGCTAATGTCCGGGGTGTGACTGATAAAACCGTAATCTTCGTTGTCGCTCATCAGGACCGTTTGACTGCCATAAATCAAAGCAGTCAAACTATGTAAATTACCTAAACAAAAACCTCCCATTAACGTGGGAGGTTGTTTCAAATAGTGAATGGGAGAAAAACATGGAAACAAAACGCTTTTCAAAAAACGATGACGGCTTTACCTGCGTCAATTGCGGTTTTGAAGTAATGCCTCTCGGTAAAACCAGTAGAAATCATTGTCCCAGATGCCTTTGCTCTCTCCATGTTGATGTTCTTCCGGGGGATAGGGCAAATACTTGTCATGGCACACTCAGACCCGTAAGAACATTTCCTGACCCAAAGAAAGGCTTTGTCATTCATTATAAGTGCGATAAGTGCGGCGAAGAAGGTAATAATAAGGCGGCGCTCAAAACTTCCGCCAAAGATACCCTGCCGTTGGAGCAGTACGATGATGAAGAACTTTTGATTAAACTCACAAAATTGTATTAAAATGATAACCCCGACCAGAATGGTCGGGGGTCGTAAAACAGTTAAACCTAAAATTTAACTATTTTACGGCATCTGTCAGACGGGGTTGGTAATCAACAACGAAAAATGAGTGATGCCAGGTCGAAAGACCGAGCATCACTCATTTTTTATCTTAACGCTTTTT
>JAGAUT010000066.1 GCA_017620655.1 Clostridia bacterium | reverse complement strand
TTTTTCATAATTACCTCCAAAATAAAAAATAGAGCCTCGGCTATTGCTAAACAATAACCCAAGCTCACTTGGACACCTAATCCGGCATTACGGTACTACGGTACACAGCCTCCGGTGACGTATTAAATTTGCGCCGATTTGACCGCAAAAAGCAGTCAAATCGGCAATTTTGGCTGGGACGGTTGGACTCGAACCAACGAATGGCGGAGTCAAAGTCCGCTGCCTTACCGCTTGGCGACGCCCCAGTATCATAACAGAATTATTATATATAAAAATTGCAATTCTGTCAAGGCAAAAAACAAAATTTAATGAGAATCGGTTTATATCTTTTATCGTCAAACCTATTGAAAAAACAAAAACGTAATGATATAATAAAAAAAACAAAAAATCCACATCAGAGGAGACTACAATGAAAAAAGGTATTCTTTATGCGGCTCTTACTGCGATTCTTTTTGTAACCTTAGAGCCTGTCAGCAAGCTTATAGCAAACGACGTTACGCCCTTTGCCATCACACTCTGGAGGTTTATCATCGGGTCTGTCATGATGCTCCCCTTTGCGATAATCAAAGTAAAGAAAGAGAAAATCAAAATTGACATAAAAGACATTGGACTTATAGCGCTACTTGGCGTGTTTATCGTATGCTTCAGTATGATTTGCCTGCAGGTAGGCGTAAAGAAGGCTGATTCCCCTGCCCTTATTGCAATCATCTTCTCTTCAAATTCGATTTTCACAATACTGTTTTCACTCTTTATTCTTAAAGACAAGCTTACCTCAAACAAGATAATTGCCCTTGTTCTCGGCATCATAGGCGTGCTTCTTTGTGCAGACCTTTCTTCCGGTACAAACCTTGAATCAGTTGCGTATGCGGTTTTCGCTTCCCTCAGTTTCAGTCTTTATACCGTTCTTTCAAAGAAGTTCATGAAGAAGTTCGGCGGTATTATCCAGACAAGCTTCGGCTTTCTTCTCGGAAGCATTGTTCTTCTCATTTTTCTTCTCGTCATGGGTGCGGCAACAAACGATCCTGCATACACAATCATGCCCTCGGTTATCAATACAAACGTAATTCTCAACCTTATATATCTCGGCATTTTTGTAACGGGTCTCGGTTATCTTTTCTACTTCAAGGCAATGGAACACGGCGGTGCGATTATGGCTTCCTTTGCATTCTTTATCAAGCCCATTCTCACCCCGTTTGTTACACTCGTTGTCAACGGAATTGTTCCCTCATGGAATGTATATGCGGCGGTTATCTGTATCGTCGCGGCTTCCTACTTCGCAACATATTACAAGAAAGCATAGGGTGAAAGAATGAAAAGTATACTTGACATAAACTACGGCAAACTTCCCGAGCAGCTTCTTGACATTCATCTCCCTGACTGTGATGAATTTCCCGTATTTATATACTTCCACGGCGGCGGAATTGAAGAAGGTTCAAAAGGTCTCCCCGACCATATTAAAGAATATTTCACAAACAACGGTATCTGCCTTGTAAGTGCAAACTACAGAATGTACCCGACAGCACGTTATCCCGACTACATAGTTGATGCGGCAAAGGCTGTTAAGTGGGTACAGCAGAACATTTCTCAGTACGGCAAGTGTACGCACACATTTATAGGCGGTGCTTCGGCAGGGGCTTACATCTCCATGATGCTATGCTTCAACAAGTTTTTCCTTGCAAATGAGGGGGTAAATCCCTATCTCATCACAGGTTATATTCACGATGCAGGTCAGCCGACAACACATTTCAATATCTGCAAGTACGAACGAGGCATGCACTATCTTTCAACCGTTGTTGATGAGGCGGCACCTCTTTACTACATCAACAACAGAGATATGGTGAAGACAAATATGCTCTTTATTGTTTCCGATAATGATATGCCCGGAAGATACGAGCAAACAATGCTTGTCCTTGCAATGCTCAAGACCTTCGGTCATGACATGGAAAACAGCGTTGAACTTAAAGTCATGCACGGCGGTCATGTTGAATATGTCGACAAACAGGACGAAAACGGTGAGAGTGTTTACGGACAGATGATTGTGCCGTTTATAAAGAAAAAAATACAGTAAATCAGGTAAAAAAATGTTTAAGACAAAAAGATTGGGAATGTTTATCCACTGGGGAATTTATGCCGTGAACGGTCTTCATGAGCAGGAGCAGTGGCGATATTCTGTCTATTACAAGGACTATCAGAAGAATATGCTTCTTTTTAACCCGACAGACTATAATCCAAAAGAATGGGTAAGTATTGCAAAGGACGCGGGTTTTGACTACATCACCTTCACAACAAAGCACCACGACGGCTTTTGCATGTGGGACACAAAGTATTCTGATTACAAAATAACAAACACCCCATACGGCAAGGATGTACTCAAAATGTTATCCGACGAATGCGAAAAGCAAGACATCGGACTTTCACTCTACTACTCCGTTCCCGACTGGCATCACAAAAACTATCAGAACACAGTAGGTCACCACGAAATCAATGAAGTCAAAGACGGCGATGAGCCGAGTGAAGCACTTTACATCGAGTATGTAAAAAATCAGCTTCAAGAGCTTCTTACGGGATACGGAAAAATACAAAGCTTTTTCTGGGACATTCCGCCAAAGACAAGGGATACTTCCCTGAACGAGCTTATAAGAAGTCTTCAGCCCGGCATATACATCAACAACAGAGGATACGACGACGGCGACTTTTCAACGCCCGAAAGAATGTCTGCAGACGGTGCTTCTTTTGACGGACTTTGCGAAGCCTGCGACTCAATAGGCAAAGAAAGCTGGGGCTTCAGAAAAACAGAGGACTATCACTCAAAGCTTTATCTTACATCATCAATTGACAGATACATGGCAATGGGTGCAAACTTTGTTCTCAATGTCGGCCCCGACGAAAAAGGCAACATTCCAGAAAAGGCAAAAAGCATTGTTTCAAGTGTGGGAAACTGGTATAAAAATGTAAAAGAAGCGTTATTTGCAGAGCCTGTAAAATATGAATGGGCTTCAAAAAACGGATTTTTAGCAACAAGAAAAACAAACACGCTTTATCTGCATTTTTTGGCATCCCCCGATGCTGACGGTTTCTTTATAAGGGAAATTAAAACTCTCCCGAAAAACGCAACAGTTCTCAACGACGGCACGTCTCTCAGCATCTTTTGGGACAAAATCCCGAGGCTCTTTAACGGTCACAAAGAAAGCATGATTGATGTCTGTCACATTCATGGAATTGACGCTGATAAGCTCTCGTCAGAGGCAGTTATAATAAAGCTTGAATTCGAAAACCTTGACACGGCTTTTGATGAAACTACCATAGTCGACTCGCAAAGAATTTTATAAAATAAAAGAACCCGAGTTTTCGGGTTCTTTTTTTACATCATTGATTCTATTTTTTCTCTGTCTGCAAGGATTTCCACACTTGCCGTTGCCGCACCGCAGGCATTACCAAGCTTCAGAGCATAGTCATAACCTTTATCTGTTCCTGCAAGGAAGCCTGCAACCATACTGTCCCCTGCTCCGACGGTACTGACGGGGGTTATCTTGTGGGCAAATACTCTATGAACTTCGTTATTTTCATCAACAAGCAAAGCTCCGTCTCCGCCCATAGATACAAGCACATTCACAGCACCCATATCTTTCAGTTTTCTTGCCGCAGTTATTATTTCCTCATAGGTTTCAAGTGTTTGTCCGACAATTTCCGAAAGCTCGTCCTTGTTGGGTTTTATGAGAAATGGCTTATACTTTAAACAATCAAGCAGTTTTTGTCCCGAAGTATCAATAACAAATCGGATGTTTTTAGAAAAGAGGCGTGACACTATTTGAGGGTAAGCATTGTCAAATCCCTTTGGTGTGCTTCCTGCAAGAACAAGGGTGTCACCATCGGAAATTTTATCAAGCTTTTCAAATAACCGTTTTACATCGTTCTCGGCTATTTCACAACCGTTTGCGTTGATTTCAGTAATTTCGGATGATTTAATTTTGACATTAATTCTTGTATTTCCTTTTTCTACATGAACAAAATCATGGCAAAGACCTTGTACATCAAGCATATTTTCAAGCTCTGTTCCTGTAAAGCCTGCAACAAAGCCGAGGCAGGTTGAGGAAGTTCCGAGTTGTTTTAAAACATACGAAACATTGATTCCTTTGCCTCCGAAATGCAAGGATTCGGATGTACTTCTGTTGGTTTTACCATAGGCAAAACCAGGGGTGTCAAGGAGATAGTCGAGTGATGGATTGAAGGTTAAGGTATATATCATAGTACCTCCATATTATGTAAATCCCGACCGCCGTCGTTTGGTGGTCGGGATTGGCTGTTCGTGCATTTTTCGTTGTTATGCAAAAAAGATTTCGTCGGTGATGCTGCGAGTTGGTCGGTCGGATTTATGCCGACCAAACGGTGTTCGTTACGCGACACCAAAGGCTTGTTTTAGCGACTCGCCGCCCCGCGAATATCGCTATTTGTGCGACACCAAACATTTTGGTTCTTATCGAGGTTCCCCGTGGAATCTTTTCTTTTTGCTAACTTTTTCTTTTCAGCAAAGAAAAAGTTAGGCCCAGAACATTGAGCCGGGTTTGTCGCCCTTGATAATTACGTCGGAAAGGAACTTGATTGCTTTCTCGAGACCTTCTGTGGAGGTCATAACGCTGTCCTCGTGTTCTATAGTAATGGACTTGTTGTAACCTACGAGCTGAAGCATGGAAATGATATCTCTCCAGAACTTTTCGCCGTTGCCGTAGCCGAGTGCTCTGAACACCCAGCTTCTGCCGATTTCGTCGCCGTAGTGCTTAGTATCAAGCACTCCGTTTACCTTTGTATTTGTTTCGTCAATGCGTGTATCCTTTGCATGGAAATTGAAGATTGCCTTTTCCTTGCCGAGAACTCTCACTACTTCAACCGGGTCCATACCCTGCCAGATAAGGTGTGAGGGGTCAACATTCGCACCGATTGTATTGCCTACCGCACGTCTTATTTTAAGCATTGTCTCTGTATTATAAACGCAGAAACCGGGGTGCATTTCAAATGCAATTTCGTTTACGCCGTAGCCCTTTGCATAGTCTGCCGTCTTCTGCCAGTAAGGAATGAGCACATCATTCCACTGCCAGTTGAGAATCTTAAGAAAATCATCGGGCCAGGGGCATGTAACCCAGTTGGGATACTTTGCGTTCTCAGAATCACCGGGGCATCCTGAGAATGTTATAACTGTGGGAATTTCAAGTTCATTTGCAAGTATGCAGGTACGTTCAAAATCATAATGGAACTTTGCCGCAACGTCCTTATCGGGATGAATGGCATTACCGTGGCAGGAAAGTGCACTGATTGACATTCCGTGCTTTGTAAATGTATCCTTGAACGCTTTGAGCTTTGCCTTATCTGCGAGAAGCTCTTCTCTGTGGCTGTGTCCGTCACCGGGAAAACCGCCGCAACCCATTTCTACCGTTTCTACACCGAGGTTTTTAAGGTAGCCGAGTGCTTCGTCAAGGCTTTTATCGTAAAGAGGTACTGTAATTACACCGAGTTTCATAATTTTTCTTCCTTTCGTAGGGGTTACTGTGGCATTCTATAAGTGGGTACGATTTCGTGGATAAGGCTTCTTATATCAACAGAATCATCGTACATAACAGACTTCAGATTTTCGAGTCGTTCTGCAAACCACGTTTCATCAAATTCAATGGGCTTTCCGACATGGATGAGGTCGTTTTCGGTATTCTGCAGACCTTCTTCTCCCATAAGAAGCTCTTCATAAAGTTTTTCACCCGGTCTGAGACCTGTAAATTCAATCATGATGTCTTCATTTACCTTATGACCGGTAAGACGAATCATATTCTTTGCAAGATCAAGGATTTTTACGGGTTTACCCATATCAAGAACAAAGATTTCGCCGCCCTTTGCCATTGCACCTGCTGTCAGAACAAGTGATACGGCTTCGGGAATTGTCATGAAATATCTGATAATATCAGGGTGAGTAACCTTTACGGGTCCGCCCTGCTCTATCTGCTTTTTAAAGAGAGGAATTACCGAGCCGTTTGAGCCGAGAACATTACCGAAACGTACTGCAACAAATTCAGTCTTTGATTTTCTTGAGAAGCTCTGAACAATCATTTCGCACATTCTCTTGGATGCACCCATAACATTTGTGGGATTTACCGCCTTATCGGTCGAGATAAGAACAAATCTCTTTGTACCGTACTTATCTGCCATTTCGGCTGTCTTATATGTACCGAATACGTTATTCTTTATCGCTTCGTTAGGGCTGTCTTCCATAAGGGGCACGTGCTTATGTGCCGCCGCATGATAAACTATTTCGGGACGGTACTTTGAGAAAATGCTCTCCATACGCTTTGAATCTCTTACAGAGCCGATAAGTGCAAGAACATTAGCTTCGGGATTTGTGGCTCTTAGCTCATTCTGTATATCGTAAGCGTTATTCTCATACACATCAAAGATGATGAGAAGCTTAGGGTCGTATTTCACAATCTGTCTGCAAAGCTCGCTTCCGATTGAACCTCCGCCACCTGTTACCATTACAATCTTACCTGTAACATAGCTCATCTTTTCCTTCATGTCAAGTTCAATGGGCATACGTTCAAGAAGGTCTTCAATCTTTACGTTTGTTATGGAATTCTTGCCGCCGTTATTTACAGAATCTTCAATTGACGGCATGGTCTTGAGCTGACAGCCCGTCTGGGAGCAGATTTCAAGAATCTCACGTCTTTCATTCTTACTCATGGAAGGAATGGCAAATATTATGGTATCGATATCATATCTCTTGGCACATGTAACAATATCATGACGTGTACCTGCAATTCTTACACCGTTAATGAATTTACCTGTCTTTGTCTCATCATCGTCAATTGCACACACAACACGGCTGTTTGAAAAGTGCTTGTTTGTAGCAATGTCGGTAATAAGAATCTGTGCAGCCTCACCGGCACCGACAATCATTACATTCTTGTTTTTTTCTGCGGCGTAAGAGTCTTTTCTGTCATAGAGCTTATTGTATATTCTGAAAAATGCCCTTGGGAAACAGATGGCCGCTTCACTGAGAATCAAGTTGATTATGTAAATGTTTTTAGGAAGATGCATATGGTGCATTCCCTTAAGATAAAACAAAAGGCCGAGCATTACAAGAAGTACCGACGAGAAAATGGGAGCAAGAGCCACGATACAGTAATCAACGGGGCTTGCATACTTCCATATTACCTTATACCTTTTTGTAAAATACAAAAACAAAATATTCGGGACAACAGCCGAGAATACCATATATGAGAAAATCGAGAGATTTTTCATAATCGCATTCCAGCCCGAAGCATGGAAATTGACGGCTATCAGTACAGAAAGTACAAGGCTCACCGTCAACGCAAAAAAGTCATATAACATCCATAATAAAACAGTAGATTTACTCTTCACATTCATACACTCGCTTTCGATTTTTTAGGATCCGTGCTTTGCTGTTATGGATTTGTAATTATTATACCGCTTTTATTATTATATCCCCTGCAGAGTATTTTGTCAAGGAATTGACAGAATTTCTTCGGATATACTGCAATAAAAAAGGAAGTCCTCATGGGACCTCCTTTATGATTTTTGCTCTTAAAGCTTTTTATAAACAACCTTACCGTCATCAAGAACCGCCTCAACCTTATCGCCGTTTTTAACTTCGCCCTCAAGGATTTTCAGCGACAGGCTGTCTTCAATCTGTCTCTGCATTGCACGTCTGAGTGGTCTTGCACCGTATACGGGGTCAAAGCCTTCTTTGGCAAGGTGGCTTATCACCTCGTCGGAGAATTTAAGGTCTATACCGAGGTTTTTGATTCTCTCATTTATCTGGGAAAGCATAAGAGAAGCGATTTTCTTAATATCCTCATCCGACAGCTTTCTGAACACTACAATTTCATCGACTCTGTTCAGAAACTCGGGACGGAAATGTCCTTTAAGTGCTTCAAGCACAGCCTTTTCGGTCTTTTTCTGTTCAGCCTCATCAGAGGCTTCGTTATTGAATCCGAGGCGTTTGGGTTCAATAAGTGCACCGGTGCCAAGGTTTGATGTCATAATGATAACCGTATTCTTGAAGTCAACGGTTCTGCCGTGAGAATCTGTAAGGATACCGTCATCAAGTACCTGAAGAAGCAGGTTGAAAACATCCGGATGTGCCTTTTCAATTTCATCAAAGAGTACAACTGAGTACGGATTTCTGCGTATCTTTTCGGTGAGCTGTCCCGCATCCTCAAAGCCGACATAACCGGGAGGTGAGCCAATGAGCTTGGATACCGAATGCTTTTCCATATATTCCGACATATCAATTCGGATAATTGCATTTTCATCACCGAAAACAGCCTCGGCAAGTGCCTTTGAAAGTTCGGTTTTACCGACGCCCGTCTGTCCGCAGAAAATAAACGAACCCTGCGGTCTTTTGGGGTCTTTGAGTCCCGTTCTGCCGCGGCGGATTGCACGGGACACAACATTTACGGCGTCGTCCTGTCCGATAACTCTTGCCTTCAGTATTTCATCAAGGCGAAGGAGTCTTTCGCTTTCTTCGTTTTCGAGTTTCTTTACAGGAATATGGGTCCATGCAGTAACTATATCCGCTATATCTTCCTCTGAAATTGAAGGGTATTCGGAGTTTTCCTTACCGTCAGACCAATCTTTTTTCTTATTCTCAAGATCTTGTGTCAGTTCCTTTTCTTTATTGCGAAGCTCAGCCGCCTTTTCAAAGTTCTGCTCTTTGACAGCGTTTTCCTTATCATTCTTTACCCTCTCGATTTCTTCTTCGAGTTCATGAAAATCAGGGGGCGGTGTGATTTCGGATATTCTCTTTTTTGATGCCGCCTCATCAATAAGGTCAATTGCCTTATCGGGCAGAAATCTGTCGGTAATATATCTTGCTGAAAGATTTACGGCTGCTTCAATTGCTTCATCGGATATTTTTATCTTATGGTGTGCTTCATATTTATCCTTGAGGCCTTTGAGGATAAGTACAGCCTCCTCTTTTGTCGGCTCGCCGACGGTTACCGACTGGAAACGTCTTTCAAGTGCAGCATCCTTTTCGATATACTTTCTGTATTCGTCAATGGTTGTTGCACCGATAAGCTGAATTTCTCCGCGTGCCAATGCGGGCTTTAAGATATTTGCCGCATCTATTGCACCTTCTGCCGCACCTGCACCGATTATGGTATGGATTTCATCAATAAACAGTATAACATCTCCTGCCTTTTTGACTTCGTCCATAACAGCCTTTATTCTTTCTTCAAACTCGCCTCTGTACTTTGCACCTGCAAGCATACCCGAAATATCCAGAGTTACAAGTCTCTTACCTTTTATGCTTTCGGGTACAAGTCCGTCAACGATTTTCTGTGCAAGTCCTTCTACAACGGCTGTTTTACCGACACCCGGTTCACCTATAAGGCAAGGGTTATTCTTTGTACGTCTTGACAGAATCTGCACAACCCTCTGCATTTCCTCTTCCCTGCCGATGACGGGGTCAATTTTTCCTTCCTTTGCCTTTTTTGTAAGGTCGGAAGCGTACTTTTCGAGGGTTTTAGTGTCCTTTATACCATCGCTTTCTTTGCCCTGTTCTGACGAAAATCCTTGTGCCGACGGCTTTACGCCCATGCCTTCAATGATTTCGTTATAGAGCGACGAGGGTTCAACACCAAGGCTTTCAAGAAGTTTTACCGCCACCGAATCTCCCTCTCTCAAAAGCGAGAGAAGAAGATGTTCGGTACCTACAAAGGCACTTCCCATGCCTCTTGCTATCTGTCCCGACTCTTCGATTATATGCTTTGTTCTGGGGGTCAGTTCAAACTGGCTTGACGAGCCTGAATCGCCGACGCCTATCATTTTGACAACGGCATCCTCCAGCTTTTTATAGTCAACGCCCTTGACCTCAAGAAGGCGTGAGGCGATGGAGTTCGCTTTATAAACAATTCCGAGCAGTATATGCTCGCTTCCTATATAGTTATGCCCAAGCTTTGATGCAAGCTTTGGTGCGGCATTGAGTGCACCTTGGGCATTTTCAGTAAATCTGTTTGCCATTTATATTCACATCCTTTGACCAATTAATTTCAATTTCTAATCACCGTCGTATTCCGACAGGAATTGACGGATAATGTCTGCTCTGTATTTATCCCTGAGACTTGCATCCTGTGCCTCCGGAAAACGCGAAAGAATATGCGACGGCATAATCTCAAAAAGCAGTTTTATGAGGTTTTTATCCTTGATTTCGGGGATAATTCCGCATACCTGTGCAAGACGCACATTTGAAATGAGCTTTGAAGCCTCTGCCGTGTCTATCTTTCTTGCATATTTAAGTGTGCCGTAGGAACGCCAGAGCCTGTCGGCAGTTTCATTTTTTGTGTCCTCAAGAAGCTTTTTTCTCATTTCACGTTCTCTGTCCACAATCTGCATGACGGCACTCTCAAGCTTCTTTATCGTATCTTCTTCGGAAATGCCGAGGGTTACCTGATTTGAAAGCTGATACATATTTGCTCTTGCATCGCTTCCTTCACCGTAAATTCCTCTGACAGTAAGTCCGATTTTATTCATGAGATTTACAATACTCTTTATGTAGCCGAACACCGAAAGTGCGGGAAGATGAAGCATGACCGATGCACGAAGGCCCGTGCCGAGATTTGTCGGGCATGAGGTGAGGAAACCGTATTTTTCATCAAATGCGACGTTACATCCCTTTATTATTGCATTATCAGCCTCATTTGCCATTTCAAATGCCTTTCCAAGATCAAGTCCCGGAAGAAGCGCCTGAATACGCACATGGTCTTCCTCGTTAATCATAATAGCAAGGCTGTTTTCCTTATTTGAAGCAAGTGCACGGTAAACGCAGGAATCCTCGGCAAAGTCGGGGGAAATAACGTGCTCTTCCACAAGTACCTGTTTTTCGGCTTTACCGTTCATTTCGGTAAATACAAGTGTATTGCCGTATGCATTTTCAAGTGCCTGCTTTATACCGAGTGCCGCTTTTTTTGAAGAGTCCGAGTCAAGTCTCCACGGGAAAGGCACGCCCTCAAGGTTTCGTGCAAGACGAACTCTTGAACTTATGACAACATAGTCTGTGCTTGCTATCTTGTCATACCATTTCATGTTACTTTCCCTCCTTCTGATTATTCTCTATTTCTCTGATTTCATCTCTGTATTTTGCAGCCATTTCGTATTCCTGCTTTTCGATGGCTTCATTAAGCTTTGATTTCAGTGCCTCGATTTTCTTCTTATCAGAGACTGCGCTCTTCTTTCCTTCAGGCACCTTTCCGCAATGCTCAACATTTCCGTGAATTCTCTTTACTGTTGAGCCGAGAGAATTAGAAAAGACATTATAACATTCACTGCAGCCAATCTTACCGCCGTGGAGAAAATCCGAAAATCTCATGCCGCATACAGGACACGCCTTCGCTTCACCCACACTTTTATTATGTGTGTCATTTATCATGCCCGCAAAAAGCCCGCCGAAAATATCATCGGTGGATTTTCCGAAAAAGCCGTCAATGACATCTATAGGTTCAAATGAAACCTTCTTGCCTATTCCGTTCTTTTCGGCACATTCGGGGCAGAGATAAAGTTCGGTCTGCTTACCGTTTACATTTGTTTTATAGTGAATCGTTGCGTTATTCTTTTTACATACCTGACAAATCATATCCATCGTCCTTTCGTCAATTACTTAAGTGTCAGTATAAGGGATTTCATGACATCCGCCCTTACCGTATCCCTGCCGGTTCCCTGAGCAATTCTCATAAACGCCCTGTCGGAAACAGAGGCAAGCATAAGGGACAGTTCTCTTTCTGTTATAAGGTTATTATCATACAGCGACACAAGAAGTGCCTTTGCACTCATGGAGTCAATCCTGTCGCCTACAGCCGACAGCATATGCATGAGAAATGCCGTCTTTGAATCAAAGCTGATTTTACGTATCTTTATGTATCCGCCGCCTCCGCGTCTTGATTCCACTATATACCCCCTGTCATGATTAAAGCGCGAGGATATTACATAGTTTATCTGACTCGGCACACAGCCTACATCTCCTGCAAGCTTATTTCTCTGTAGTTCAAGCTCGCCGCCCGATTCCTCCAGCATCCTTTCGATTATTCTTGCTATCTGTTCGCTCATTGGATTTCCCATTTTTATATCCGCCTTTCCAAAAGGTTGTTTGACCTTCTCTGACCTTCTATGGGTATTATAAAACGAAAGTCAAAGAAAGTCAAAGTCAAAGAAAGTCAATTTCAGGCGTTTTGGGCAAATTACAAGGCACTTTTCTCAAAAATTTTCGTTTTTGCTCTTTTTTTCACACTTTTTTAAAGTTTTGACTTTTGCCTTACCCCGAGAAAAGCTATGGTGAAAAGTTTGATCTTCAGACTCCCCGGGATTATTGTACAGATTGTCATCGGGTTCAAAAAGCCCGTCGTTGTAGTTGATTTTGCCATTTCTTTCCGAATAAAAACCGCCGTCACTTGTTTTTTTCATGATTACCTCCAAAAAATTGTGTAAAAGGTCTTTATTATTTCAAAATATTATGTTATAATTTTTGTGGTTATACAAAAATAATGATGTTTACAAGGAATATATAATGAACAGAAATCAAAACGGTTCCGGAAGCAGAAAGCCCTCCGGCACAAGGACAAGACCTCTTACCCGTGAGGAAGCAATCCTCGCCGAAAAGAGGCGTGCCGAGGAAAGAAGAAGAAGAAGAGAGACAAAAAAGCTTGTTGAAAAGGGTGTTGCCATAGGCATTTTCGCCCTCATTGCCGCGGCAATTTGTCTCATTATTATGTTTGCATACATTTTCATCGACTTCAGAAGCGTGGAAAAGACGCCTGACCAGCCTGTCAAGGTCACCTATCAGAAAAACGACACTGTTGTTCTTAATGATGAGTATTTCGATCACAGAAACGGCGAGTACTATGTTTCTCTTGCCAAGGTATCCGAGCTTTGCTCTTTTACCCTCCACGGCAATTCAAAAAATATGACCCTCACTCTTCCCGACGGCAAAAGTGCCTCATTTGACACGGGTACTCCCTCGGTAAAGGTCGGCTCTGTATATTCTGTACTCAAAAACAAGACCTATTTTTCGGGCGGTCATTTATTTATCCCCGTCAGTTTCTTTGAAGACATGTGCAAGGGTATCAGATGCGAATATGACAAACTTGGCAAGGTCAAAGGGTTAAATCTCATTTTTGAAAAGGACTTTACATTCAAAGTCCTCAAAAACGAGGAGAGCGAAGCTATTATCTACAACGCCCCCTCTGACAGCAGTGAAAAATCCATGTTCAAATCCGACCTTTCGGACTATGAAAGCTACATGAATCCCGAAAATGCAGACGAGTTCATTGCCCTTATAAACAGCTCTCACAAACTGAAAAAGGACTATGTTCCCGAAGACTTATTCCAAATTTCGGACACAATCGAGGGACTTTCAGGTGAAAAACTGCGTCTTAATGCGGCAAAAGCCCTTGAGGCGATGTTCATTGAAATGCGTGCACATGGCTTTTCGGGCGTCGGTGCCGTATGCGGATACAGAAGCTACGACTATCAGAAGTCTCTTCTTGATAACGAAACAAATGCACTGTTTTTACAGTACGGTGACAAGAAAAAAGCCGAAGAGCTGGCAGGCAGCCGTGTATTTGCACCCGGAGAAAGCGAGCACCAGAGCGGTCTTGGCGTTGACATATGCAACAGCACCCTTCTCACCGAAGCCTTTTCAGAAACTGCCGAATACAAGTGGTTATATTCCAACTGTGCCGACTTTGGTTTCATTCTGAGATATCCCAAAGACAAGTCCGACATCACAGGCAAAGAATTTATGCCCTGGCACTTCCGTTATGTTGGAAGAAGCCATGCCAAAAAAATAATGGACGAAGGACTTTGTCTCGAGGAATACCTGGAAATTATCGGTTAGTCCGCTCCGTTTTCATTTGAAAGCATATTTTCAATAAATATACCGTACCCCTTTTTTGAATCGGATACGAGAACATGGGTGACGGCACCTATAATTTTTCCGTTCTGAATGATGGGAGAACCGCTCATCCCCTGAACAATACCGCCGGTTTTTTCAAGGAGTCTTTCATCCGTTACGGTAATAAGCATATTCTTACCATCTTCATCGGCGTTTTTGATTTTTGTGATTTCAATCTCATATTCATTTATTCCGCTTTCGTCAAGCTCGCAGAGAATGGATGCTTTTCCTACTTTAACTTCATCACGAAACCCTATTTCGATTGCATTTCCGGCAACGTCGTAAGGTTCTTTATCCATTACTCCGTAGACACCGTGAGAAGTGTTATTGACAACCTCTCCGAGTTTTACGGTATCAAAGCTTCCTTTAAGTTCACCCGGGCTTCCGCGGCGTCCCTTTATGATATCAGTAATTTCTACATCAACGACAGAGCCGGTCAGAAGCGGCATAAGAAGTCCTGTGTCCACATCGCAGATACCGTGGCCAAGCCCTGCAAAGCTTTTTGTTCTCGGGTTATAATATGTCATGGTACCTATTCCCGCCGTGCTGTCACGCACCCAGATACCTGTTTTATATTTTTTATCCGACAGCGACAGGTGCGGCTTCATTATACAGCTTTTTTCCTCATTATTGCGTATATAGGTCACGGCAATTTCACCGCCCTTGGAGCTTTCAACGGCGTTTGCCATTTCCTCAACGGTATTTACGGACATTCCGTTTACGCTTCTTATTATATCACCCTCGCATATACCGGCTTCTCCCGCGGGACTGACAAATCCGTTTTTGGTCTCTATTTCGGTAAGTCTTACGACCATTACACCTTTGGTGAAAAATTTAACTCCGAATACATTTCCGCACGGCACAAGCTTTGTGTCGGGAATTACGCTTACATCTATATTTTTTATAGGCACAACCCCGAAGAGCTTTGCTTCAACCGATAGTTTTGTATTTACACCCGAAGCATTTGCCGAGACTGTGCCGATTTCTTCCTTTGTCACTGTCACACTGTCAGGTACCGTATATTCAGCAACACCCACTACCATTACGGCAAGGCAGTACATTACGGCAAGGACTCTGACAATGACAGACGGAATTTTTCTTCTTTTTTCCTTTAACAACTGCATTTTTCTCTCCTTTTGTGACTTCATTTTTCCCTTGATTTCTCGAAGTCTCACTATCTAATATTCCATATGTACTGTGCAAGTATGTAAACCAAAATCAAGTTATCAAGTTATAAAATTTATTTTTAAGGAGATTGCATTATGAAAGTAGCAATTATTGGTTCAAGACATGTTAAAAACCCGAGAGTGGTTCTCAACAAGATTATTGAGGAGCTTCCGCAGGATTGTACGGAAATCGTCAGCGGCGGTGCCGAGGGTGCAGACCAGCTTGCAGAGCAGTTTGCCAAGGAACACGGATACAAGTTTACGGAAATTTCCTCCGAAAGTCCTTTGGAAAAGAGTCAGAAGCTTGCTGATTATGCAGATTCTCTCATTGCGTTCTGGGACTGTGCCTCAAAGGGTACTGCTATCATTATTTCCACCTTTACCAAGGTTTCAAAGCATGTTAAAATTGTTTGCATCAACAAGCAGTAATATAAAGATAAGCTTCCAATCCCCCGTACCGTCTTTCGGCACGAGGGATTTATTTTTATATTTTTCTTTTGTATTATACTAAAAGCCATGTGCAAAGCTTGTCGCATTATGCCTTATGACATCAACTTTCATTGCGGAAACATGTGTTATGGAATCGACACCGTATCTTCCTCTGATTTCGTCAACAGTGTTGTCAATTTTTGCCAGCTTTTCCCGCTTGAGATAACTCTTGTCAAACAGTTCCAGTTGAACACCGATATTTTTGCTTATAAGATTTGTAGTTCTTATCCCCACAGAACGTACCGGCTTATTTACATTATAATTTTCAATGTAAAGACGGGTGGCGGCATCAGCGATTTCAACAGCATTACTGGTAAGCTCAACATGCATCTGCTTTTCTGTTGTGACAAGCCCTGTGCTTCTTACGCTTATACAGACGGTTTTTGCCGCAAAGCCTGCACTTCTGAGGCGGTATGCCACCTTTTCGGCAAGGGCACAAAAAACGCTGTGAACCTCATCTATATTGTCAAGGTCCCTCGGCAATGTTACCGAATTCCCTATTGATTTTGCTTCGTCCGACTCACCCCATCTTGACACCTTTGCACTATTGGCGCCGCAGGCATCACGGTAAAGACTCTCGCCGTTTTTTCCCAGCATGCTTTTCATGAAAAAGCCATTTGTACCGACAAGCTCACCGATGGTATTTATTCCGTAAAGATGAAGCTTTGCCCTTGTGCTTCTGCCCACAAACAAAAGCTCGCCCACATCAAGTTTCTTTACAACCTCATCATAATTATGAGGTCCGAAAACCGTAACGGCGTCCGGCTTTTTATAATCCGAGGCAAGCTTTGCAAAAATCTTATTGTCGCTGACACCGACCGAGACAGTGAGTCCCGTTTCTTTTTTTACCCTTTTTCGTATTTCATCGGCAATGCACGCACCCTGCTCCAGCGTTTTGACTTTTCTGTCACCTGTAAGCTCTATCCACGCCTCATCCATGCCGAAGCCTTCAATCAGATCCGTATAGCTGTAATATATTTCCTTTACCATTCTCGAGTATCTTACATATTCATCATAATTCGGCGGAACAATAACAAGGCTCGGACATTTGAGCTTTGCCTGCCATATTGCTTCTGCCGTTTTGACACCGCACTTTTTGGCAAGTTCATTTTTGGCAAGCACAATTCCGTGTCTGTCTTCCCTGCTTCCGCACACAGCCACGGGAAGTCCTTTAAGTTCAGGTCTTTTTTTACATTCAACGCTTGCAAAAAAATTATTCAGGTCCGAATGCAATACTATTCTTCCCTCATTTATCCCCTGTTTATTTACATATTTTTGTGACAGGTTTTCCATATGTTTACCTCCAACACAAGAACTTCAGTTCTAAACATAAGTTCTAAACATTTGTTCTGTATATGATATTAGCACATCCGTTCTAAGTTGTCAAGAGCTTTTTAGAACATTTGTGTGTTTTTTCGCTCATTGAATTTTTGTGCAAAAAAAAGACAGCCGAAGCTGTCTTTGGTAAAAAACAAATTTTATATGTAGGAATCAACTGCAATTGTCGATTCGGCGTTTTCTTTTATATAAGCTTTGATTTCACAGTGGTAAGGATCATTCTGGTAGTCATCAAGAGCCTTTTCGTCATCGAGCGTACAGGAAAGGAAAATATCATACGAGCGTTCCGAGCCGATAAAGTCGGCATGCACCTCAAATTCACGCATCATTGTTACCTTACCGTCCATGGAGAGAAGCTTCTGCTTTACGGCATTCTTCACATCTTCGCTTCTGTCCTTGAGTTTTATCATTATACAATGCTTAATCATTTATATTACCTCCAAGTTACGAATTGGAACCGGGAATCACAAGGTCCTCCCCTATCATATGGGAAAGAATATAATTTGAAACGTACATTCCCTTAGGAGTGAAGGCATAGCCTGTCTTGGTCTTTACGACATGTCCCGAATTGACATACGGCCAGAGCTTTTCATAATACAGTGACTCAAAACTTCTTCCGAAGCGTTTCTTGAAGCGGGCAAGATTTATGCCTTCATGGAGTCTGAATCTAAGCATTACATATTCGGCTATTCTCGCCTGCGGAGGAATATCGACATATTCATCAAGCAAAGGCTCGTTTACCTTTTTTGTTTCGTCAAAGGAGTCTATATACAGGTTTATATCGCGTTTGAAGGAATACCGCTTTCCTCCGAAATAGGAATGTGCCGCAGGGCCGAGTCCTATATACTCATCACAATTCCAATATCTCAGGTTATGTTTACAGGCTTTGTGCTTCTTTGCAAAATTGGAGATTTCATATTGTCTGTAACCTGCGTGAGCAAGCTTTTCAATTGACTCAAAGTACATATCGCACTCGGTATCCTCATCGGGAAGGTTAAGGTCGTGTCTATTATACCAGAAGGGTGTTCCCTCCTCAATTTTAAGACCGTACAGCGAAATATGGTCAACGTCAAGCTCTATTGCAGTATCAAGGTTTTCAAACAGCTTTTCTTTTGTTTGGTCGGGCAGTCCGTAAATGAGGTCAAGGCTGATATTCTCAAACTTTGCATCTCTTGCATCGGAAATACATGCGAATATATCATGGGAGCTGTGGCGGCGTCCGCACATGGCAAGCTCGCCGTCGTCAAAGCTTTGCGCACCCATGCTTATTCTGTTTATTCCAAGGCGTTTCATCACCTTAAATTTTGCCGCATCCACGGTTCCGGGATTGACCTCCATGGAAATTTCGCATCTCGGCGAAAGACGGAAGTTTTTCTTTACTGCCCTCATAACCGTTTTAAGCTGAGTCTCGGAAAGCAAAGACGGTGTTCCGCCGCCGATATACACGGATGTTACGACATAGCTTTTAGCCTGTATTTTATAATCCTGCATATGACGGACAAGGGCAGATACATATCTGTCCTTCTTTTCTTCGTCAGCTCCGCCTATTGAATAGAAGTCGCAGTAGTTACATTTGCTTATGCAAAACGGAATATGGATATATAATCCGAGACCTTTCATATGATAATGACCTCTTTTTTGTATTTCAGGGATATTTCACCGTCTGCAGACGGCAAGTCGTACTTTTGTCCCGAAACAAAAGTACCAAAAATTCTCCACTCAACAAGAGGGGATGGCTCGACACAAACCAAAGACAAAACGGAAATTTCAGCAAGTCTGCGCTGACTTCCCCTCTTTTGCCGTGGCGGCTTAACTCCTCTCAATTGGTGTTGGTATATACTGAATCTCATATTTTCCGACCGTCGGTGTTTGATGGTCAGGAAAAGCTTGTTATGCGACACCGAGGGTTTATTATTTATCAAAGATACCCCGTGAATTGCCGGCGGTGGCTCACCGTCAGTCTTCGTCGAACTTGAGAACTGCCATGAAGGCTTCCTGCGGTACTTCTACAGAGCCGAAGGAACGCATTCTCTTTTTACCTTCCTTCTGTTTTTCAAGAAGCTTCTTCTTTCTTGTAATGTCACCGCCGTAACACTTGGCAAGAACGTCTTTTCTCATAGCTTTTACGGTTTCTCTTGCGATAATCTTACCTCCGACTGCTGCCTGAATGGGTATTTCAAAGAGCTGTCTCGGAATGTTGTCCTTTAATTTTTCGGCAATTTTTCGTGCTCTTGCATATGCCTTGTCGGTATGAACGATAAAGGAAAGGGCATCGACAATTTCGCCGTTGAGAAGAATGTCGAGTTTTACAAGCTTTGAAGGCTCATAGCCTGCAAGCTCGTAGTCAAGAGACGCATAGCCTCGTGTTTTGGACTTGAGTGCATCGAAAAAGTCATAGACAATTTCATTAAGAGGCAATGTATAGTGAACCTCTGCTCTTGTTGTATCAAGATATGTCATGTCCTTGTATGTGCCTCGTCTTTCCTGACAAAGCTCCATAATCGCACCGACATATTCGGTGGGACAGATAATACTTGCATTTACAACAGGCTCAAAAGCCTGCTCAATTTCATCGCCTGTCGGGAAGTTTGTGGGATTGTCAATATAGTATTCATCACCGCTCTTGGGTTTAATCTTATATATAACGCTGGGAGCTGTTGTAATAAGGTCGAGGTTAAATTCACGTTCGAGTCTTTCCTCAAGGATTTCCATGTGAAGAAGTCCCAAGAATCCGCAGCGAAAGCCAAAACCGAGTGCCTGTGACGTTTCGGGTTCATATGTGAGTGCCGCATCGTTAAGGGCAAGCTTTTCAAGGGCTTCACGAAGGTCTGTATATCTTGCACCGTCGGCAGGATAAATACCCGAAAATACTACGGGAAGAGCCTTTTTAAACCCGGGAAGCGCTTCTTTTGCAGGATTGTTTGCAAGTGTGATTGTGTCGCCTACCTGCGTATCGCCTACCGTCTTGATTGCGGCTGTGATATAGCCAACCTCGCCTGCATGAAGCTCGTCACTCTTTGCAAAGCCAAAGGCATCAAGGAAGCCGACCTCTGTTACTTCATAGGTGACACCTGTTGACATCATCTGGATTGTGTCGCCCACTTTAACCTTGCCGTCATAGACTCTGATATATACAACTACACCTCTGTAGGAATCGTAGTAGGAATCGAAGATAAGTGATTTGAAGGGTGCATTGATGTCACCTTTAGGTTCGGGGATATTCTTTACAACCTGTACAAGTACATCTTCAATATTAATTCCTGCTTTTGCGGAAACGGCAGGTGCTTCATCGGCGGGAATACCGATAATATCCTCTATTTCCTTGCGTGTGCCCTCAATGTCGGCAGAGGGAAGGTCAATCTTGTTGATTACGGGGATGATTTCAAGGTTGTTGTCAACTGCAAGATAAGCGTTTGCAAGTGTCTGTGCTTCAATACCCTGTGTTGAGTCAACAACAAGAAGTGCACCCTCGCAGGCTGAAAGAGAACGTGAAACCTCATAGTTAAAGTCAACGTGACCGGGGGTGTCAATAAGGTTGAGTGTGTAGTTCTCACCCTCGTATTCGTAGTTGATTTTAACGGCTCTTGCCTTGATTGTGATACCTCTTTCACGTTCGAGGTCCATGTTGTCAAGAACCTGTTCTTCCATTTCACGCTTCTGGACTGTGTTTGTAAGTTCCAAAAGTCTGTCGGCAAGGGTACTCTTACCGTGGTCGATATGGGCTATTATACAAAAGTTTCTTATATGCTTTAAATCGCGGTTGTTATTTGAGGCTGCCATAGTTTCCTCCATTATAGATTTATACTTATACAGTATACAACAAATTACTGTAATTTTCAAGAGCTTTTACAAAAATAAATGCTAAGAAAAACGTCTGTCAACAATACGACAACCTTTCAAAAAAACTGCAAAAGAAATGACAAAAAATCCGTATATTTTTGACAGAAAAACTATTGAAATATCCATCAACAAATTGTATAATTTAAGTGATTTGAAACATACAAAATTTTCCGTTTCAGATTCCCCTTTGAGGAAAGGAGAGATTATTATGGCAAGAAAGTTAAATCCCACAGCCTATCATCTTATCGACGATGAAATCCATTATCCCGGTCATCATGAAGAATCCGGCTGGGACACCGACCACAGAGGTGCAGGTGAGTTTTATGCTCCTACCGTTGAATACAGACGTGTAAAGAGCATCGGTAACAAATTCCCCACCTTCAGAAGACGTAACATCACAGAAGAAACAAGCGGCGTTCTCACATTTGAATGTACCTTCCTTGTTCAAAGCGGTGACGGACTTTATCTCGGTTTCTGGGGTGACAAGGGCATCGAAAATGAAGCCTTTGTACTCAGACAGAATGAAGGATATTTCTATGCAGGCGATAAGGCTGTTTTTAAGGCAGATAACGAATGGCATTACTTAAAAGAAATCATTGATATTGACAAGGGCGAAGTAAAGGTTCACCTTGACGGTAAATATGTAACTACACTTCCTTTTACCGGCAAGGCTAAGAGCATCTGCCGCTTCCAGTTCGGTTATGAAGCAGGTGAAGTCGGTGAAGCTGTTGTTCATGCAGACCTCAAGCTCTATAAGAACTATCTCTTCAACGACGTTGTTATCAACAAGCAGACAACAGGTATGCCCGAAGAATATGTTGTTGAAAAAGACGGCAGAGCTACACTTGTACGCCGTCAGTACAGACCCGGCTCACACTATGCAATTTGCGAACTCAAGGGCAACTCGGGTTCGGCAACAAGCATAACACGCGGCTTTGACAGAACAGCAGGTGTTGTCGGCTATGAAATGAAGTATAATCTTCCAAAGGCAGGCGGTAAGCTTACAGTAAGCCTTCTTTCAGCAGGTGAAGAAGTAATTTCAATCTATGACGAATATACAGAAATCCGCTGTAAAGACGGAGCACTCAGAGCTCACTCAAAGAACGTATGGCAGACTCTGAGAATCGAAGCCGATACAGATACAAATACAGCGCTTATCCGTCTTAACGGTAAGGTTGTTTCAACCATCGCTTTTGACAATGATGCAGAATATATTGATGCGGTAAGAATCGCCTTTGTCTGCGATAAGGCGGCAACCCTTCAGTTTACAGACATGAAGGCATTCCCCATTCCTCCGCTTCCTGCTGATTATGTTCCCGAACCTGTTATCCCCAAAAAGAAGGGCGACTACTATGTAGGTATGAATATCTGCTCACTATGGAGAACAGGTACACATTACGGTTGGGACTGCATTACACCGTTCCCAGAAAACAAGCCCCTTCTCGGCTACTACGACGAAGGTATTACGGAAACAGCCGACTGGGAACTCAAGTGGATGGCAGAGCACGGTCTTGATTTCCAGCTTTACTGCTGGTACGGAAGCGAAAGCAATATGCCTTTGGTAAAGACAATGCTTTCAAGTGAAATTCACGACGGTCATATGCTTGCAAAGTACTCTGACAAGGTTAAAATCGGTCTTCTCTGGGAAGCATCTTTAGGACACCCGACCTGCTTTGAAGATTTAAGAGATTACTATTTCCCTTACTTTATTGACTATTTCTTCTCGGATGAAAGATACATGCAGATTGACGGATATGCCATAATGTCAATCTATGCACCCGACAGACTTGCGGCGGACGTAGGCGGTCCCGAGGTACTCAAGAAGTCTCTTGACTATCTCAGACGCGAAGTAAAGAAGCTTGGCTACAAGGGTCTTGTTATTCTCTGCTGCGGCGAAAGTATGCCTGTATATAAGGCTTGCGGTATTGACGGCGTTCACGCATACAACTGGGGTCATAAGGGCTACGATGTTGAGTTTACAAAGAGCAGAGTTCTCAGCAACATGAACGAAGGCAGCTGCCATACAGTTCCCACAGTTTCCAGCGGTTATAACCTTCTCGGCTGGACAGGTAAGCGTTCACCTGTTCTTGAGCCTGACGATATGGTAGAGCTTTTAGAGTGGGCAAAGGATGACATTGTTTCAAGATATGACAAGAACAGCTGGAAGTCAAAGCTCATTATGCTTTCCACATGGAACGAATACGGCGAAGGTACATATATGTGTCCTGCAGGTGTTCACGGCTTTGGTTATCTTGATGCTCTCAGAACAGTATTCCGTGAAGATGTGCCTCACGTTGACGTAATACCTAATCAGGACCAGCTTGACAGAATCAACATTCTTCATCCTCAGGACAGAGCACTCATAGCTCCTGCCGATTCGCTTCCCAAGGATGAAACAGACTACGGTATCATAAAGAAGTACGAATTCAAGAACGACGAAGACCTTAAAAAGTGGGAAATTCACAATCTTACAAGCTACGAATTCAAGGCAGATATGATGTTCGGTCACTCTGAGCAGGATGACCCCTACATGATTCTCCATGACGATGAGCTTCTTCCCATTGATGCGGAAAAGATAGGCAAATTCGTTGTTCATATCAGAACAAGAAAGCCTATCGACAATGCCTGCTGTATTCAGTTCGGCTTTGCCTTCAATCCCGAAATGAATTATTATCCCTTCCAGCCCCATTGCATAACCGACCCTTACGGAGTTGCAGAGCTTACAATTGAGCCTAAGCGTTTTCCTGAAATGGACTGGCACGGAATTATCCACGGCTTAAGATTTGACCCCGTATGGAAGCAAGGCGATTTTGAACTTCTGGATATTGAAATTCATGCGGCAGGTCCTGTTATGAACCTTAAGGTGAACGGTGAAATCGTAGATACTGCCCACGACTGCTATGTTGAAGACGGTATGCTCTATATTCCCTTTGATACAAAGAGCAAGCTCAAGAGACTTCCCAATATGTATTACGAATGGGATAGCACTTGCGAGATGCTGACAGTCTTTTCTGAAAAGACAGCGGTATTCATGAAGGACTGCGACGTTGTAAGTATTGACGGTGTTGATGTCAAGATGAAGAAGCCTCTTACATTCATCGACGGTATTCCCCACATTCAGGCTGATATCTTCTGCGATATCACAGGTATGGAATACGAGCTTGGTGAAAGCGAAGTAAGACTTAATAACAAGAAATAACAAATCAAAAAAAGACGGCTCCCATGAGCCGTCTTTCGTTATGTAATCTTACTTTTTAAAATCCTTCTTTATTCTCTTCATGCTCTTTTTATATCTCAGCATAAGCATACCGAATCCGATATTGCTCACAGCACTTGAAACCGTGATAAGTGTAAAAAGAAGTGATACCGGCAAATATGCCGAAATGCCAAAACCGCTTACAGCAAGTCCTGCAAATGCCGCAATTCCAAAAACGGAAATCATAAGGAAGGAAAAAATATTCAGCACACCCGCAAGTATCTGAACTACGCCTACATACGCAGAACCTCTTGCCGAAGGAGTATCTGTTATGATTGCCTTTTTGAAGCTTGAAACAGAGTGCAGAATCATGGCATAATAAAGCACCACAAGAAGAAGCAGAAGTGAGACAAATCCCATGGCTACCGACAGCACCATAATACCGACTTTATCCGGTGCCCTCATTACCATCGACAATCCGCCGAAGGTTGCAAATATGAAAAACAGTCCGTAAAGCACAACGAATATGCCCGAAAGCACAATGCCGATTATGCTGAACACCTGAAGCACGGTAACGCCGCCTGTTCTGAACCTGATGCCGTCATTTTTACGTCCCTGACAGAAAATATGCCAGAGAGAGGCAAGCAATATAATGGGAGCAATTGCAGAAAGGATAGGTGTAATAACATCAAAACGCAGAGCAACCGGACTGAAAGTATATCCGGTATTCAGCGAATTGCCGAGTGCCGCCATATCATGGAAAAATCCGTTTGCTACGGTCTGCATGAGAAACGATACAACAACTCCCGCAACAACAGTCAGAGTATATGCCACGGTTGAAACGGTCATAGCCTTTGAAGAAAGAATCTCCCTTACTGCTTTTGTTGTAGCTTCTGCAGCACTAAGCGGTTTCGTTTCGGCATCTTCGAACTGCTGCGTCGGTTCACCGTTTTTTACAGGGGCTTCGGGGGATTCGACGTTTTCTGTTACTGTTTCGATTTGTGTTTCAGCTGTTTCCGGCGCCTCGGAGGGAGTTTCCTCCGCCTGAGACGGCAGATTTTCTACAGCTTCGTTTTCGGATGCAACACCGTCTGTGTTTTCTGTGTCCATATTAAACAAAAACATATTTATTCCTCCTGTTTATCAGTTTTCCGACTTCACCGTTTCATCATCGGTATGAGGGTTTTCATTATTATGTGTTTCCGGCTCTTCTTTTTTTGCCATACGCTTTTTAACATCGGCATCCAGTATCTTATAGGCTGCCGCCGCAAGAGGAACGCCGAGAAGCATACCGAGTATGCCAAACACACCGCCGCCGACGGTGACTGCAGCAAGTATGAGAATTGCAGGCAGTCCGAGGGAAGCTCCTACAACCCTGGGATAAATAAGATTTCCTTCAAGTTGCTGAAGAACAATTATAAACACAATGAAAATAACGGCTTTGATAAGAGAAACGGTTGAAATCATGAACGCACCTACTGCCGCACCGATAAATGCACCAACGACGGGAATAAACGCCGTGAAGCACACAAGCGCACCGATCATGGTAGCATAAGGAAGACGGAGAATAAGCATACCGACGGTACAGAGAATGCCGAGAATTACCGCTTCAAGCGTCTGACCTACTATAAACTTATGGAAGCTGTCATTGATTACCGAAAGAACATATCTTGCCTTATCGCAGAACTTCTTTTTGAAATAGCTGTCGGCAATATCGCTTATATTGCGCTGCAGCTTTTCCTTTGCAAGAAGAAGATACACAGCAAAAATAATACTGAGTACCGAAACAACAAGTCCCGAGAAAAATGCTGTGACAACGGTAAACAGTGCATTTACAACATTGCCGAAATAGGAAGAAACCGTATTGAAAATATCACCGATTTTCTCCTGCCAGTCAAGATTTGAAAGCTCGGAAAGGATATCTTCAGGCACAACACCGAATCCTTCAATAAAGCCGATAAGCTTTTTGAACGCACCGGGAAGCTGACTGACAAGAAGCTGTATACACTGAGTGAGTTCAGGAAGAACAAGGCTTACTACAATGACGATAATTGCTACAACCGTAAGGAATGCCGCAATCATGCACAATGGCCGTCTTGTCGCCTTTACAAACTTTTTCTTTGACATGGGAAAATAGTGTCTTTCATATGCCGTCATGATGATATTTACAACATATGCAATGGCACAACCTATTATAAGCGGCGAAGCTGCACCTATTGCCTTGACGAGAAAATGCTGCATTCCCTCAAGGTAATGGATACAAAGATACAGCAAAAAGATGCTGAAGCCTATCTTAAAACACGTTTTCCATTGAATTTTCACAGAGCATCACCCTTTCGGATTAAATTCTATTCCAAGTATATTTTACTACCTGTTTTTCACATATGTGTGTCGATTTTGAGACATGGGAATTAAATTTATTTAAATTGATAAAAACGGCCTGCAAAATGCAAGCCGTCAAACAATCACTCGTTGGTTGTTTTTTGTGAGTCCTCTTCTATTATTTCGCGTCTTAATTCTTTCATGAATTCAATATACTGCAACAAAACAAACCCGAAACACACATTAAATACACAATTAAAAGCAGCCATAATAACACTTAAAACAGAAATTTCTCCAATGAATATCATCAAAATCGACAGAGGAGCCATCGCAAATTGAAGAACACCAACAATTCTCGGCGCACTGGTATCAGGATACGAGGATTCAACTGCACAAATAATACTATCTACAAACTCGATTCCTTTTAACGAAGCAAATATCCGTATTGCACCTAAAACAGCAACTATCGGAACAACCAATAAATTTTCAATTTTGCCTACAGCAGAAAAAAAGCTCATAGCAAACAAAAGGGCGATTGAAACAATGTTCAGAATCAAAAAACGCCTTATCATATTAAGAAGTGCGGTGTCGATAGTTTCATTATCTTTATTAACAGCTAATACATACGTCAGAATAACAAAAGGAAGGAAAATCAAAGACATACAGGAACCGACCATACCACTCTCGGAATTGAGAAAGTCGTATATTATTCCCAACAGCGAACCGATAACATAAAGAATAAATGTAAGCACCACAAAACGCTTTCTCAAAAACTCTTTGATAGCCGGCACAACTTTATCCGAATACATATAATCCCTCCATTTCATATATATGATACATCACTTTCTGACAATTGTCAATCAACCTGCAGTTTAATAATTATTTAAAAAAATCTATTGTAAACATCCCTCAGATATGTTATAATTCAGTATACATCTTTTTAATGAAAGGACGTCAATAACAATGAAGCAGATTGAAAGATGGGAAAGACCAAAGTCTTCCCGTATCTATATTCACCCCTACGCATCCGAAAGGCTCATTACCGTATACCCCGACATGAAAATTACCGACCTTGACCTCAAGGACATCGGTATGCACTTTGACCAGGGGTCATTCGGCGTACATACTCTTTTCGGCACAGAGCCGGATGAAGCCGACATGGAAAAGACTGTCTGGAAGACTCCCGAAAACGGTCTTCCCGTATATACAATGTTCAACGAAGACGAAGAAAATGGATGCATGATTTCAATGACGGCATTCTGCTCAACTGACAGACGTCCCTTCTCCTACTGCGAAGTTACCGTTACAAATGTAAACACTTACGCAGTAAAGGGTACTATGGGTCTTCTTCCCCGTTTCAACAAGCACGACCACTATCTTACAGGTCTCTGGAACACAGGCTATGAACCCTACAACCCCAATATAGGTCAGTGGTATCTGTCATGGCAGAACGGATTTTCACCTGTAGAAGAAGGTTCTCTTACAGCAAAGGCTGAAGACGGCTACGGCTTTATGACAATTAAGGAATACGACAACTGTGAAGTCAAGTGGGTTTCCAGATACGAACAGAAAAACAGATTTAAGGCTCACGACTACTACAGATTTGACTACAATCTTGCACCAAGCCAGAGTGCAACTGTACGTTTTGTTATGAGACGCGGCGAAGTTTGCCAGGCACCCTCTTACGACGAAGCCTACACAAGCACTGTAAGATGGTGGGAAAATGTACAGAACAAGGTTACAAAGCTTCCCGGCGGCAGTAAAGAAATCGAAGATATGTTCCGTCAGAATCTTACGGTTATGCTTCAGATGTTTGCTCACTATGAAGGTCAGTATCCCGACGAAATCTACACACGTCAGGGCGATGTAGGAAGATTCCAGTGGGTTTGGGAAGCGGCACACTTCACAACGGTTCTTGACGACGTCGGACTTTCAGAATTTGTCACAGATGCTATCAGAATGTGGTACAAGGTATGGCAGAAGAAAGACGGCGAAGACAAGGGCAACATGATGAGCAAGTATGTACGTTGGGACAACTCCAACGGCTCTGCCATCTGGGCAACGGCTCACCACATTCTTGCCAAGAACGACAAAAAGCTCTTTGACGAGTTTAAAGACGGCATGGATTTGGCTCTTGAATACATCCAGTACAGAAGAAATCCCGAAAAAGCGGCAGAAAACGAAGTCAAGGGTCTCTTTACATCGGGTCAGGCAAGTGACTGGGGTGAAATCGGTCAGCACTGGACATATACTGATGCTGTAAATGTATACGGCATAGGTGTTATGGCAGAATGTTATGAAAAGTTCGGTGCGGACAATGCAAAGTACGTAAGAGAAGTTTACGAAGAATACAAGGGTGTTGTAAAGGGTGTGCTTGAAGAGTTTGCCAAGGAACATACAGGCGAAAAGAGCTACAACATGCCTCACATTCTCGGCACAGAGTTTGAAAAGAGCTACAACCACTGCTTCTCAACCGACGGCTGTCCTTATCTCATAAAGCTCGGCATTATGGACCCCGGCAGTGAAATATTCGAGCAGATGGAACGCTTCTATACTGAAATAGGCATGGTAGATTTAGAGCACGGTCTTTCCTCCAGAATGACTAACGACGACTGCGGCGCCCCCGGTCTTTACGGTCACGTTTATTACACTTGTGTATCCGAAATTCTTTGGATTGAAGCATGGATGAAGCGCGGAGAATACGAAAAGGCGGCAAAGATGGCTGAGGGTATTCTCAGATACCACGTAACCCCCGAGTACATCACAAGCGAAAGATACTGTTCGGT
This sequence comes from Clostridia bacterium, assembly GCA_017620655.1. Taxonomy (GTDB): domain Bacteria; phylum Bacillota; class Clostridia; order Oscillospirales; family CAG-382; genus UMGS1387. The sequence goes on along the minus strand of JAGAUT010000066.1, from coordinate 10,193 downwards.
TGACCCCTGGTTTACGCCATGGCAACCAAATGCTTCGGGTTCGGGCAGACTCTGTCAGTTCTTACTCGACTACTACGGCGAAAGAAAGGCTTAAATATTTCAGGCAATCCTATTTGGGTTGCCTGTTTTATCCCCTGTTTACAAAAATATGTAAATAAACTATTAAATTGCATTTTTGTAATAATTACACTATTGACATTTTTACAGCAAAGTGTTATAATAATACCAGAAAAGAGAAATTATCCTTAAATTAACGAGGAGAAAGCGGCATGGACATCACAAAAGACATAAAATATATCGGTGTAAACGACAGAAAAACAGATCTGTTTGAGAGCCAGTACAAAATACCGAACGGTGTTGCATACAATTCTTACATAATAATCGATGAAAAAATTGCGGTAATGGACTCGGTTGAAAAGGACTTTGGCGATGAGTGGCTTGACAAAATCAAGAACGAGCTTGGTCAGAAGCATCCCGACTATCTCATAGTCCAGCACATGGAACCCGACCATTCGGCAAACATTTCAAAGTTCGCTGACAGATATCCCGAAGCACAAATCGTTGCAAGTGCAAAAGCTTTCGGCATGATGAAGAACTTCTTCGGCACAGATTTTTCCGACAGGCGTATTGTTGTAGGTGAAGGCGACACATTAACCTTAGGCGAGCATATACTCACATTCGTGACAGCACCCATGGTACACTGGCCTGAAGTAATTGTTACATACGACGCCAAAGACAAGGTACTCTTCTCTGCCGATGCGTTCGGAAAATTCGGTGCCCTTGATGCAGACGAACCTTGGGAAGACGAAGCAAGAAGATATTATATCGGCATCGTCGGAAAATACGGTGCACAGGTACAGGCGCTTCTCGACAAGGCAAAGGCACTTGACATTCAGAAAATCCTTCCGCTTCACGGTCCCGTGCTTTCAGAAAAGCTCGGCTACTATGTAAGTCTTTACGACAAGTGGTCAAAGTACGAGGTTGAAGAAAAGGGTGTTGTTATCGCCTACACTTCAATCTACGGCGGAACAAAGAAGGCGGTGGAACTGCTTGCAGAAGGCTTACGAGAAAATGGTGAGAAGGTTACAATATACGACCTTGCAAGAGACGATTTCTTTGCAGCAGTCAGTGATGCCTTCAGATTTGACAGGCTTGTTCTTGCAACAACCACCTACAACGGTGATATGTTCCCCGATATGAGAAGGTTTATATTTGCACTTATCGAGAGAGGCTTCAAAAACAGAAAGGTTGCCCTTATCGAAAACGGTTCATGGGGTCCTGTTGCGGCAAGGAAAATGACTGCAATGTTTGAAGGTTCTTTCGGCATTGAGTTTGCTCTTAATCCCGTTAAGATTTTATCTGCTCTGAACGACGACAGCAGAGCTCAGCTTGAAAATTTAAAATATGAATTATTACAATAAAAACGACAATGGAGGTAACACAAAATGATGAATCAGAAAGTAAGAGACTTACTTAACCAGCAAATCAACAAGGAGCTTTACTCGGCATATCTCTATCTAGACTTCTCCAACTACTTTGAAGAAAGAGGTCTTGACGGCTTTGCAAACTGGTACTACATTCAGGCACAGGAAGAAAGAGATCATGCAATGCTCTTCTACCGCTATCTTCTCAACAACAACGAAAAGGTAACTCTTGAAGCAATCGGCAAGCCCGACAAGGTTCTCGATTCTGACCTTACAGTTCTCAAGGCAGGTCTTGAACACGAGCTTTATGTAACAAGTCTTATCAACGACATCTATGCTGAAGCTTATGCTAACAAGGACTTCAGAACAATGCAATTTTTAGACTGGTTTGTAAAGGAACAGGGCGAAGAAGAAACAAATGCAAACGACATGATTACAAAGTATGAGCTTTTTGCTTCGGATGCAAAGGGACTTTACATGCTCAACAGCGAACTTGGTGCAAGAGTTTACACAGCACCCTCATTAGTATTATAATTTTACGCAGGTCACAAAAATGGACATTGTTATTCTTACAGCCCTCGGTGTCGGCGGTGCCACGCTGATAGGTGCAATACTCGGATTTATATTCAAAGACATATCCCACAGGTTTTCTGACATTGTTTTATCATTTGCGGCAGGCATTATGCTTGCAGCATCCGTTCTCGGGCTTATACTTCCCTCTCTTGAATACGGCGGAAAATTCGGAATACTTGTGACGGTCATCGGCATTTTCGCAGGTGCACTAAGTCTCAATGTCATCGACAAGCTTGTACTGCATTTGCACAAAATGGTAGGAAGCGACATAGAAAGCCATCCCAATTCATCGGGTCTGAGCAAGGTTTTACTATTCGTTACTGCCATTGCAATACACAATCTTCCCGAAGGCATTGCGGCAGGTGTAGGTTTCGGAAGTGGCGATACATCACAGGCGCTTTTGATTGCAGGAGGTATAGCTCTTCAGAACATTCCCGAAGGTATGGTTATCATTGGTCCCATGCTTGCATCGGGTGTAAGTCCGAAACGTACATTTATTGCGGCAGCTCTTACGGGAGTTGTTGAGGTTATCGGAACATTCATCGGCTTCTTTGCCGTAAGTGTTTCACAGGTGATACTCCCCTTTGCCCTAGCCTTTGCAGGCGGCACGATGCTTTATGTCATAAGCGACGAGATGATTCCCGAAACCCATGCTCACGGTTCTGAACGCGGTGCGACTTATGCACTGCTTGTTGGGTTCTGTGTAATGCTGATTTCAGACGTATTATTAGGTTAAACAAAAAAACAAAACACCCTGACGAAAATGTCCGGGTGTTTTCTGTTATGCAAAAAGGGTACGGACAAATCCGCACCCGTATTTTAATCATCATCTTTTGCTTTTTCCTGTTCGCTGAGTTCATCAAACGTAACAAGGCAATGATGTGTTTTTGCAAGATTATTCCGCTTTTCGGAATATGTATATCCCTCGGAACGCATATATGCATTCCAGCGTCTGTGTTCCATGAGTCTGAGCTTCTGTCTGTCCTCCTCGCTTCTTTCCTCAGGAGCGAGATTTATTCCGCCTACGCCGCAGGCAATCTTCATTCTTCTATGAAGTGCAGATGCCATTGACGAGCGGTAATTATATTCATACTTCCAGAACGCTTCCTCTTCTCCCCATTTGAGATGGCGCTTTAATGCATCGCCCTCAATTTCGGACTGTATAATTCCGCCGACTCTGTAGAATTCCTTTACCTCTCCGACAAAGTCTATATCATACGACTGTCCCGAATGGTTTGTGAGATTTGAAACACTACTGATTTTATCGTTATTAACAACGACTGCCTGAATTCTCGGATGAATATTTCTTTTTTCTAGGAGAATCCTTATTTTTACTGCCGTACGGATATTCTTATTATCATCCCCGAGGGCGACGAAAACATAGGACAGCTTTTGGATATTCCCGAGTATTTCGGCAAATTTCTGCGTATCTGCATCAATTCCGTCATGAATGACGATATTATATTGCGATTCGCCTTCATCGTCAAATTTATTATTATGTTTTTCATCCATGAGTTCCGGGCACAGTGCACAAAAATGTGTACCTGCATTTTCGGACTTATCAAAGGCATTGATTTCAAGCCTGTATTCTTCCATCTGTCCGAACCATGAAAGAGACTTCAGCATTTCCGTACCGTATCTACCGAGACCCACCACCGCTGCAGATATAAGCTTTTTTTCAGGGTTTCCATCAATTTCGACTGCTTCCGAGAAAAGCTTTTCACCGGTCTTTTCAAGAATATTATACACCAGCGACAACGGCTCGCTGACCCTTCTCACAACCATGTTTCCCGTATCAACCGAGCTTATGAGGATACTTGCCTCAAGTTCAGATGCAAAAACATACAGGGTTGTATTCTTTCTGTCCTTATATCTTGATATCAGATCAAGACCGAGTTTCAGGTTGTTTGATTCGTCCTTACCGAGAAGAACAAAGGTGATATGTTTCTTTGGATTATGCATTTTATAATTTACGGAAAACACATTTTTGAATGTCAGTGTTCTGCGTCGGTATCTTCGGATTCCTATGGACTCCGTCATGACAGCATCATTTGTATTTATGAACGACACCTTACACGAAGGATTGTTTTCAAGCACGCTGAGTGCCAGTGCTTCCGACTTTTCATTGAGTTCGGAAAATACAAAAACATCTTTATTATAACACGCAGCAAATTTTATGTATGCTGTCAGATTTTTGAAAAACGAAAGAAGAAATCCGAATGTAAGAATGGGAGACACCACAAAAAGCAGTGACAACACGCAGGTATATACTGCGTACAATGTTTCGTCAGTCCCGGGAACCGCATTCTTAATAAATTCAAAGTCACAGTCCACAATAAACATTCTGATCACATGATGTGCCGAAACAAATATTGTCTTGAACACCCTTGAAACAACATGCTCACGGGCAAACATTTCATTATATATCGGCAAAAACATAACCACGCCTGCCGACATACAACCTGCAAGAAGTACATTTATTACAGAAACACTTTTTGAATTTTTACCTTTTACAAACGGCAATACATTCCACACGGATACTCCGATTATCACAGCCGAGATTATCAGGCATATATACCACATTTAAAGTCCTCCGTATCAGTTGAGGCTCATACCGGAAATATACCACACGTCAGAAACGCGGATACATTCAAACGTTGCCTTTTTTTCAAAATCAACATCTGCCATTTCATACTCAACAACAGCGTCAACCGTTGCGGTATCGCCCTTGACCTTGATTCTTTCAGCTTCTATATCAATAGATCTTAAAAACGAATCCACGTCTTTTGGCATACCCGTAATTAACGCAGCTGCAAGTTTTTTCATTACTTCATCACTTTCGCCGCCTGAGAGTTCATTCAAAACACTCATGGAAAGCTTTACTGGTGCGGCAATATCGGGATTGATATAATCAAGCATAAGATTTATGTTGAAACTATTACATGTGTCTTCAAATCTGTCGAGCAGATCTTCAATTTCTTCATTACCGCCGTTACACGACACAAGCACAAGCAGGGACACGGCAACCATCAGAACAACGGCAAAAAAGTTCTTCTTGAAATTGATTTTCTTCATCAAGAGTCATCTCACTTTCGGTTATTATTTTTCAGTCTGCCATCACATCTTAAAGACGGACAGTTTTTACTTTCTGAAAGAAGTTTTTTCAGAGCAAAACATCTGACGAAAGGACAAATTATCAAATTTCAGGCAAACTCCCAATTAGTTTGATAATTATGGTATATTATAGCATTATGCGATGTTTTTGTCAACAAAATCCTGGCATATACTACACAATTCGCACACATTTAATTAATATATATGTAAAATACGAGCAAAAAAACGCGGTGTTATATCCGGCTTTAAAAGTTTCGGCTTGACATATTTTACTGTTTCGTGTAACATATTTGTCGGAAGGGAGGTATATGTCTTGGATACAAAAAAACTCATGTGCAAAGCCACAGAAATCTATCTTTTGCTGTTTGCATCAATTCATTTGCTGTACATCGGATTTTCGGGGTACTCGCACATATTTGAAGCAAAAGTTCTCACCTTCTGCGTCATAAACATTCTGTATCTTCTTTCACTTATTATTCTGTTTTTGATTTCGGCAGACAGAAAAGACACAAATCCTTTCGAATCATTCAAGAAGCACCTTTTCCCTGCACGTTTTTTTGCGATTCTTTACATGCTGTTCGCACTTATTTCGGGTGCATTAAATTCTCCTGTGACATTTTTCGGTGTCAGCAGGTTTGAGGGTGTTTTCACAATTTCCCTCTACTGCCTGTCATTTGTGGCAGTATCGTTATTCCCCTGCAAGAAAAGATATCTGACAGTAGTTTTTTCGATCTCTGTTTCACTGTCATTTGCCTTATCTGCGCTTCAACTTATGGGATACAATCCCCTCTCTCTATATCCTGACGGAATGACTTTTTACGATGCCGGCATAAAATACACCACGGCTTTCACAAGCACAATCGGCAACACAAATCTTGTCGGGGCTTTTATCTGTCTTGCACTCCCCTTTCTTACCGCAATTTTGCTGAAAAGCAAGGGATGGCTCAGATTTTTATTGTTTATACCGATTTTACTCATGGCAAACACGGTTCTGAGAATGGGTGTCGACTCGGCGATTCTCGGTCTTTTGGCAGGCATCATCATTGGCATTCCTTTTATTTTCAGATTCAGAAAAAAACACGTCATAATTTATATTTCGGCAATCATTATTCTGGCAATACTCGGCATGATATTCATTTACAATTATTCTTTTGACAGCGGTTTTCTTTTTGAGATAAGAGAGATTCTCCACGGAAGGATTTCCGACACATTTGGCTCGGGACGCATACGCATATGGAAGAATGTATTATCCGAAATTCCCGACTCGCCCATTTTCGGAAAGGGACCGGACACAATGCAGCTGGAAAAGTTCCCGTCCTTTGAAAGGTACTACCCTGCCCTCGGCAAGGTCATGAAAACAGGTATTGATGTTGCACACAACGAGCTCCTCAACGTTCTTTACCACCAAGGCATTATCGGGCTTATTTCATATCTTGGATTTATTTTCTTTGTTTTACGCGACTGGTGGAAAAACAGGAATGACACGGTAGTTTTGTCCTTGGGCATTTCCTTAATCTGTTATCTTGTGCAGAGTATGTTTACCTTCAGCATGTGTCTCGTGGCACCCTATTTCTGGATTGCGGCGGGGCTGGTTGTGGGGATTTCAAGAGAGAATATAAAAGAACCCACACTCGACTGAGTGTGGGTTTTGTGTTATAAGCCTAAAAGCTGTTTTTTCTTTGCATCGAATTCTTCTTGGGTGATTACGCCCATGTCAAGGAGTTGTTTGAACTTCAGCAATTCATCAGCATTTGAAACAGCATTGTTTGCTACCGTTGCTGATGAGTCTTTCCCTTTCTTTATAGCATCAATTCTGCTTTTTATGTAGTCTGACACCTCTACCATCTTTTCATTCGAAACAACAGAAGTATCAAATGTAAAAGAATTTTCATTGAAAAAATTATCACTTTTGTTATTTCCGCTACTGGAGGCAGTTTCCAGTTGTAAATAACCTATCGCAAGCTTTGATTGCTTAAACTGTATTCCTATGCAATCTGAATAATAAATTGTCTTCTCACCATCAGTAGCATTATGGCTAATCAATGATCCAAAAGTGACTTTCGTTGTCAAAACTACCTTATCTTTGTAAACATCAATATGTCTACCCCTAACTCCATCAATTGTGTATACTAAATCCTGATTATAAAAAGGGCCAATCCTTTCATTTATCTCTTGTTGTGTTTTTTCATCATCTTCTTTTTGTTTCTTCTCTCGTTCTAAATTCTCTTCTTTTTGCTTTTCAATTTCTAGAAGTTTTGAATCACGAATTCTATTCAGATGAACAACAAAAATTTCAAGATTATCTTTCTCAGAAAACTTGTTTTTGAATTCATCTAAATTTCTCTCAAAAGCTTCAATGTCAAGATCAAGAATACAGTCCTTAACTTTCTTATGAGCATAATAACAGTCTTCACAAATATTTTCATTATTAACCAGATATTTACTAGCAAAAAAGCCAAGTTTTCTTTCGCATAATTTACAATAATCAGCCATAAATCATACCTCACACTACGTCCGCACAGCCTCTTTAAATGTGTGTTTTACAATATCGGGTGTGCCATTTAATTTAATATTTGTCAAAATCATCAGCACCAAATAATTTCGACAAAATAATTATAGCCCATTTACGGGCAATTGTCAAGATAAATATATTATTTTATACTATTTTTGCAATAATAATTATGTGAAAGGGTGTATAAAGTGATTGTTTTTGATAAGCTCTGGCAGACTATGAAGGAGAAAAATGTTTCCCAGTATCAGCTCATAAAGAACCATGGCTTTAGTACCGGTCAGCTTGACAGGCTGAGAAAAAATGCTAATGTCAATTCATATACGCTTAACTCCTTATGCAAAATTCTTGATTGCAATTTAGATGACATCGCCGAATATGTAAAAGAATAGACAAGTCACAGAAGTTTGTGGCTTGTCCTTTTTTATGCAAAAATCCCCTGCATCGAGTTCCGATGCAAGGGATTCGTTGGTTATGCGATTAATATAGTTTGCTTATCGCGATAATGCCGTCAGTGGCTCCACGCTTACTTGGATGCTTCTTCAACAGCAACTGCAACAGCAACTGTAGCACCAACCATTGGGTTGTTGCCCATGCCGATGAGACCCATCATTTCTACATCCCGTGCCTATCGGCACGGTGCAAGGCTTGAATGAAGCAATTTAATCACTTTATGAGGTCTAAACATACACACATCATTAAGAGTAAAAGAGATGTTTATGTTTAATTATTTGTCGTTTGTTTATTGTTATTTGTTTTCGGTTAACTGTACCAATTTGTAAAAGCTTGTTCTTTTGGTATCAGTCATTTCCATTGCGGTTTTTGCGGTTATCTTACCCTCTTTCCATTCAGCATAAACTGCTTTCCAATTTTCGGGAAATACAAGTGCAGGTCTGCCTAAACGCTTGCCTTTTTTCTTTGCGGCTTCAATGCCCTCGGCTTGACGTTTCTTTGTTGTTTCCCTCTCCTGTTCTGCGATAGTTCCGAGAACTTCAATAAGAATGTTGTTTACCATTTCAAACACCCATTCCTGTCCAACAGGCAATTCCATCATTGTTGTCGGTAAATCAATCACCTTTAACCGAATGCCGTTGTCCTTGAAGAACTGAAGCTCATTCTTGATGTCGGCTTTGTTTCTTGAAAGACGGTCAAGGGATTTAACAACAAGTGTATCACCACGGCGAAGCATCGCATTTTTTAACGCTGTGTAGCCTGTGCGGTTTAAGTCTTTGCCGCTTTCCTTGTCTGTTATAATGTCCCTCTCGTCTGCTCCAAGAGCCTTGAAAGCTTCAATCTGTCTGTCAAGGTTTTGTTCCTTGCTTGAAACTCTCGCATAATAGTATGTGCGTGTTTCCATACTTGTGACCTCCTTTGTGATTACAAACATATTATATCACAAGTGTTCGTAAATGTCAATGGTTTTACGGATATATTCGTAAATTTATTTTCACGTTTTACGAACAAGCAAAACACGGCGGTTTCAGGTGTTTATAAAGGTGTACCTTTGCGAACAGGCAGAAAAACAGAGCGGTTTTGTGCCGCTCTGTAAATGGTTATTTAATCCAAAATTGCATAGCCGGAAATCGACTTCAGAGAAAATCCTTGCACGGGAAAATCCGGAATATAGCAAAGAAAGTCATATACTTCAACTCTTCCATGCCCGTTGCCAAACAAATCCAAATCAATGGTTATCTCATGAGTACCTTCTGTAAATTCATCAAATGTGCCATACATGTTGAAGTTCAGATTGTCAAACAAATCTGCATAAACAGTGTTCAATTCAAATGTCAACGTTACATCCTCAAACATCAATCTATCCGAGTTTGATGTCAAATTCATATCAACATTGCAGTATTTATAAACAGGCAATAAGTCATCATATACGGTTTGAGTATCAACATCAGCATCAACTGAAAACTCATATTTAATGTAATCATTCCAATTTTCAGCTGTCAATTCTATACGCTTTTCACTGTTTTCATTATTTTCTGCCTTTTCGCTTACCGTGTTTGTATTATTATTACAAGAGCATAATACAATACAAGCAACCATCATTAAAGCAAGAATTTTCTTTTTCATATTCTATCCCCTCTAAATTTTTGTTTTCTACCCTCTCACAATCTCTTTGAATGTGTGTTTTACAATATCGGGTGTTCCATTAAGTTTTATGTACTTTGAAACTGTTGTACCACTCCGTCCCAATTCTCTGCCAACAGCCGCATAATTGCCGTATTTAGCATAAAGACGGTGCATTTCAACAATTTCTTCGGGGGTTACTCTTTTCGCCATATTATTTGTTGTCCTTTTTGCGAAAAGGCTTTTCACCTGTTACAACGCATTTGTCGGAATGCTCAATGCAATCTTTCCAAATTTCATCAATGTAGCCTGTGAAAGATTTTTTCTTTGTTTCATCATTGCTAACCTGCATAATGATTTCGTTGATACCGTCAAGTTTTGTCTGATAATTCCACGGTACTGTGATTGTCTTTTTGTCTGTGTCAAGAATGATTCTCATATTCTTGTACCTCCTAAAAATGAAAAATGTATACTTTCCGCTGTTGGCAAAAAAGTAT
>JAGAUT010000007.1 GCA_017620655.1 Clostridia bacterium | reverse complement strand
AATAATGCCGAGAATCTTTTCTTCATTTGTGTCGTCAATGAATCCGTCACAGATTTTTACAAGCGTTCCCGCTTCGAGTCCCTCTGCAAGCTCTTTTGCCTTTTCGGAGCATCTGACCGACGGTATATCGTATTCCTTCATAGATGTGTAAGGATTGTACACCTCGTAATAGATTCTCCAGTTTCCGTCCGAGTCCTCGCCGATATCGTAATTTGAAACGATTCTCAGGCTGTCCTTATCATTCTGTGCGTACTCTCCGTCCGAAATGCCGTAAACAAAGGCAGCATATTCAAGCGAATTTGAGCTTGTATTGTTATACAGAACATAGCTGAGCACGTCAATATCACCGCATCCGCCAAAGGTCTGGCTGTCGTATAAAACATACTCATATATGTCTTGATCTTCATTATACACCCTTATGACAATTTGGGTGTTTTCATTAAAAAGCACACTGCAGTCAAAGCCGAGGTCGTATCTGTTTCCGTCAATATTGTATATGTCAGTTTTCTCAATTCCGTCAACATAGAATACCGCATTTTCATCACTGCCCATCAGCACTGTTGTATCTTCTTTTTCAATACCGCAGTAGCTTCCGTTTTCATCGAGATTGTAGCCAAGGGAGCGTATGCGGTAAAGTCCGTCACTGTCAACGGTATAAATACACATTTTTTCATTGTACTGAGCAGTCAGTCCGTCGTCACCCAGTATGTCGGGGTAAAGAGCGTCGGTGTATATTGGAACATACTTTACCTCTCCGTCAAGGTATGCGTATACAAAGGTGATATCTTTGCCAAGCCCGTCATCGTAAACAATCTCAGGCTCCTTTATGTCGGTGGGTATAAGAATGCTGTCTGCAAGCTTTGCGGGAGATGATGCAAGTTCGTCAAGCTCTGCCTCATAATCTCGCTCTTCGCCGCCGGTACCGGGAATAATTATAAGCTCGTCATCCTCGGACTCTTCTGCAGCAAGAATATCGTCGATAATCTTCTTTGCGTTTTCGTCAAGGTTTTCGTATTCTTCGCCGTTTTTCATATTCCGAGCCGCACCGAGATAGTTGACCTTGAAGGCTGTGCTGTAGTAAACCTCTCCGTCATAAATAAGGTACGCCTTTGCCACAATTCCGCTTTTATAATGCTCGACGGGAATGCTGTGAATGACGCAGGAAAAGGTTGCCTTTGCCCCGTCATCCTTTCTGAGAAGGTCAATCCTGCTGCCGTCCTCTGCCACACCGTAAGCAACGCCCCTCATATAATCCAAGGTGCAGTCAAGACCAAAGCCGGATATGCTCTCGCCGCCCTCTTCAAGCTTTTTGCTTGCAATGGCAATAAAGCCGTATTCCTCCAGCTTTTCGTCATTTCTGAGAGCCGAGTCAATCTTTACGGAAAAACGTATGCCCGGCTCATCGGTTGTTCTTACCATGTCCTCAATCACCCATCTGGGCGAATGCTTTGCCGACACACAAAGCACAAGCATGGCGGACATCAGCACAAGGACAAATATAGTCACGGTATTTTTCAAAAGCTTTTTCATTACCATTTCCTCCTTTTGGGGTTTGTTTTCACTTTAATTCTAACACCGCACATTTTTGCCGTCAATCAACCTTTGGTTTACATTTGTAGCTGTTGCACATAAATAACTTTGGTATTTTGTAGCATACGTCAAAAAATCAACCAACGCTCAACATGCAAAAAAGCGGTGTGCTAATTTTTTCTTTATGCTGTGACACTGCTGAGGTCGATATTGAAATAATCAATAAGAAAATCCTGTACTTCCTTGTCAATATTTCTCTCGTTTGTAAGAAGATTTACAAAGGCAGAACGTTCTTCCTTTGTCATGTCGACCTTGATTGCGTCCCTAATGCTCTTTGAAAGCTCAGGGTACTGTGTGCGTATATACTGCTCGGAAATGTAAATTCCGTTGTTTGCATCGGCAAGAACATAGGTTATGCACTCAACAATAAGGTCTCGTGCAATATCGTTCTTTGAGTTCTGGGTGATACGCAGTTTTTTGAGCTGTGCCTGTCCCCTTGTCAGTATTGCAATGAGGTTGGGGTCGTTCTGAAGTGCCTCAAAAACGGCGTATATGTCAGTATCGCCTGTTATGCAAAGCTCCGACAGGGTAACAACGCCCTCCGCACCCGAGTTTTCGTCAGTTGCCCAGCCGAGGAATTTGTTGCCGTAAATTTCAGGTGCCAAAGGCTCTGACGGAGCCTTTCCGTGTTCAACCGTTGATGCTTGGTAAATCTCGCCCTTTACATAGAATGTGACGGCATATACGTTTATTGTGAATACGGCATGGTACTCGGTATCCTTTGTCACAGGGATACTTTCCGGGAAAACGATGCCTGCATTCTGCCCGTCAGACCAGCCGAGGAAAGTGTAGCCGTCCTTTTCGGGACTTATGGGAAGCTCGGGCGTTTTGCCCTCACGCACAATAACGCTGTCATAAACTTTTTCGTCAACAATAAAGCTTACCGTATATTCGGGTATTTTCTCGAATACGGCGTGGTATTCCGTATCCTTTGTCACAGGTATACTTTCGGGGGAAACAATGCCTGTGTTCTGCCCGTCAGACCAGCCGAGGAAAGTGTAGCCGTCCTTTTCGGGATTTGCGGGAAGTTCGGGGGTTTTGCCGTAAAGCACGCTCTTTGTGTCGTAAAGCTCGCCGTCGACATAAAAGCTGACGTCAAACTCTGTATGCTTCAGGCATTTTTCATCGAGTGCCGCGTTTTCATTTCCGTTTACAATGACAAAAATGTACTCGCAGTTTCCGTCCTCGTTCACCGAGACAAGTGCCTTTATATATTCGGAAAAACAAACCTCATTGTTCAAGTAATTGTAGCACATAAGCGAAGGTGCTTTCTCCTCAACCGACGCCATGTCTGTCTTTTGGATTGCCGAGTCAAAGCTTCCGTCAAAGATGTATACAGGCGTACTTTGTGTGACATTCACCGTTTTTCTTTCGGCACTTAAAACATGCTCGGAAACACAGTCTTTACACATAAGTGCTGCGTCATAGGAAACAAGAGTCATTACGGCGTTACAGGTGTCGCAGGAGGAAATCCACATGGGTGCTTCATTGTTCAAATCAAAATCGGCATAGCCCTGTGTCGTATCCTGAACAACACCGTCAAAAACGGGAACAGTCCTTCCCGATTCAAGAAGCATAGCCTCGATTTCGGCATAATCCTTTGACTTTTTTCTTCCGACAACCCTGTTTTCAATCTCGCCCGTGAGGGGGTTGAAAAGGTTGTAGCTTACAGAATATGTCGGGTTTGCGTTTCTTATAACAACGCTTGAAAGAACTATCCTGAAATCGGCTCTGTTTATAATGTAAGGCTCGCCGTCAACAGCGACAATTATCGAATATATGACATGCTTCTGCTCTTCAGAAAGGGAATTGTAAAGCTCCTTGTTGTCGTAAATTTTCTTTGCCGTGCCGTAAAGACTCACCTCTACGGGACGTCCGTACTCTGTGCCGTATTCGGTCTGTACATAAGGACGAAGCACAATTGTATCTGTATAGTAATAGGGGTCAATGCCGTGAATGTAGGCGGCAAATAAAAGCTCGGTGTCGTTCTTTTCAAGGAATAAATCCACATTCTCGCCGCCGACATAACCCTTGGCAACGCCCTTTGTAAAGTATATGTCACAGTCAAGGGTAAGGTCGTAGTTTGTAAGACGGTTTCCCGAAAGAAATACCTTTCTTGTCGCAATTATGCCGTATTCACCTGTTCTATTGTCCGATGCCGTCTGTGAATCAATGGATGCCTTGACGCGAAGACCTATGGGCTTTTCTGCCCTGACGGCAGCATCACCCACAATTTCCGGCGCACCTGCCACGGCTCCAAGAATAAAAATCATAGCCAAGGCAAATAAAATCACAATATATTTTAATCTTTTCATATACACTCCATGTTATTGTCTTACCATGATATTTTAGCACAACATGGGACTTGTGTCAACCTCCCGAAAAGATAAATCCCCGTACCTGCCTTGTGGTACGGGGATTGGATAACCGTGAAATTGCGGTAATTTACCGATATTATTCTGTAGGTCTGAATTTTGTTGTCGACCTCTTTATGCGACAATGAGGATATCTGCAAGCTGTAGCGATGCTGCCGCACGGACAGTCGGGGACGCCTGTCCCTACAACAATGTGTTGTTTTTTGCGAGGAGTTTGGGCGGTTGCGTTTATGCCGACCAAACGGGGTTATTCGAGCGACACCGAGGGTTTGTTCTTCACGAACCCACCCCGTACGCCGGTCAGCGGCGACTCGCCGCCTAGCAGCCGCAGACTACGAGAGTTACGTCTCTGTGAGCGTTGAGAACGCTGGCAGGACAGTTTGTGTCAATCATGCCGCTTCTGAGAACGTCAACAGCAGCCTTCTTGTTTGCACCGTTTGCTGCGATGATAATGCTCTTTGCCTTCATGATAGAGCCGATACCCATGGTAACAGCCTGTGTGGGAACATCTTCAATCTTTTCAAAGAATCTGGAGTTTGCCTTGATTGTGCTTTCTGTAAGGTCGGTTACGTGCGTACCGCTGTAAAGCTGAGGTGCGGGTTCGTTGAATGCGATGTGACCGTTTTCGCCGATGCCGAGAAGCTGAAGGTCAATACCGCCTGCAGCGTCTATTGCTTCGTCGTATTCCTTGCACATCTTGTCGGGGTCTTCGGAAATACCGGAAGGAACACGAGTGTTGTTGATGTCAATGTTAATCTTTTCAAAGAGGTTCTTGTTCATAAAGTAACGGTAGCTCTGGTCATTGTCGGGTGTAAGACCGAGATATTCGTCAAGGTTGAAGGAACGAACCTTTGAGAAATCTACCTTGCCTGCTTTGCACATTTCGCCAAGCTTTTCATAAGCACCGACGGGTGTTGAGCCTGTTGCAAGACCGAGGATACATTCGGGATTTTCGTTTACAAGAGAAGCTACTCTGTCAGCGATGTACTGGCTGAGTTCGTCATAAGTGTTACATACTACTATTTTCATGATTATTTTTCCTTTCATGTTTTAATAAGATTTCCGCCGTCTGCGGACGGCGGTTTCCGTTACTTTTCACTCAGGAAAAGTAACCAAAACTGCCCGCTCAAAAGGAGAGATGGCTCGGTTGAGACTTAATTCAATTCAAATCTGCTCGCTTTGACCACTAATGGGGACGGCGAAGCGCCGCTCCAAATCCGTCATTTTGTCGGTTTTCGGTATGCCGACAAAATGACAAAACTGCTGTCGGGCTTTCCCGACCCTCCGCTGACTTCTCTCCTTCGCCGCGGCGGCTTACCTCTCACATTTGGTGTAGTGCGAAATAATTTTGAAGTTCGCAACCGTCGGCGTTTGACGGTTGTGAACGGACAGTCGTGAATTGTT
>JAGAUT010000065.1 GCA_017620655.1 Clostridia bacterium | reverse complement strand
CTTCTTAACATTGAGAGAGAGCTTACATGCGCCCTGCTGAGGAGCGCACCAGCCGATACCGTGTGTAAAACCGGAGATGTCGGCAATTTCCTTAGCCTGTACCCATCTGCCTTCTTCGGGGATAGGAGCGGGACCGTGGTTGGGGCCCTTGGCTACGCAGCACATTTCATTTACTTCTGATGTGTAATTCATGTGTGATACATCCTTTCTTTATTTGAAAATCTTTTATTTCAATTTAATTGAAAACGTTTGTATTACGGCACACCGCAAAAAATGCGGAATGCGGAGTGCGGAACGAATTCCTAATTCCTAATTTCGCGTTTACGCGAGGATTTCGCCCATCATACCGGGTGTGCAGCCTGCTGCATTGGATTCATCTGTGTCGATGTGCATTGCGGGAGCAAACTTTTCGCTTACTCTTACTACTACATCACCGAGGATCGCGCATCTGCCTTCAGAGCATACCTTAACGGAAACGATCTGCTTATCAGCTACGCCCCATTCAGCTGCCACTTCGGGAGTTGTATGTATATGTCTCTTTGCAGCGATTACGCCTTCGGAAAGTTCAACTTCGCCACAGGGACCAACGAGCTTACAAGCACCTGAACCTGCGATATCGCCGGATTCTCTGATGGGTGCATTAACGCCGATGCTTCTTGCATCTGTGAGAGAAATTTCTACCTGAGAAGCGGGTCTTGCGGGACCGAGGATGCTAACACCTGCGAGTTCCTTCTTGGGACCAACTACTGTTACTCTTTCTTCGCAAGCAAACTGACCGGGCTGGGAAAGATCCTTCTTATGTGTAAGTTCGTGACCCTTGCCGAAAAGAATTTCGATGTGTTCAGCTGTAAGGTGTACGTGTCTTGCTGATGTTTCAATTAATACCTGTGCCATTTTTGACAGCTCCTTTATTTTATGTTTATTTTTATTTATTATTCAACAGGGTATGCAACGGTTGTCATAAGCGCCATTTCAACTTCGCTTGTATCGAGTCTTGAATACTGGCATACAACCTCAACATCCGATTCAACGAGGATTGCATAAGGAACATCTCTTGCAATTTTATTGCCGCTCTTGCCGACGATTTTATCAAGTCTTATATGGTGTGTTTTGCCCGCACCGCAGAAGGAAACGAAATCGCCTTCAATCTTTTCTCTGTCTTCATAAAAGAGTGTGAGGTTGATTGTTGCGTCCTTATCTCCTGTATTGAGTACGCAGATTGCTTCGTGGCTTATGCTTTCATTCTTGGACACCGAATTAAGAAAGCAGTCGGGTATAAGCCATGTCTTTTTGCCGTATGTTTTTCCCATTTGGGTACACCTCCATACAAATTTCGTTTTAAACCAATTTATTGTACCATATTTTAGGTGTGCAAATATGTATTTTTTGTAAACTTCGGGCAATTTGTGAAAATTTTGTCGCACTATATAAAAACAGCGGACAGAGTCTCCCCTGTCCGTGTGACAATTACTATGAAAACATATCACTTATGCTTTTTTCTGAAATATGCAGGCGAGTCTCCGAAATACTCTTTGAACGCCTTGCTGAAGGCATAGACACTTGAATAGTTAAGACGCTGTGCAATCTTTGACACAGATGTCTTTGTCTCAACAAGAAGCTTTTCTGCTTCATGCATTTTCTTGGAAAGAAAATACTTATTCAGCGTAATGCCGAGGGTTTTGCGGAAAAGATTGGAAATATAGGAATAATTATATCCGAGTGCATCTGCAACCTCGCTGAGGTTCTTAATCATATATACACGGTTATCGATATAGTTGATTATACTTGTGCAAAGATTTATGCCGGAATCATCAACATCTTCAGACGGATTTTTCTTTTCATAACAACGCATCACATAGAACATAAGCTGGCTGCACAGAAGCGACACAAGCTCACCCGAGTAGGCCTTCTGTTCCTTCAGTTCGTTTACAATGCACCTTATGGATTCGGATATGTTTTTGTCCCTGATAACCCTGTCACCCGAGCCGCTGCCGTTAAGCTTTACAGAGCTCATCCGCTCATTGAATTTTGACATATCGGATGTGAAGCAAACACAGTTTATCTCAATGGCGGATTCACCGGCACTGTTTATACCGAAAATTTCATACGGCATTGCAATAAACGCCTCACCGCATCTGACGGTGTACTCATTATTGAATGTCCGCACAACGCCGACACCGTTTGTGACGGAAAACAGTTTATAGGTGTTCTGAATTTCGGGAAGACTTGTCACATCTGCACAATGGCTCGCAAAATACAGGCAGCAATCTTCAAATTTAAGGGGCTTGTCAAGTGCGTGCACGGCGATGTCTCCTTCCGGAATTATTTTGTATCCATATCCATTCTACAACACTGTCGACTTTATCGATAGAAGTGCATAGAAGAAAAAATAGCACAAATCATTCGTACTATCAAAAACAGCGTTGTCTTTTTGTTAATTTTGTCGGAGTGAATGACAACCATTCCTCCACTATAAGAAATAATACATCAAAAAAGTGCACTTTTCTCGCCAATTGTTATACTATAATACCGCCAATTAGTCATTTTTTAACCTGATTTAAAATCAGATCGTCATTATTTCCCTTTTTTACGTAATATATTAAAATATTACATAGTCATTATTTATGCACTTTCTTGCAGATTTATGTGTTTTTCTACACATATGTAAAAAAACACATTTTTATGTTAAAAATCACAAAAAAAGAACAGAGGCAAAGCTTTTCGCCTTGCCTCTGCCCTTAAAACACACTATAAACAACATAAGAGCTAATCATCTTTTTTGGGGAATCTTCCGGAGTAGTATCCGGGAGAAGAGCCGAAATGTTCCTTAAACGCCTTACTGAAAGCATAGACACTCGAATAATTCATGATCCTTGCAATTTCTGACACCGACATTTGATTATCCTGCAAAAGGCGTTTTGCCTCATTCATGCGTTTTGTTTTGAAATAAGCATTGAGTGTTGTACCGCTTGTTCTGCGGAAAAGTGTGGAAATGTAGCTGTAATTATAGCCCATTTCGGTTGCAACCTCACGCAAATTTTTCATGGTAAAAATTCTACTGTCAATAAAGCTCATTACCTGACTGCACAGTTTGAGATTTGCGTCCTTATTTTTATCCGGATCATCTGTATATGTACCGAAATGTCTTGCAAGATAAACAAGCATCTGGCTGCCAAGCAGTGATACAAGTTCATTTGAAAATGCCTCATCGTCCGACTCAAGCTCAGCACACAGATTCTTTACTGTAATGCAAAGATTGCTGTCACAAAACTTTCTTCCGGAAACAGAATTCTCTGTGCTATCCGAACCCGCAAGAGCATCACTGTAACGTACGGAATTGAGAGTGAAACACACATAGCTGTATGAAAGTACGTTTTCATCACAAACAAACTCGTACTTTTCATACGGAAACAGCAGAATCGACTCTCCGCGCATCAACGTATATTCAGCATCGCCGATTATTACGTTACACACGCCTTCATTGACCGTCACAAGCTTATACAGCCTTGCCTGTGCTTCAAAAGGCAAAACGGTGCTGTCGGCTTCAGCCGCATAAATGCTACAATCATCAAGCTTTACCGGATATTCAACAGAAATCACCGTCACTCACCTTTCCTTCTGAATTATTACACATCTAGATTATCACAAATCGGTCTGCTCATCAATGACTTATGATTGCACAAAATCAAATTCTCTTGACTTTTTGTTGCACCGAGTGTATAATATCATTATTAAGGATGTGATTACATGGACAAACACTTGAATATAGTACTGGACAAAAATGCAAATTACGAGGAAGAACTGACCAAAGCCTTTGAAAAAGAAACTGCTTCTTTAAATCAGATTGCGTATTATTTTGAAGACAGAGAATCGAATCCACTGAAAAATGTGTTAACTTCTACAATAAACAGTAATGAAATCACCCACTATCATAAGCACGATTTCTATGAAATCAACTATGTAATGTCGGGAATTCTCCACGAAATCATTGGCGGAAAATGCTTCACGCTTACCGGAGGAGACATGCTGATAATGACTCCCGGTGTTTTTCATGCCTGTGTTCCGGAAGAAAATTCAAAATGCTATAACATTCTCTTTAAAAAAGACTATCTCAAGAAGATTTCCGAAGGCTTTAAAAAATACGATCCCGACAATTATCTTACCCATCTTGCGGAAAACACAATATATACAACCATAGACACGGGTGAATACACGGAGCAGGTTATAAACACCGTAAACGAGCTTCTTGGATTTTCACGCAATATCGTTCATCATTCGGATTTGTATGAAAACCTGCGTCTTGAAAGCAAGGCGGTTGAGGTTCTTCTTCTGCTTACAAAAATTCCGAGACACGAATTCAACTATGTATCGGGAAAACAGCAACGCCGTGAAAACTTTTCTCCCGATGACATTGTGCGGTACATCAACGACAACTTTGACAAAATAGACCTTTCCGACACTGCACTGCATTTCGGCTATTCAAAATGCCAGCTTTACAGAATCATCAAAAAGCATGCAGGCTACACCTTCACCGAGCTTGTACGCAACTTAAGAATGCAAAGAGCTAGGCACTATCTTTTAAACACACATCTTCCCATAAAAAATATTGCTTATCTTCTCGGAATCGACAGTGCCGAGCATTTTACAAGGATGTTTACAAAGTACAGAGGAATGACCCCCAAAGAGTACCGCGATACTTATATGAAACCGAGCCTGAAAAAGAAATAACAAAAATCCCTTGCACCGTCGTTTGGTGCAAGGGATGGATAATCGTGGTATTTATATTGTTTCAGCACCGATACTTTGTCGGTGCAGCAATTTCGCCGACGTCGGAGTTTGACGTCGGCGAAAAGTTGTTTACGCGATTTATATTGTTTGTTTCGCAGAAACGCCTTCCCCTGAACACAAGCAAGCTTGTGTCCCGCTTTGGCTAAAAATATGCCACCGGCATATTTTCTTAACGCGTCGCGCCCGCGAAATTTGCTGTCGGGCTTTCCCGACCTTAGCGCTGAACGCGTCCGCTGCCGCCGTTCTTAACGAGAGCTTCAACTTCGCTGACAGAAACAAGGTTCATATCGCCTTCAATTGTGTGCTTGAGAGCAGATGCTGCAACTGCAAATTCGATGATGTCCTGGCTTGCTTTGCCTGTCATCATGGAGTAGATAAGACCGCCGCCGAAGGAGTCGCCGCCGCCAACACGGTCAACGATATGGAGCATATACTTATTGGAGAAGAAGTAGTCAACGCCGTCATAAAGCATTGCACCCCAGTTGTTGTCGTTTGCAGAGATGCTTTCTCTGAGTGTGATTGCAACATACTTGAAGCCGAACTTGTCAGCGAGCTGCTTTGCAACACTCTTGTAGCCTTCATGGTTGAGCTTACCTGCGTTTACGTCTGTGCCTTCAGCCTTGATGCCGAATACGTCGTCAGCATCTTCTTCGTTAGCGATACATACGTCAACATAGGGCATAAGAGTACCCATAACTTCTCTTGCCTTATCCTTTGTCCAGAGCTTCTTTCTGTAGTTGAGGTCGCAGGAAACTGTTATACCCTTTTCCTTACAAACCTTGAGTGCATCAAGTGTGATTTCAGCAACATTATCGCCGAGAGCAGGTGTGATACCTGTGAAATGGAACCAGTCAGCACCGTCGAGGATCTTTTCCCAATCAAAATCTGCCTTTGTTGCTGTTGCGATGGAAGAGCCTGCTCTGTCGTATACAACCTTGGAGCCTCGAACGCTTGCACCCTTTTCAAGATAGTAGATACCAACTCTGTCGCCGCCTCTTACGATATCCTTTGTATCAACGCCGTACTTGCGAAGACTGTTTACTGCCATCTGACCGATTTCGTGGGTGGGGAGCTTTGTAACAAAGGAAGCATCAATACCGTAGTTCTGAAGGGATACGGAAACGTTTGCTTCACCGCCGCCGAAGGATGCACAGAACTTTTCACTCTGTACAAATCTGTCGTAAAGGTTGGGAGTAAGTCTTAACATAATTTCGCCGAAACATACTGCTTTCATTTTCTATTTCCTTTCTGCCTGTATGGCACTTAAATTAACATTTTCATCGGCGGTCTTGCAATATTTTACAGTACATGCTATAATACAAGCAAAACTACACCAATTATCATAGATAGTTTACCACCGTAAAATTTAAAAGTCAATAGATTGGAATGTAAAAAAATGCTAAATATCACATATATTTACTTCGGACAGCAAAAAGACGAATACTTCCGCAAGGCTATGGACGAATACATAAAGAGAATCGGAAAATATGCAAAATTTACCGAAAAGGTATTAAAACCCGAAAACCTGCCCGACAATCCTACGCAAAATGAAATCAACTCAGCACTCGAAAAAGAAGCAAAAACGGTACTTCCGCTTCTTTCAAAAAGTGCGTACAGAATCGCCATGTGCGTTGAGGGCAAAACGATGTCAAGCGAAGCATTTGCAGAGACTTTTCAAAAAGCAATGAACGACGGCAAAAGCGAAATAGTATTCATTGTCGGCTCGTCCCACGGACTATCGGATACAGTAAAAAAAGCATGCGACCTTCGTCTTTCATTTTCACCAATGACCTTTGCCCACGGCCTTTTCGGCGTCATGCTGACTGAACAGATTTACCGCAGCTTTACTATTCTCGGCGGAGAAAAGTATCACAAATAAACAGCAGAAAAGCACCGATTACGGTGCTTTCTTTCATAGTATGAATTATTTTTTGAGATTTGCCCTGTACTGTCTTGCAGAAACACCCGTGATTTTTTTGAAGGTGTGTGAAAAATAACAGTAGTCCGAAAAGCCGCAGCCTTCCGCAATATTGAGAATAGACTCGCTTGTTGCGGAAATGAGCATTTTCGCATGGTCGATTCTCGATTTCAGAATAAACTGAGTAATTGTCATGCCGGTTTCCTTTTTGAACAGCGTGCACACATACTGAGGTGCAAGATGAACGTAGGCAGCGAGAGTAGCAAGAGACAAGTCTTTGGACAGGTTATCGGAAATATACTGTTTTATTGCCTTGACGTGAGGATTTTCCTTATTACATACAGTTTCGTATATACAGTTGTATATATAATTAAAAATTGACAGGCATTTGTCGTCTTTTCGTGATGAAACTACTGCAAAATCCTTTTTGAACATATCGAGAAGATAAAGAACATCCGAGTTCACAACATTAGGAAGATAGCCTTCAATTTCAAAATCCTCTTCGCTGTTAAAAAGCAGATTTACGGAAGCATAAAGAGTGGGAATATTTGTTTCATAACGCTCACGGTATGAACCGGGTAATATAAGTATTCCGTCTCCTGCGTTAAGTGTTATATGTTCACCGTTATAAAGGTAGTGCATCTGACCTTCAACACACAGAGTAAGGTCGAGTATAGACATTGGGTGGTCGCCGTCTGACATTCTGAAGGCACATTCCCTTTTCTGATAGTTGAAATATGTTATTTCAACATCATCCGTATTCAAAAGTTTCATCAACTCACCGCCTTTACAAAAAGTTTATCACAATGATGAGAAAAAAACAATGTATTTTTCATCAAAAGACGTGTTTTCGTCAATTTTGCCACATGCGATATTAATATTACGCAACTTTGAGACGAAAAAGTTAATTTAGAACATGCACAACAGGGACTGTTTTTGTTATAATGACTTATAATATTTTTTTGTGCGAAACAAAAAAGTCCAATTTATCCAAAAAATATGTAAAAAACTACAAACCTATGTATAAAAACTCTGTTTTTCAATTTTTTTTAAATTTCCTGTTGAATTCAGGTAATTTAATGATATAATAGTTTTAATGAAAAAAGAGGAGGATAATTTTATGCCAAAATACGGTGTAGCCGACTATGGACTTTTAGTCTGGTACGGCAATTATTATGACTACGAAGAAAGACTCATGATGGTAAAGGAACTAGGCTTTGACGGTCTTGAGAGACTTTACACCACATCAGCCGAAGAAACTCTTACAAGAGGGGCTTTTCTTAAGAAGAACGGCATGGATTTTGCAACTGTCAACGCACATGATGTTGAACATTCAATCAAGTGGACAGCAGCTATGGGCAAAAAGTACGTATGGCTCAATGTCATGGGCGGAAACTGCGGCAGAGGCAGAGATTACTACGGTCAGAGACACGAGGACTACATCAGACAGATAAATGATATGACAAGAGTATGCAACAAGTACGGCATTGATGCTGTTCTTCATAACCACCTCGGTCAGCCCGCCGAAAGCCAGGAAGAAATTGAGACAATCCTCAGAGAATGTCCCGACACAAAGCTTCTCTTTGACGTAGGACACTGTGCGGTTGCCGGCGGCGATGTAAGATATATGGTAGAAACCTACTACGACAGAATTGCTGCGTTCCATTTCAAAGGCTGGAAAATCAGCGACACACCCGACAGTCCTGCATGGGACAGACGCGGTCACTTCTGCGGTCTCGGTCAGGGTGATTTCAATGTTGACAATGAATATGTATTCAAGTATGCAGTAAAGAAGGGATATGACGGCTGGTTCTTTATTGAACAGGACACACACCTTCAGGATCCCAAACTCGACCTTGCAGAAAGCCTTGAAATTATGAAGAAGTGGGAAGCGGAAGCAAAATAGGTTTATCAAAAGGAATGGTTTCGTGCCATTCCTTTTTTTCATAAAAAATCTTACAAAAAAACACGCAGTTTTATTGACAACTTTCCCCTTTGATGTTAGAATAAACCCATAATCACACACCCATGGAGGGACTTATTATGAAACTCGGAAGAATATACTTCGACCATACGGTTGAAGGCTACCGCAAGTTAAAGGAAAACGGACTTGACTTTGTTGAGATTTGTTGTAATTATGACAAGGATATAGACTTCGTTGTAGGCGAAAAAGAAAGGTTTAAATCTGTAATAGAAGAAAGCGGCGTTGAGATTGCGTGTCTCGGAAAATGGAATCACGAGCTTCTTAAAGAAGGCAAAATAGACTATGAAAAGCTTGATTCCTACAAGACGCTTCTTGATGCTGCCATATACTTAGGCTCAAGAACCTTTGTCTGCGGATGTAACTACGATAACAGCATAAGTCTTTATAAGAATTATACAAATACAATTGAAGTTTTCGGCACGCTTCTTGACCACGCAAAGGGAAAGAATATAAAGGTTGCCATCCAGAACTGTGATTGGAACAACTATGTTGTATCTCCCCGTGAATGGGAGGTAATCCTCGGCGAACTTCCCGAACTCTGCATTAAATACGATGCTTCACACGCATATAACAGAGGTGACAATTACCTCGATGAAATATCCGATTGGGCACACAGATTTGCCCATGTTCACATCAAGGGTACAACCATTGCAGGCAAGAATCCCGTTGACGATCCGCCTGCGGGAATGGATGACCTGAAGTGGGGTTCAATCTTCTCAATTCTCTATGCAAGAGGATATGACGGAGACTTAAGTATCGAGCCTCATTCTCCCACATGGCAAGGCGAGCTTGGGGATGCCGGTGTTGCATTCACAAGAGACTACATCAGAAAATTCATGCTGAGATAAAGGCATAACGATTCCCCGACATCCGTCGGGGATTTTTCTATTTCTTGCCTTTAATAATATCCGCAATTTTTACCGACAATTCCCGTGCCGCTTCCATGCTTACGGCTTCGGCAACAATTCTGAAGCCCTTTGCTCTGTTGGGTATTACCGTCACGTTTCCGTCGGCAAGAGACAGCCTTATTCCGTCTCCCTCATCCTCTCTTGAGTCATGATACAGTCTTGAAAGCCTTTCCGCCGCATCCGCTTTATCCACTGCACCAATATACTCATCGGCAAATATTTCAAAGGGCGGTATTTCGCGGCAGAGACTATCTATGCTCTCCCCTCTTACAGACATTGTGACGAGAAACAAAACAAGTGCAACAACGCCGTCGGTATAAATAAGATTACACATACCGGCACCTGTTTTATCCGCACCTCTGCTCTGCATGTTTTTTAACACCGTCGGAACATTTTCTCCGACATACATTTTTTCAAGTCCCAGCACGTCCTTATTTTTCATTATCACGGCACATATGTGCTCATGATCCAAAACAGTATTTCCCATTCTGAGAGACGCCCTTGTTCCTCCCTCCGAAAGCGACAGGTTAATAGCGGTTTTGCCGCCCTCATTTACAAGCTGTGCCGACAGATAACACAAGGCTTTTTCGAGAATATCAAAGCCGTCCGAGGCATTTTGCTTTTTATTCAGCACCGCCCGTATGCCGTCAAGCTCCCTGCCGCCGAGGGCTTTTTTTACGGTTTTCAACAGCGATACGGTATACAGTTCTTTCATGGGGACTTTTACGGTGCAATTGACAGCCTTGCTGTCGGAAACTCCGTCTTCGGAAAGACCGAAAATCTTGCTTATTTTTCTTTCATCTGCATCGTCTATCACTCTGCCGTCATCACCGAAAAGACTGACATTCACTTTACCGCAGTTCAGGGACAAATATACAGAAATGTCCGTTTCCAGTCTCATGGATGAACAGGCACAGACATTTTTACTGCCCACTCCGCAGTCAAAAACTGCACCGCCCATGCTCTGTACTCCCGACACAAATGCATTTTTGAGATACTCCGAAGCCTCGTTGCACATGACGGCAACATGACAGCACATAAACTCGCTTTTCATAAAAGCTGCAGCAACTGCTCTTGCAAGTCTCGGAACAAGTGCAAGGGCTTCTTTTTCGTCAAAGACTACCAGCCCGTCGTCCACAAATATATCGTTTTTTTCATCAAACATATTCTTTCCTTCCCTTCCCGACACCATGGTCCTGCAGGGGATTTTCTGCCCCCTTGACAGCACGGCACCGTCTGCCACTCTGCTTTCGTCTCCTATAACACAGCCCTCGGGAATGATACAGTTTTCGCCGATTGCCGCATTTTCTCCGATTATGGCACAGCTCACGCTGCAACCTTCACCGAGTCTTGTTCCGCTTCCGATAACCGACGAGGCGACATCACAGTTATTTCCGATATGGGTATCCCTGCACACAACACTGTGTCCCGAAAGATGCACATTCTTTCCGATTATCGCACTTTTTGAAACATATACATTACCATCGGCGTGAACTCCCCGACAGGCAAGCTCATCAGGTGCAACCCCGTCGTTTCCGATACAGCAAAGCTTGCCGTTTGCCGCACGGATATTACATGCATGATATTCATCCAACGTTCCGATATCGCACCAGAAGCCGTCGGGAGTAAAGGCTTTAAGATTTCTTCCCTCTCTCATGAGTCTCGGAAAAAGATTTTTTGAAAAATCACAGTTTACATTGTCGGGAATTTCATCGACAATTCTTTTTGACAAGACGTATATTCCGGTATTTACAAGGGAGCTTTTCACCCTTTTCCACGGCGGTTTTTCGCTGAAACAAACGATGCTTGCTTCGTCATCTGTCACAACGACGCCAAATTGTGTAGGGTCGGAGCTGCGGCTTGTGACAACGGTAACATCTGCAGCACATGACACATGAAAGTCTATTATTTCACCGAGTGAAAAATCAAACACCGCATCCCCCGACACCACAAGGATGTAATCGCTGTCAATATCACGGCAGAACTTCACTCCGCCTGCAGTACCCAATGGAACCGTCTCCTTTTTACATTCGGCAGAAGGATGTTTTTCCCGGCACAGCTTCTCTATTTTTTCCGAGTGAAAATGAGTGGAGACAGTAATGCTTGTCACGCCTTCCGACTCCAGCTTTTCAAGCAGGAAATCAAGCACCTCGGTATCCAGAATCTTCACAAGCGGTTTGGGTTTATTTTCCGTAAGCGGATAAAGACGTGTACCGAAGCCTCCCGCCAGCACCACGGCAGACACCCTGTTTTGCTCTTTCATACATACCGACCTTCCGAACAGATATTTTATATAAATTTTACCCGTTTTTTATGGATTTATTTGCAATCCGAAAACTTTTCATGTTTTCGTCCGAAAAATTCAAATTGACTATTGAAAAAACACAACATTTAGTATAGAATATTGTTGTAACAAGCTGTATTTTGGAGGTCGGAAAATGAAAAAGAACAGATTTTTACTCGTTTTTTCATTGGTATTCCTTATTATTGCCTGCCTTTCCATTGGCGTTGCGGCAGAGGAAGGAGCACCAACAAAGCAAAAAATAGTCGTAAGCTACAACGAGCAGCTGGAGACGGTTGATCTCAAATTCTACATTGCAAGTCAGACGGCAATTGTCGGCTACTGCAGTTTTGACTACGACAGCTCTGTTCTTGAACTTTTAGACAAATACGGCAACGTTGTTCCCGAGGCGGTTCCAAAACACTCCTCCGACGGCTCATCGGCAAGCTTTCTTCTTGATGTTGTATCCTCTTACAGCAACACTATCGTGACCGACGTCGGAAGAGGTGCTGACAAGCTTATCAACACAAAGGAGGGCTACGTTCTCTATGCATGGATGCTTCCCAGCGACTATCCCTTCATTGATGCATCCTCTGGCGACGTACTCATAAGCAGTGTCAGCTTCAGACTAAAAGACGGCGTTGAACCCTCTTCCCTTACCGAGGACTGTATCAAGGTTGCAACCAAGGATATTACAGGCAAGGTCAACGGTTGGTATGCAGGTCTTGTTGTAATGAACAAGAGTCAGAAAAAAAGCTCCTACAACGGCGAAGGACAGAACAGTGCACTGTTTGAGGCTGAATATATTTTCCCCGAGGCAAAGTCGGATGGCGGCGAAACGGACACACCGGACAAGGACGAAACTTCCGCAGAAGATGAAAAGCCTGCCGAAGACGAAACTCCCGCTGGTGACAAAGTCCCTGAAACAGATGTCAACAGCGGAGAAACCGAAACACCTTCCATAGATGAAACACCCTCTGATGATGAAACACCTGCAGAAGACAATAATCCCGAAGATAGTGACAATACTGCAAGCGAGGAAACACCTTTGGATGAAGAAAAGCCTTCGGACGAGGAATTTCCCGAGACAGATAAAACTCCCGAGACAAACGACAATCCGAAACCGATTGTAACAGGAAGTGCAAAATGTGCAAGGGTTGCAGATTTTAACATTTCGGTAAACGCAGGTACAGACTCTGTCAGAGTCAAGTGGGAAAAGCCCGACGGAATCGGCGATGTTCTCGGATACACTCTTGTAATCACCGACAGCGAGTTCTGCACAGTAAAAGAAATTTCGGGCATTTCGGGTCTCAGCTCCTCATACACCGCCTCCGGTCTTATGAGTGACTACGACTACCGTATATACATCATCGCACAGACAATCGGCTCATATGTGACATCTTTTGTTGAACCCGCAAAAACACAGAGCGAAGGCAAATACCCCTCAACAGTTGTTTGCAACGTATTCTACAACGAGGGTGACGGTCATCTTTTAGGACTTTCCTCAGAGCTTGTACTCTTTGGTGAAAAGCCTTCGAAGATTCCGACGGTAATTCCCGAGGACGGTAAATACTTTATAGGCTGGTCAACAGGCGGCGACACAATTGCAGATGCAGAAAACACAAAGATTTACGGCGACACTATTTTCAGTGCCGTGTACTCCTCTGCAAAGCCTTCCGCCGACAACGCAGGCTACATAAACGGCTACGAGGACGGCACATTCAACCCATCGGGCAACATAACACGTGCAGAGGCTGCAACCCTCATTTCAAGACTCTGCGACGATTTTGACAATTCAAAAAAATACACCCATGAATTCACAGACTGCGAAGAAGGCTTCTGGTACGAAAAGCCTGTTGCTTTCTGTCAGGGCAAGGGATACATAAAGGGCTATGAAGACGGCACATTCAATCCTTACGGAAACATCACCCGTGCCGAATTTGCAACAATTCTTTTCCGTGTATTCGGCTTTGACGGAACACTCGGAATCAACGTGTTCTCCGACATTGACGGACACTGGGGTAAGGACAACATCTGCGTTCTCTACGGTGCAGGTATAATAAAACCCGACTATGAAGGTAATTTCCGCCCCGATGAAAAGCTGACACGTGAAGATGCAGTCATGATGATCAACAGGTGTCTCGGAATAATTCCCGACAGAGAAACAATTCTTGAGAATGTCAGAAAAGACGGCTACAGATTCAGCGATGTTCCCCAGTATTCCGATTCTTTCTATGACATAATGGCAGCCGTAATGAACTAATCAAGCAAAAAAAAGGACGGCAAAACCGTCCTTTAAATTTTGAGGGAAGCAAAATGATCAAAAGATTTTTATCCTACTACAAATTCCACAAAAAGCTCTTTGTTCTTGACATGCTGGCGTCACTGTTGGTGTCGCTCATCGGTATTGTCTACCCGATAATCACAAGGGAAATGCTGAACGAGCTTATACCGAACAGAAACTATCGCATGATAGTAATTTTCGGCATATCGCTGTTATGCCTTTATCTGTGCAAGATGCTTCTCAACTATTTCATCCAGTACAAGGGTCACGTCATGGGTGTCAAAATGCAGGCACAGATGAGAAGCGACATGTTCCGCCATCTTGAAAAGCTCCCCTATTCTTTCTATGACGAAAACGAAACGGGCAAGCTGATGTCAAGAATGACAAACGACCTTATGAGTGTAACGGAGCTTGCACACCACGGTCCTGAAAACTTAATAATTTCAGGTATCACCATTATTATTTCGTTCTGTTATCTCTCAACAATCAACATATATCTTACGCTTATAATATTTGCCTGCGTTCCCTTTTTGATTTTTGCCGCGGCAATACTCAGAAGAAGAATGAGTGCCGCTTTTCTTGCCAGCCGCAAGGCTGTTGCCGAAATCAACGCAAGGCTTGAAAGCAGTATTTCCGGCATTCGTGTAACCAAGGCATTTACCAACGCAGAAAAGGAACAGGAAAAGTTTGAGGAAGGAAACAAGGAGTTTATTGAAGCGAGAACCGAGGCATACAATGCCATGGGACGTTTCCATTCCTCCACGGCATTCATCAACGACATCTTCAACGTAATTGTCCTCATTGCAGGCGGCTTCTTCCTGTATGACGGTGCAATTTCCTTCGGCGACTATTCTGCATTTGTTGTTTCGGTAACATTATTCACTCAGCCTGTCATGACGCTTATAAACTTTACCGAACAGTTCCAAGACGGCTTTACAGGCTTCAAGAGATTTCTTGAGGTGCTTGACGAAAATCCCGAAAAGGATGCTGAAGATGCAGAAGATATCGAAAAGGTTGAGGGTCACATTGAATTCAAAAACGTCACATACGGTTATACAGATTCCGTAAACGTACTCAAAAATGTAAGTCTTGACATAGGCAAAGGAAAAACATATGCCCTTGTCGGTCCATCCGGCGGCGGCAAGACAACAATCTGTCATCTTATCCCCAAGTTCTACGATGCCCACGAAGGTGAAATCCTGATAGACGGCAAAAACATTGATACTATAACGAGACGTTCCCTTCGAAGTGCTATTGGCATTGTTCAGCAGGACATTTATCTTTTCAACGCCAGCATAAAGGAAAACATACTCTACGGCAGGCTCGATGCCACAGACGAAGAGGTAATCGAAGCTGCAAAAAGAGCCAACATTCACGACTATATAATGTCACTTGAAAACGGCTACGACACGCAGATCGGTGAGCGCGGCGTCAAGCTTTCGGGCGGTCAGAAGCAGAGGTTATCCATTGCAAGAGTATTCCTCAAAAATCCGCCTATTCTTATCCTTGACGAGGCCACAAGCGCCCTTGACAACTCGACAGAAATTCTTATTCAGCAGTCTCTTGACGAGCTTTGCAAGGGACGTACAACCATCGTTGTTGCACACAGGCTTTCGACCATCAAGAATGCAGACGAAATTGCCGTTATTGAAGACGGTATAATCACCGAAAAAGGCAGTCACGACGAGCTGATGGGTGCAGGCGGTACGTATGCGACACTGTATTCTCAGCAGTTCAGAGGGGTTTAACTTACTTCTTCTTTTTCGGAAAAGAAGAAGTAAGCAAGAAGAAAAGGTTTTAGCACCGACAATTTCGTATATGAGAATTTAACACCAGATGCACTATTAAAGCAATCCCCGACCGCCATTAAGGCAAGCGGTCGGGGATTTTTGGTGTTAAATTGGTGGTGTTGACAACAATTGGGTGATGTGGTAGAATTGAGGTGTATCAAGATTCCAAGTAATATATGATGAAAACAAGTTTGAATTTAAAGTGTTTAGCTTTGATGAACTGCCGCAATCACATATTTTGCAAAAAGAATTTGAAAAAATTTTTTTTAATATCATGAAAGAACCCGTAAACCTTTCTGTTGAGAAAACAACAGGAGAATTGTTTGTTGAAGGAAAAACCAAAACCAAATATTTTATTAACAAGTCTAATTTTAATCATTAGAAAGGGAAGATGTTATGCAAAATTTATTTATTGATAATTATATTGAAGATGTATCTGTAAAAAACGCATGTACCGATTATACATTGGGCTGCACCGGCTGTGATGGAGAGTGTCTGTACACTTGTGTGCAACAGTGCTCAGATAACTGTTATACTACAAATGGTTCTGGAATATGTAGTTCATGTGATAATAGCTGTGATGGCACATGTGTTGGTAGTTGTTATCTTGCTTGTACTGCAGGATTATATTTTGATGTGAAATGAAATTTAACAAATCATTGGTAAAAATCATGATTAAATACTGCTTTATCACTAATTTTGTTAATTATATGACGACGGTAATATTCGAGTTTGTATTTAATTCTCTGGTTCGACATTTTCTGGGTAATGGTACAATGTATTACATTGTAATGTTTACTGTAGTTGCACCGATTGTGCTTATTGTGTCATTAAGTGGGATTGGATTTTTAATGAAAAAAGATATAACTACTTTTTATGCGCATAACAATTGCCTGAATTGGAAAAAGGAAGCAGTTTTTGTTTTAATCCCGGGCGAATTGATAAGAGCGTTTTTGTGTATGACCAAACTTGGTGCAGTATCAACGGTGCTAGGAAAGTTGAGTGTTTTAACCACGGCTATTTATCAAACGGTCTATCTATCATTGACTGGGAGATTAGAAGAAATTTTAAATAACTCAACATATGTTTTCTATGCCAAAGATTATTTCGCATTTATGACATGTCATTTGATGTATATGTTTTTTTATTTCCCATTTGTTGTTTACATTTATTTGCGATGCTGTAGACGAGGCACTATGGAAAGACAAGATCTTGATTTGGCATGTAGATAAATATAAAAATTGATAGGTGGTAAAACGTGTTTTATATAATCATTCTTCTTGTTACAGTAGCTTTAGCATTAATAACAGTAAGTCCTATTTTAATGTATATTTTGGCGTTCTTTTTAATTGTGTTTTTGATATACTTGATGTGTAAGTTGATTTGGTACATAATAAAAATGTTACAACTTGATTTTACATTGACAAAAAAATGTAGCGCTAAAGTAAACCACATTAGAAGAATAATATTATTAATTTTTGGCAAAAGAGTACTTCCTACATATTTTTTTGAAAAGGGTGAAAAAAACTATAAAGTTGTTGTACTTACTCATTTTCAAAACAATAGTAGATGGAATTTTGAGAAAGCAGGTGAATTTTATTATTTTGAAGTTAGACGCTTTAATAAATACATTTATAATGTTTATGTGAATTCTGGCACTGAGCCAGAAATCGCCAAGGATTATCGTCGAGAAACAAGGTTGTTCAGAACAAAATTATATCTAGAAGATGAAAGCGAAAAGTATGAAAAGCAAATTGTTTTAATATATCCCAAGCCCAAATTGCTCACTTTGACAGAAACTAACTGGTGTTATGTCGATAAAAATACTAAAATATGTAATCATGAAATACTATATTTAGACGACTTAATTGGTTTAATGAATAATAATTAAACTCATTTGGATTATCAAACGGTTGTGCTTGATACGTGGTTGCGTTGCAATTCATAAAACAAAAGTAGCAAAATTTTTGTTTTGCTACTTTTGTTTTATAACAATTTTATACCAGTAGATTCTGGTTTGATATGTCATTCTTTTGAAAACAAGTGCTATATCTTTAGAAGAATGATTGACAATGATCTTGCTGCGTTTGTACAACCCACATCAAAAGAGGACAGCCAAAAAAGCTGTCCTCTTTCTCTCATTATTAAGTTTACCTTACAGTATCTCAACCTCTCTACCCTCAACAGCCGACTGTTTTTCAGCATAGGCGATATCAACGGTGAGTTTTGATGCTTCGGGAGGATTGATTTTACTTACGGTATCATTCTTGATACATTCGATAAAGTCAATCATTTCATTGACATAACCGTCGTCGGAGGGAAGACCAAATTCTTCATGGGGTGCTTCAAGCTCTCTTGCTTCGGTTTCGGTATAAATCATGAGTTTATCGCGTTTGAGTTCAACCGTTGCCCTTTCAAATGCTACGGTAAATTCAGCCGTAAAAGGATATTTTAACTGCATACCCCATGTGGATGAAGCAGTAACAACCATACCGTCATAATTGAAGAGAGTAGCGATTGTATCGTGGTCTACAGAATTACGGGAAGACTTTGTATAAACGCTCTTGGGTTTACCGAAAACATGGCTGATATAGTCAAGGTCATGCACATGAAGGTCAAGCACAACGCCGCCGCTCTTCTTTTCATCCACAAACCAGTTTTGCCAGCTCCATCTGGGAAGCATACTCCAGCGAACAAAGTTTGCAAATCTTACCTTCCCGTATTCTTCTGTTTCGACAAGCTTTTTGACTGCGTTATACGAAGGGAAATAACGGATACACTGACCGATAAGAAGCTTAACGTTATTCTTCTTTGACGCATCCAGCATTGCCTGTGCCTGTTCCTCGTTTACTGCCATTGGCTTTTCGGAGAAAACGTGTATTCCTCTTTCCATTGCCATTATGGCGATGGGTGCATGAAGGTATGTAGGAAGTGCCGTGATAACAAAGTCGAGCTGTTCTTTATCGAACATTTCTTCGGCATCCTTATAGAACTTATACTTTGAAACATCAAGGTGAGCATTTTCTGTGCTTATATTCATCTGAACCTGCGAAGTAAAAGCAGATTCCTCAACGTCACAAATTGCAACGAGGTTTATATCCTTTTCCACTTTCATAACTTCTTTAAGATTTCTGAAGTGGACTTTTCCGAGGCCGCCAAAGCCTATGATTGCAAAATTAAGCATATTCCATCTTCCTTTTCTTTTATATCAGCTTTTCAAGAAGTGCCTTTGCATTCCTGATATCTTCAATCTGCTTTTCTCCCGAGATTTCTCTTTCAATGGTGATAGGTCCGTCATAGCCGATTTCCTTAAGCTTTGCAATAAATGCAGGGAAATTGACCTTACCTTCACCAAGAGGCATTTCTTCACCGAGGTTTCTGCCGTCTGTGGGATAGCAGCCGTCCTTGCCGTGAACGTCACGAACATACTTACCGAACACATCCAAAGCATCAACGGGATTTGCCTTACCGTAAAGAATGAGGTTTGCGGGGTCAAGGTTTATACCGAGGTTATCCGTTCCGATATCCTCGATTGTTCTTCGAAGTGTTACAGGTGTTTCCTGTCCCGTTTCAAAGAGAAAATACTGACCGTTATTCTTAATATACTGTGCAAGATATCTGAGGGCGCATACCAAAGAGTGATACTCTTCTGTATTGGGAGTTTCGGGAAGGAAGCCAACGTGGGTTGCTACATTTTCTACGCCGATTTTCTTTGCAAAATCCGATGCCGCCATAACATCCTTTATTCTTGCATAGCGAAAATCAACCGGCACAAGACCGAGTGTTACGGGGCCGTCATAAAAGTCCCAAACTCCGGGACCCTGCCATCCGCCCCAGACGGTGGAAACGGTGACACCGTATTCTTTTGTCGCCTTATTGACTCTTTCAGCTATTTCGTCGGTATACATATTCATATTCCAGCAGCTGAGCTGGCAGGAATAAAGACCTAAGTCACGAACCTTTTTAATCTCGGCTTCGACATTATTATCAAGATTTACAAGTACGCCTATTTTCATTTTACATTTCCTTTCTTTTTATACAATATTTCCACATATTATAATACCGCAAAAACTCACACATTGCAACACAAAAACAAAAAAATTAACGCATATTGAGATATTTTTCCTTTGTTGCCAGTCCTCCCCTTATATGTCGTTCGGACTTGTTCTTATCAAGCACTGCCTTTACCTTGACATAAAGGCATTTATTTATCGTTTTAAGTCTTATTCCCACATCCTTATGCACCGTGCTTTTACTGACTCCGAATTGCTTTGCAGCATCCCTCACTGTTGCACCGTTTTCGATTATGTATTCTGCCAGAGCTTTGGCTCGTTCTTCTATATAGTCTTTCAAATCTGTCACCTCTCTTACTTTGAGTATATGAGAGGTTTTTAGCTGTTATGATGTCATTTCGGAATAAGATTGCAGGCGTGTGAAATCATAATGACAAGTATGTAATTTTAATAAACATTAAACAATTTGACAAAAAATCGTCAAAGCTATTGCATTTGACAAAAATTCTGTTATAATCTATTATGGTATGGGAGGGAAAATTTTCTTTCGATACTGAATTATTTGTAAAAAATAAAAAATATATTACAAAACCCAATGAGGTTTACACCATGACAAACAACAAGTATGTCAACGAGTGGGTCAAAGAAATGGCCGAACTCACACAGCCCGACAAGATTGTCTGGATTACAGGTTCTGATGAACAGACTGACGCTCTCAGAGCTGAAGCTTGTGCAACAGGCGAAATCGAAAAGCTCAACCAAGAAAAGCTCCCTAACTGCTATCTCCACAGAACAGCAGTTAACGACGTAGCAAGAGTTGAAGGCAGAACATTCATCTGCACAAAGGAAAAGCACGATGCAGGCCCAACAAACAACTGGATGGGTCTCGAAGAAGCAAAAGAAAAGCTCACACCCCTCTACAAGGGTGCAATGAAGGGCAGAACAATGTACGTTATCCCCTACTCCATGGGTGTTGTTGGTTCTGACTTCTCCAAGATCGGTATCGAACTTACAGACTCTATCTACGTTGTACTCAACATGCTCCTTATGACAAGAGCAGGTCAGTACGTTCTCGATGCTCTCGGAGACAACCCCGACTTCATCAAGGGTCTCCATGCCAAGGCTGACATCGACGAAGAAAAGAGATACATCTGCCACTTCCCCGAATACAACTACATTGCTTCCGTTAACTCCGGTTACGGCGGAAACGTTCTTCTC
Organism: Clostridia bacterium; assembly: GCA_017620655.1. GTDB lineage: Bacteria > Bacillota > Clostridia > Oscillospirales > CAG-382 > UMGS1387. Next base: position 7,236 of record JAGAUT010000065.1, on the reverse strand, counting down.
GGCAAGAAGTGTTTTGCTCTCAGAATCGCTTCCTACCTCGGACGTAAGGAAGGCTGGATGGCTGAACACATGCTTATCCTCGGCGTTGAATATCCCGACGGCGAAACAAAGTATGTTGCAGCTGCATTCCCCTCTGCTTGCGGTAAGACAAACCTCGCTATGCTCATTCCTCCGGAATTCCTTGCTAAGAAGGGATACAAGGTATGGTGCGTAGGTGACGATATTGCTTGGATCAGAGTCGGCAAGGACGGCAGACTCTACGCTGTTAACCCTGAAAACGGTTTCTTCGGCGTTGCTCCCGGTACTAACGAAAAGTCCAACCCCAATGCACTTCACACAACAATGAGAGACACAATCTTCACAAACGTTGTTCACAACCTTGACGACAACACAGTTTGGTGGGAAGGTCTCGACAACAATCCTCCCGTTAACGATATCAACTGGAGAGGCAACAAGTGGGATTACAAGACATACGACAAGTCTAGGAAGCTTGAAACAAGCGGTGCTCACCCCAACTCAAGATTTACTGCTCTTGCAAAGAACTGTCCTTGCATTTCTTCTGAATTCAACTCCACAACAGGTGTGCCCCTCTCCGCTATCATCTTCGGCGGCAGACGTGCTAAGACTGCACCCCTCGTTTACCAGTCCAAGAACTGGCAGCACGGTACATTCGTTGGCTCTATCATGGCTTCCGAAACAACAGCTGCAGCTGCAGGTGCTCTCGGCGTAGTTCGTCGTGACCCCATGGCTATGCTTCCCTTCTGCGGATACAATATGGGCGAATACTTCGGTCACTGGCTCGCAATGGGCTTAAAGGCTGAAAACGCTCCCAAGATTTTCCACGTTAACTGGTTCAGAACAAACGCTGAAGGCGAATTTATCTGGCCCGGCTTCGGTGACAACCTCAGAGTTCTTCTCTGGATCCTCGCAAGATGCGAAGGCAAGGTTGATGCTGTTGAATGTGAAATCGGTTATCTTCCCAAGCCCGAAGACATTGATGTTGAAGGTCTTGACATTGCTCCCGAAGTAATGAAGGAACTCCTCAGCGTTGACAAGGCTAGCTGGATTGAAGACCTCGATTCCATCAAGGCATTCTACGCTAAGATCGGCGACACAATGCCCAAGGAACTCCTTGACGAGCTTGCTACTCTTGAAGCTAATCTCAAGGCGTAACTTACTTTTTCTTTGCTGAAAAGAAAAAGTAAGCAAAAAGAAAAGAACTTAGCACCAATGTTTTTAGGTACTGATTCTTAGGTTAATATCTCGGATAAAACGATTCCCCGATGTTTAAACAACATCGGGGAATTTTGCATAGCAGAACAATTATTCTATAAACTTAATGGGGGTTTTTGGAATACATTGAACAATTCTTCAATGTCCCTGTTGAATATTTAGGCAATTTATACCAATATGGGGATTCACGTAAGTACATTGTGTCACTAAATGCAATTTTTCCTTTATTTATATATGAATCAAGTGTGGTTTTCACTTTCCACTGATAAATTTGAATTTTATAATCTGAATTTGCCTTTTTCAAATTTATAGTATGAGTTGATTTACAATATATATCATAATTGCTCTCCAGTACATACGAACTTCCATTCCAACGACTTATCTTTACTTCATATGATGCATACATTGGAACAGAAGTGCTACCAGCGCAATCATATCTATCTGCATTTTCAGATGTACGAACTGTTCCCTTTGCAATTGTCAAAGGAATTGTTGCATTCGCCTTTGTTGTATGAACATAAATATAGTCACTCTTATAACCATATTTTGTACCGGTGTATGTTTTAGCACTCGTCACAACAGAAAGAGCTGCAACAATTAAGGTGCAAACTACAACTAAAAGACCGATTTTCTTTAAAGATTTCATTGAAATCATTCCTTTCCAGACAATATTATTCTGCTATGCGACTTTATTCTATCACATTATATTATGGTTAAACGTACCACTTTATGCAACTTTATCCTACTTTTCCATACACTGTCATATCATATAGTATAATTCATTATGGGTGATATAAAGTGCGACCGCTTAAAGAAAAAATCAGCATAACAATCGACGGCGACCTTTTGGAAAAGCTTCGTGAAGAAGCAGAATATGATGACAGGTCTTTATCGCAATACATCAACATTATATTAAAGAAGCATTTAGAACGAAAAGAAAAGAAATAGAAACACGGTTGTGTGCCGTGTTTTTATTATACTAAAAATCACTCGCACTGATCTAAATATTTTCTTGACACTTTGTCCCCTCTATGCTAAAATTCTTATGTAGAAATATGAATTTCAAATCCCTTCAAGGAGGCAAAACTATGGCTAAAAAGCTCCATTTAGTATGTAACGCACATCTCGACCCCGTTTGGCAGTGGGAATGGGAGGAAGGTGCTGCCGAAGCACTCTCCACATTCAGAATTGCGGCAGATTTCTGCGAGGAATACGACAAATTTGTTTTCTGCCACAACGAGGCACTTTTATATAAATGGATTGAAGAATACGACATGCCCTTATTTGAACGCATTCAGAGACTTGTCAAAGAAGGCAAATGGAACATCATGGGCGGTTGGCATCTTCAGCCCGACTGCAATCTTCCCAGCGGTGAATTTTTCGTAAGACAGATTATGGAAGGAAGAAAATACTTCCTTGAAAAGTTCGGAAAAGTCCCCACAGTTGCAATCAACTTTGACCCATTCGGCCACACAAGAGGTCTTGTTCAGATACTCAAGAAAACAGGCTACGAGGGTTACATGTTCATGCGTCCCAGTGAAGAGCACATGCATCTTGATTCTGACGAATTTACATGGAAGGGTTACGACGGCTCAGAGGTTACGGCTGTCAGAATCCTCGGCGGTTACAACTCACCCAAGGGTCAGGCAGCAGTTAAAATCCGCGGCTACATTGACAGATGCAAGGAAGACGACTTTTTCCTCTGTCTTTGGGGAATCGGCAACCACGGCGGCGGTCCTTCAAAGAAGGATTTAGACGACATTACAGCACTTCAGGCAGAGGTTGCATCAAAGGATGTTGAACTTATCCACTCAACAGCCGACGACTACATCTCGCTTGTAAACAAAGAACACAAGGACAGACTTCCCGTTGTTGACACAAGTCTTGTTCCCTGGGCAGTCGGATGCTACACAAGCCAGGTGAGAATCAAGCAGAGATACAGACAGGCTGAAAATGTATTCAACCTTGCTGAAATTATGGCTTCGCAGGCTTCCTTAAACGGTCTTATGAAGTATCCCGAAAAGGAATTTGCAGAAGCACTTTACGACATTCTCACGGTTCAGTTCCACGACTCAATCCCCGGCTCATCCATTCAGCCTGTTGAAGAAATGGCACTGAGAATGCTTGACCACGCACTTGAAATTCTCTCCCGTATCAAAGCTCGTGCTTTCTTTGCACTCGCTTCGGGTCAGAAGAAGGCAGATTCCGACAAAATTCCCTTCTTTGCATATAACCCTTATCCATATCCAATCAATACAGATATGTACTGCGAATTTATGCTCTGGGATCAGAACTGGAACATTGAGTTTTTACAGCCGAGACTTATCGACAAGAACGGCAAAGTTGTCCCCTCTCAGTGCGAAAAGGAAAACAGCACAATTCCCCTTGAATGGAGAAAGAGAGTTGTTTTCAATGCAACGCTTGAGCCAATGAGCTTAAACCGTTTTGACTGTGCATTTGACACCATTCCTGCAAAGCCAAAAGCTGTTTGTGACGAGAATGCTACTCACTTTATATTTGACAACGGCGAATTACATATTGAAATAAACAAGTCCACAGGTCTTGTTGACACATATGCAAAGAACGGTGAAAACTATGTAAAGAGCGGTGCTTTTGCACTTGATGTTTATCAGGATGACCACGACCCGTGGGGCATGATGGTTTACTCCTTCAAGAACAAAATCGGCTCATTCCGTCTTGCAACACCCGAAGAAACAAAAGAGTTTTGCTGTATTGACAATCCCATCCCTGCTGTTCACGTTATTGAAAGCGGTGATGTAAGAACCGTTATTGAAGCAGTATTCTGCTACGAAAGCTCACGTGCTGTTGTAAAGTACTACCTTTCAAAGAAAGACGGTCTCAAAGTTGACGTCAGAGTTGTATGGGTAGAAAAGCAGAAGATGATAAAGATGGCAGTTCCCACTTCCTTTGCCAAGGTAAACATCGGCGAAGAGGCTTACGGCAGAGAAAAACTCAAAGAAGATTTACTCGAAAACGTATCCCAGAAGTACATCTGTCTTGTTGGTGACGGCAAGGGACTTTGTGCTATAAACAACGGAGTTTACGGCTCAAGCTTTGACCAGAATGACGGTATACTTAACATTACACTTCTCCGTTCCGCATCCTACTGTGCACATCCCATAAGAACCAGAAAGGTTATGCCTCAGGACAGATACACTCCCTACATTGAGCAGGGCGAGCGTGACTTTTCTTTCAAGTTTGACATAGGCTCCGAAAAGGAAATACTCGATGGTGCCGGAAGAAGCGCAAGACACTTCAACATGCAGCCCATGGTTTACTCCTTCTATCCTACGGGTGTGGGTGAAAAACCTGTGTCTCCCCTTTCACTTTCAGGCAATGACCTTATTGAATGTACAACATTCAAAGCGGCAGAGGACGGTGAAGGCTACATTATAAGACTCTTCAATCCCACAGACGAAAAGCAGAGCTGTGAAGTGACTTTCATGGGCAAATCCTTGAAGGTTGGTTTCGGAATGTACGAAGTCAAGACCCTGAGAGCTACGGACAATGGACTTTGCGAAACCGATTTGCTTGAAGGTTTACTTGACAAATAATTTATAGAAAAAGACCGCGTTTTGCGGTCTTTTCTTTTGACAAATTCATTATTATATGATATAATGCCCTTGGAATATATTCTACGCAAAAAGGGTGAATAACAAATGGTAGAAATAAAAACATACAGCGGCCACATAAGAAACCACAAATCCCTCTGTGAAGAGCTTGGGATAAAGCAAGGTCTTTCAAGAGCCGACAGAGAAAGTGAAATCATAGTAAAGGGATACGAAAAGTGGGGTTACTCCCTTCCCTCTCACATCTACGGCATGTTCTCATTTGTGCTTTACGATTCTGAAAAAGAAACATACATACTTTTCCGCGACCAGTTCGGCACAGTTCCAATGTACTACTACGAAACAGCTAACGGATCTCTTTTATTCGGTACTCAGATAAGAGACATTATGAAGCAGGACGGTTTTGTAAAGTCTTTGAACGAAAAAATGCTGTCCATTTATCTGACAATGACCTACACGACGGGCGATGAGACCTTTTTTGAAGGTATTATGAAGCTTATGCCGGGTCGTTATATGACATGGTGCAGAGGCAAAAAGGAAATTGTCCGCTACTGGAAGCCCACCTTTAAACCCGACAACTCAAAGTCACTTGAATCTTGGGCAGAGGAGCTTCACGAGACAGTGAAAAAAGTCATGCTTGAAGTCAAGGATAAGGATGAACACGTGGAGAGCTTTCTTTCGGGCGGTGTTGATTCATCCTACGTTCTTGCGATGTCTGACGCTGCAGCATGCAACTGTGTCGGCTACAACGACGAAAGACTTGACGAATCGAGAATTGCAGTCAAAACAGCCGAGATTCTTGGCAGAAAGTTCAACAGATGTCTTGTTGAACCCGAGGACTATTTCGGTGCGGTAAGATATGTTATGGAAAACATGGAAGTACCGCTTGGTGATGCTTCTGCCGTTGCGTTCGCTCTCGGCTGCAAGGCAACCGCAAAGGGCACAAAAATATGCTACAGCGGTGAAGGTGCAGACGAATTTTTCGGTGGTTACAACATGTACAGAAACGCCGAGCGTTACGGTGACAATTTAAAGACCTTCTATGTCGGCAACACCAACATTATGAAGGAAGAAGAAAAGCAGAAAATTTTAAAGAACTACAACGGAGACTTTCTTCCCATTGATCTTGTAAAGCCGCTCTATGAAGAAAACGAGGGACTTGATCCTCTTTCTAAAATGAGCGACATTGACATTCAAGTATGGCTTGAGGGCGACATTTATCTGAATGTAGACAAGATGTCAAAGGCGGCAGGACTTGAAGTAAGAATGCCTCTTACCGATCTTCGTATATTTGACATTGCTTCCCGTATGCCGTCAAAGTACAAGGTAAATTCAGAAGACGAGCACAACAAGCTTGCCCTAAGACGTGCCGCATTGAATGTGCTTCCAGAAGAAATTGCTTACAGAAAGAAGCTGGGCTTTGTCGTTCCCATAAGAATGTGGATGGCTGACGAAAGATACAACGGTGATGTAAGGCGTCTATTTGACAGCGACATTGCTGAAAAGTTCTTCAATGTAGACGAAATCAAGGCAATCTTTGACGAATACATTGGCGGAAATTCCGACAACTGGAGAAAGGTTTATGTTATTTATACGTTCCTTCTCTGGTATGAGATTTATTTTGGTTAATAAAATATAAAAACAGAGTCCGAATAAATCGGACTCCTTTTTTTGTTTGAGTATTTATAACGTGTCAAAACCAAACGCGAGAACAAAACCTGAAATAAAAAAGAACCTCGGCACGCGATATTGCTTGTCGAGGTTCTAGACTGGTCGAGGTGACAGGACTCGAACCTGCGGCCCCATGGTCCCAAACCACGTACGCTACCAACTGCGCTACACCTCGATTATTATTTGGTTTTTCTCAGAACGCTTAAATATTTTAACACACCAACACATTTTTGTCAAGCCAAAAAACACAAAATTTGCTTGTAATTTGTATGTATTTATAAAAAATGTTGACCAAACACAAAAAATGTGATAAAATATCTCTTATCAGAATATAATTTTTTGTCCGGAGGAGCTTATGGGATACTCAAGACAGGTAATTGAAAAAGTACAAAATGAATACGAAAATAAACGTGCTGATGCCGAAAGAAAGCTTGAGTCACGTCAGGCAGAGATGTATGAAAAATGTCCTGTCCTTCGTCAGATAGACACCGCTCTCAATGCGACAGGTCTCAAAATTTACAAGGCAGCGCTTGACGGAAAAAACGGACTTGACGAGCGAATTGAAGCAATTAAAAAAGAAACCGAAGAGCTGCAGGACGATAAAAGACGTATTCTGAAAATGAGTGGCAAACCGGAAAACTATCTTGATATAGTATATTCCTGTAAGAAGTGTTCTGACACCGGATATGCAGGACTTAAAATGTGTTCCTGTATGAAGAAGGCTCTTGTGAAGGAAGCGTAT
>JAGAUT010000064.1 GCA_017620655.1 Clostridia bacterium | reverse complement strand
TCTGTTACGATGAATGCTCTCTTCTTGCCCATAACGTTCTTGAGTTCGTCGAGTGCAACGGGAAGACAGCCTTTCTTGATATATACCTTTTCAGGTGCACGGAACCAAAGCATATTTTCCCTTCTTTCTGCAACAGTTTTAATATTGATAAGGTGTTTAACACCAACGTTTTCACTAACGGAGTTACCGCCCCATGAGCCACAGCCGAGTGTGAGCGAGGGAGCAAGTTTGAAGTTGTAAAGGTCGCCGATACCGCCGTGTGATGAGGGGGTGTTAACAAGGATACGGCAAGTCTTCATTCTAGCGGCAAACTCATTGATTTTTTCAATTTCTGTAACTTCATTTACATATAGTGAAGATGTGTGGCCGTAGCCTCCGTCTGCAACAAGGTGCTCTGCCTTTGAAAGTGCATCCTCAAAGCTTTCTGCCTTATACATTGCAAGAACAGGTGAAAGCTTTTCGTGAGCAAACTCTTCGCTGATATCAACGCTTTCAACCTCACCGATAAGAATCTTTGTTCCTTCGGGAACAGTTACACCGGAAAGCTCTGCAATCTTTGCTGCGGGCTGACCAACGATTTTTGCATTAAGAGCACCGTTGATGATGATTGTCTTTCTTACCTTTTCTGTCTCAGTTGCGTTGAGGAAGTAACAGCCCCTTGCTGCAAATTCTTCCTTAACAATATCGTAAATGCTTTCCATAACGATAACGGACTGCTCGGAAGCACAAATCATACCGTTATCAAATGTCTTTGAGTGGATGATTGAGTTTACAGCGAGAAGAATGTCTGCGCTGTCATCAATGATAGCGGGAGTGTTACCTGCACCAACACCGAGTGCGGGCTTGCCGCTTGAATAAGCAGCCTTAACCATGCCGGGGCCGCCGGTTGCAAGGATGATGTCTGCTTCCTTCATAACTGTGTTTGTCATTTCAAGTGAGGGAACATCAATCCAGTCAATGATTCCTTCGGGTGCACCTGCTGCAACTGCTGCTTCAAGAACAAGCTTTGCAGCTGCTATTGTGCAGTTCTTTGCTCTGGGGTGAGGAGAAATAATAATAGCGTTTCTTGTCTTAAGAGCAATAAGGCACTTAAAAATAGCGGTTGAAGTGGGGTTTGTTGTGGGAATAACTGCAGCAATTACACCGATGGGGTCTGCAATTTTCTTGATGCCGAAAGCCTTGTCTTCTTCGATTATGCCGCAGGTCTTTGTGTCCTTATATGCATTGTAGATGTATTCGGAAGCGTAGTTATTCTTGATAACCTTATCTTCAACAATACCCATGCCTGTTTCTTCAACAGCCATCTTTGCAAGGGGGATTCTTGCTTTGTTTGCGGCAGAAGCAGCTGCAAGGAAAATCTTGTCAACCTGCTCCTGAGTGTAAGTTGCGAAAACCTGCTGAGCATTTCTCACACGAGCAATCGCTTCGGTGAGCTTTTCAACGCCGTCGATGATTTCATAAGTCTTTGTAGCCATTTTATATCCTCCTGAATTATGATTTACATATTTGATAACTGATTATTAAGATGTGCAAGCGAAAGAGCAAGTCTTTCCTGCTTCAATAATATGCCGTCAGGCACCTCGAGGTTGCAGGGTGCAAAATTCCAGATTGCTGTTATTCCGCTTTCAACCATACGGTCGCACACATTCTGTGCAGACCCTGTACCTACCGTTATGATTCCGATTCTTACATTATTCTTTTTGCAGAATTCATCAAAATCATTCATCGGCAGAATCTCAATAGAGCGATTATACTTAATCGGGTTTTGATTGCAATCGAACGCGGCTATGATTTTTACACCGTAGTCCTCAAAATCGTCAAATTCGAGAAGTGCTTTTCCGAGTTTCCCGGCACCAACGAGAACGGCATTTGTCATATCGCCCTGACCGAGATGGGCCTCAACGCTCTTTATCAGATCAGCGGTCTTATAACCTACCTTCGGTCTGCCAGACCCGCTTACGGCACTCAGGTCTTTTCTTACCTGAACCTCTCCGAGAGAAAGCTTTTTAGCAATCACGGTTGCGGAAATATACGGAACATCATCAACCGACAGTTCTCGCAAAAGCTGAAGATAGTGCGGAAGTCTGCCTAAAGTCGCTTTTGTTATGCTCGATTTTTCCACCGTAATGCCTCCTTTCTTTTGACCATAGCTATCTTAACAAAACATAAAGGAGTTGGGAATTATTAAAATGTTCAATCGGTATTATCAATATCGATAACCCTCATATCGATATAAAAAATCAAGACCCGTCCTTTATAGACGAGTCTTTGAAATTTCATTATTAATATGTTTTCGTTTTGATTGACAAAGAGCCGTTATAAACTTTTTATCAAGCTCCGAAAACTTGTAGCCATCTTTATAAATAAGCACATCTTTATATACTTTATTATTATCAACACACTTTCTCTGAACAAGATTATATCGTTCAAGTGTATCCACAGGAACAGGAGAAACCCACATAAATGTTTCAGGATTCTGTGAAAGCAAATCAAACTGACTTGCTCTTTCAAAAATGAAAATCCTGCGGTCAATGTTATCGGGAAGCTCCGATTTGACAACCTTTGAAAGCGGAAGCGACGGCACATACGGGTCAGCGTGTGCAATTTCAATATAGTCTGTCAAATCATCAAAAGTGATTTCTTCTTTCTTCGCAAGCGGATTATCGGCACTCATAATCAGACAATAAGAAAACTCTGTAACCATTTCGTAGCTGAGTGCCTTCTCTTCAAGCATTGATTTAAAATACTTGTCAAAATTCTCGGCATATCTGATAATTCCGAGTTTGTAATCATGATTCAGAATATTATTTATTGTACGTTGTGAATTTGTCTCTTTATAAAAAATATCACAGGCGTCTTTGGAAAGCATTTTTGAAAACTCTGTAAAAGCATCTGAAATATAGCTTGCTCTCGGAACGGAAACAGAAAACTTCTGCTTCTTTACTTGACCGCTTTTGTACATATTCTCAACTTGGTCAATTTGTTTAAGAATATCTTTTGCGTAATTTATAAACTCTTCACCTTCCGGAGTGAGTACCATTCCTTTTGCTGTGCGGTCAAAAACTGTTATACCCAAATCCGCTTCAAGTTCTTTGATAGAACGACTTATGTTCGGCAAAGCCACATAAAGGCTCTCCGCCGCTTTATTAAGTGAACCCACTTTCGCAACCTCAACAGCATATTTCATATGCAGAATATTCAATAATTTCACCTCTGATACTCAAAAGGATTTATAAATATACTCTATTATACAATGAAATTCATATTTTTTAAGTCCGATATCGAAATAAAGCCCTGACTACCCGTTGTTATTTTGAAATATAAAAAAGATGTTTTGTGTGCTGTAGACAGACATAATTCTTATTTCCCTAACTGTTCGGATTATTGGAATTTGCTGTTCAGTATAAAGCAGGAATTTTACCTATTAAATTCTCAAAGAACTGACGGCATTGAAGACATAGGTCTTGGAAAAAAGCTAAAACACGATGCCGGAACGTGGCAAATGAGTCGCAAATATCTTTTACAAAGCGCTCGAATTTTGTAAGTCTGTTACTCTCGTCATAGCCGTTTTTATCTTTATATACACGAACATAGTCAATA